>CAZCTS010000076.1:0-6489 GCA_964501635.1 uncultured Oscillospiraceae bacterium | reverse complement strand
GGTGCGCCCGGTTCGGTCTGCTTTTAAATTCCGGGTGATACTGCACGCCCACAAAAAAGCGTTTGCCCGGGATCTCCACCGCTTCCACCAGTTGCCCGTCCGGAGACATGCCGCTGATCCGAAGACCGGCCGCCTGGGCTTCCGCCCGGTAATCATTGTTGAATTCATAGCGATGGCGATGCCTCTCCCCTATCACTTCTTCTCCGTAGGCTTCGTACATCCTGCTGCCCTTTTCGATGCGGCAGGGATAGGAGCCCAGCCGCATAGTGCCGCCTTTGGGGATGTTCCCTCTCTGGTCGGGCATCAGCGCAATGATGGACTGAGGACCTTCCGGGTCAAACTCGCTGGAATTGGCCAGAGGGTAGCCCAGCACGTTCCGGGCAAACTCGATGCAGGCGACCTGCATGCCCAGGCAGAGACCCAAATAGGGGATATCATGCTCTCTGGCATAACGGGCCGCCTCGATCTTTCCCGGGATCCCGCGGTTGCCGAAGCCTCCGGGGATCACGATCCCGTCCACCCCCTTCATGCGCTCCTCCACCGTGTCCGCCGTGATCTCCTCCGAATCGATCCAGCGGATCTCCACCTCGGTTCCGTTTTCAAACCCGGCGTGCTGCAGCGATTCGGCCACGGACAAATACGCGTCGTGTAAGCGGATGTATTTCCCCGCCAGGGCGATCACCACCTTTCCCTGCCTGCGGTCGATTCGCTTGACGAGCTCTTCCCATTCCGACAGGTCGCAGGGAGCTGTTTCCAACTCCAGTTCCCGGCAGACGACATGGGAAAAACCACGGGATTCCAGCATTAGAGGCACTTTATACAAGCTGTCTGCCGTGATGTTCTGGATCACGCAGTCCCGCTTGACATCGCAGAAAAGCGCGATCTTGTCCACGGTCTCCTCCTGAATGCATCCTTTGGACCGGGTGACGATGATGTCCGGGAACAGGCCCGAAGCCCGAAGCTCCCGGACAGAGTGCTGGGTCGGCTTGGATTTATATTCTCCGGTCCCCTCCAGCTCGGGCACCAGCGTCACGTGGATCAGCAGGCTGTTGCCGGGTCCGGCTTCCCGCTGGATCTGACGGACCGCCTCCAGGAAAGGCTGGCTTTCAATGTCGCCCACGGTGCCGCCGATCTCAGTGATCACCACCTGGGCTTCGCTCTTTTTCCCGGCGCCCCGGATAAACGCCTTGATCTCGTCGGTGATGTGGGGGATCACCTGGACGGTCTGTCCCAGGAATACGCCGGAGCGTTCCTTTTTCAAGACCTCCCGGTAGACGCTGCCGGTGGTGAGGTTGGCGAAGCGGTCCACGTTTTCATCCATGAATCGCTCATAATGACCCAGGTCCAGGTCGGTTTCGGCGCCGTCTTCCGTGACGAAGACTTCGCCGTGCTGATAGGGGTTCATGGTCCCGGGATCCACATTGATGTAGGGATCCAGCTTTTGGGCGGCGACGCTCAGCCCCCGCTGTTTCAGCAGTCTGCCCAAAGACGCGGCAGTGATCCCCTTCCCCAGTCCGGAAACCACGCCTCCTGTAACGAAAATGTACTTGGTCATTGCGATCGCCTCCTTTGGCTGATTTGAAAGCACGCAAAAACGGCCGTTTGAAAAGTGTAGGATATACAGTGCTACACCTCCAACGACCGCCCGATACGTGCTTCGCTATTCAATTACAGGCTAAAGAATATTCTGCAAAACGGATCTTGTCAAGAAAATATTCTCTATTTTAATAATATTTTGGATAATGTTTCGAAAACAGGGATACAGGCTAAAAATGCGATCTGGGCAGCTTCGCACAGCATCCCCAAAATATCGCCGGTGATCCCGTCCAAGGCTCGCTGGACTTTTTTTGTCAGGATCGCGGCAAGAGCCAAAGCGAAAGCAGCCGGAAGGATCAGAGATCGATCCGTCAGGCCTATCGCCAGCAGGGTCAAGCCCGTTCCGGCGGCTGCGCATGTCTTGGAACAATGCGCCGAAAAGAGGCGCGCCATGCCTTCGGGCCGGATATAGGGCGACAACTGGACCGCCAGAGAGGGTGTGCACTTGCCGATCACCGGAAAGAAAAAGAGCGCCGCCGGAGAGGCTTGCGGAAAGAGCGCCAGGTAAAATGCGGAAGCAAGGATCAGCCCCAATACGCCGAAGCTGCCGCTGCGGCTGTCCTTCATGATTTCCAGCATGGTCTCCCGGTCCCGGCCGCTGAACAGGGCGTCGCAGCTGTCCGCTAAACCGTCCAGGTGGAGCCCGCCGGTGACCAGCAGATACAGCAGAAACAGAAGCACGCCGAAAAGGGACGCCGGCAGATAGGGTCTGGCATAGGATGCGCCCAAAAGAAGCGCGCCCGTCACAGCCCCCACCAGCGGGAGCAGGGGGATCCCCTTGACATAGCGCTCTTCCGTGTAGGGAACCTGGGGGACCGGCAGGCGGGTAAAGAAGGCAAGCATCAACAGAAAGGCTTTCATCGGGGCGCCTTCAGTTCGAGGGGAAGCCCGCAGGTCATAAGGACCACCCGGTCGGCCAGGGAGGCGATCAGGCAGTTGATCCGGCCCAGGGCGTCCCGATAGATCCTGGAGACCGCTGTCTGGGGCACCAGGCCGTCTCCCACCTCGTTGGTGATCAGGATCAGCTCTTTGCTCTCTTTCCGGCACAGGTCGATCAAGCCGGCAAGATCCGAGGAGACCGCCGCCTCCATTTTCCAGGCTTCTGCGCCGTCAGGGCGGTCCCAGTCGGACAATCCGTGATACAAGGCGCTGTTCAGGGCAAAGCCGACGCAGTCCAGCAGGACCGCCCGGCAGCGGCGGAAGCCCTCCGTCTCAGCCAGTCCCTGAAAACCCTCCGCCCGCTCCTCCGTGGTCCAATCTGAGGGGCGCCGAGCCCGGTGGGCGCGGATCCGCTCTTCCATGTCCGCATCCGTGGCCACTGCCGTGGCCACATACAAAACCGCCGGTCCTGCCTGCTGCAGGGCCAGCGCTTCGCCAAAGGCGCTCTTGCCGCTCCGGGCGCCGCCGGTGATCAGGGTGACGACGCTCATGCCTGGTCCTCCCGGATATCGATGCGGTAGGTCTGGTCCAGCTGGGCTTCGGAGAAAGTGTGCATCTCCGACAGCATGGCGCAGGCCGCTCCCAGGATGGGAAAAGCCAGGGCGCAGCCCGTACCCTCCCCCAGGCGCATGTCCAGATCGATGCAGGGCGCCAGGCCCAGTTCCCGGATGCATCGCCCGTAGGATGGCTCCAGGGAGCGGTGGGAGGCGAACATGTAGTCCGCGCAGGCCGGCGCCAGCCGGAAGGCGATCAGGGCGGCCAGGGCGGAGATGGCGCCGTCGATCAGGATGGGCAGACGGTAGCGGGCGGCGCCCAGATAGCAGCCTGTCAGGCCGGCGATGTCCAGCCCCCCCACCTTCGACAGCACATCGATGGGGTCTTCGAAGTCCGGGTCGTGCAGCGCCAGCGCTGCACGGATCACTTCCTTTTTATGCTCCAGCCCCGCGTCGGTAAGACCGCCGCCCTTGCCCACCGCTTCCTCGGCGGACAAGCCCGTCAGGGCCATCACGCAGGCGCTGGTGGTGCTGGTGTTGCCGATGCCCATCTCTCCGGTGCCCAGGATCTCGTATCCTTCCTCCTTGGCTTCCCGGACCAGGTCCACGCCCGCCAGGATGGCTTCCTCCGCCTCCCGGCGGCTCATGGCCGGCTCCCTGGCAAAATTCGCCGTGCCGCTGCGAACTTTCCGGTCCAGCACCAGCTCGCAGGCCGGATCGCCCTTAATGCCGATGTCCACGACTTTCAGATCCGCATGGGCGTAGCGCGCCAGGACCCCTACGCCGGAAACGCCTCCGGCGATATTGGCGATGTGCCAGCGGGTCATCTCCTGGGGCGTGCCGGCCACGCCTTCCTCGCAGATGCCGTTGTCGGCGGCCATCACGATCAGACAACGCTTTTCCACCCGGTTGCAGACCTGTCCGGTGACGCCGGCCACGCGAATGGCCATTTTTTCCAGGCGGCCCAGGCTCCCCAGGGGTTTGAGCAGGTTGTCGTTGTGGATGCTCGCCTCTTCCATTGCCCCGGCGTCCGCCGGCGCGATTTCATCGATGATTTGCTGCAGTTCCATGGCTTCTCCTTTGCGCCGCACCGGGATCTTCTACTCCGGGGAGTTCCCGTCCTGTTCTCTCTTTGGTCCGGCCTCGGGGGGCGCTTCAGCCTGTTTTTGCCCGTCCTTTCCCGCTTTTTGCCGGACCGGCATCCGCAGGCTCCCCATGGCCGCCATCAGCAGCAGCGCGATGCCGCCGCCCACGGCGCCCTGGAGCAGGTTCCAGGGGATCGACACGATGGGCGCCACTTTGTTCCCCGTCAGGAACCATTCGGCTCCGTAATACCCGCCGGCCAGCACGAAGGTCGACAGGGCGATGCCCAGGACCCTGGAGAAGGGGACCTTCTTGCTTCCCGGCCTCACCTTCCCCTCGGACATGATCAAAAAAGTGCCGAAAATAAAGGCCATGGCGGCTTTGATCACCAAGGTGAACGGCGCAAAGGAAGCGTAGCTCAGGATCATGTCCGCCAGCCCGGAGCCAAGGCCTGCGGCGATGGCGCCGTTTTTGCGGCCCAGGAGGAACGCGCCCAGAAAGACCGCCGCGTCGCCCAAATTCACATAGCCCTGGGTCAGGGGAATGGGGATCACCACCGACATGGTGACCACCGTCACCACGGCGATCCATAGGCCGGTGAAAATCACGTCTTTGACGCTGATCTCGTCTTTTTTCATCTTCGCTGCTCCTTTTTATATCCGGGCGACGCCCGATTCTCTGGCTGCCCGGGACACGGCCGCCGCCACTGCTTTGCCCACCCGGGGATCGAAAGCCTCGGGGATGATCTTTTCGGCAGAAAGTTCCGCCGGAGAAACCAGTTCCGCCAGCGCGTAAGCCGCCGCCAGTTTCATTTCCCGGTTGATCCGGCCGGCCCGCACGTCGAAGGCGCCCCGGAAGACCCCTGGGAATGCCAGCACATTGTTGATCTGATTGGGGTAGTCGCTGCGCCCCGTGGCGATCACCGCGGCGCCGCCGGCCCTGGCTTCCTCCGGATCGATCTCCGGCACCGGGTTGGCGCAGGCAAAAACGATCGCATCGGGATTCATCCTGCGGACCCCTTCCCGGGTCAGGATCCCCGGGGCGGAAACACCGATAAAAACGTCGGCTCCCTCCAGCATTTGGGACAAGTCGCCCTGAAGCCCTTGACGGTTGGTCCGCCGGGCCATGGCCTGCTTGTAAAAATTCAGGTCCGCCCGGCCTTCGTGCAGAGCGCCCCTGCTGTCGCAGAGCACCAGGTCCGCGAATCCTTCGGCCAGCAGAATGTCGGCGATGGACAAGGCGGCGGCGCCGGCGCCGCTGATCACCACTTTCACGGCCTCCTTCTTTTTGCCCACCACCTTCAGGGCGTTCAGCAGGCCGGCCAGGGTGATGATGGCCGTTCCGTGCTGGTCGTCGTGAAAGACGGGAATATCCACCCGCGCCTGGAGCTTTTCTTCGATCTCGAAGCAGCGGGGGGCTGAGATGTCTTCCAGGTTGATGCCGCCGAAACTGCCGGCGATCAGGGTGATGGTCTCCACGATCCGGTCCACGTCGTGGCTTCGGATGCACAAAGGAAAGGCGTCCACACCGCCGAAGGCTTTAAAAAGGACGCACTTGCCCTCCATCACCGGCATGCCCGCCTCCGGGCCGATGTCCCCCAGGCCCAGCACCGCCGAACCGTCGGTCACCACCAGGCACAGGTTGTGGCGCAGGGTGTACAAATAGCTCTTGTCGATATCCTTTTGGATCTCCAGGCAAGGCTCCGCCACCCCGGGCGTGTAGGCCAGGGCCAGGTCCTCCTTGGTCGCGACCTCCACGGTGGGCAGGATCTGGATCTTGCCTTTCCATTCTCCGTGAAGCCGAAGGGATTCTTTCCGGTAATCCATAATGCATACTCCTTTATTGCATTATATCAGCATCATCTGCTTTAGTACAAATATCCATAAAAAAATGGTGAGGATGGAGGCCGCGGAGGTGGCGACCACGATCTCACCGGCCAGATCCGCGTCGCAGCGCAGGGCTTTGGCCATCGGAAAAGAAGACACTGCGGTGGGGGTGCCAAAAGCGATGAGGATGGCGCCCAGCACGGGGCCGTTCCATCCCCAGATGATCGGAAGGATCAGAAAAATGACCGGGTTGACGACCAGCTTCATCAGGGACGCCAGCGCGATGGAGCGCTTGTCCTCCATGGCGGAAGACAGGTTGAAAGCGGCCCCCAGCAGCACAAAGGCCATGGGGGTGACCACGCCAGCCACGCCGGCCATGGTTTTTTCCAGATAATCGGGCAAAACGATACCCAGGCGATTGGCCAGAAGGCCCAGGAGCACCGCGTGGATCAGGGGATTTTTGGCGATGCTTTGGGCCACATTTTTCCAGTTGACAGATCCCAGGGTGAGTTTCACCCTGGGATCTTCGGATACTGCCGCCTGTCCGCAGA
>CAZCTS010000075.1:0-6563 GCA_964501635.1 uncultured Oscillospiraceae bacterium | reverse complement strand
ACTGAAAGCTATGATTGGGGGGCAAAGTGATGGAACGAAAACGCTTGAGAAGAAGCATGATGTTCGTTCCGGGCAACAACCCCGGCATGATCAAGGATGCGGGGATCTACGGGGCGGACAGCATCATGTTCGACCTGGAGGACTCCGTGGCGATCACGGAAAAGGACGCCGCCCGGTTTCTGGTGTTTCAAGCTCTTAAAACCCTAAAGTTCGGTAAAAAGGAAATCGTGGTCCGGATCAACGACCTGAACAGCGGCATGGGCATCCAGGACCTGGAGGCCGTGGTGCGGGCCGGCGTTCATGTGGTCCGCCTGCCCAAGACCGACAGCGCGGAGGATGTGGTCTTCTGCGAAAAAGAGATCGAGCGGATCGAAAAGGAAGCCGGCATCCCCGTGGGCACCACAGGGATGATGGCGGCCATCGAAAGCGCAAACGGCGTGCTGAACGCCAAGGAGATCGCCCACGCCAGCGGCCGGCTGATCGGCATCGCGTTGGGCGCCGAAGACTATGTCACCGATTTAAAAACCACGCGAAGCGACGGCATCGAGCTGCTGTTCGCCCGCTGCATGATCCTGAATGCGGCCAGGTCCGCAGGCATCGACGCCCTGGATACGGTCTATTCGGACGTGAACAACGAGCAGGGCTTTATCGAAGAAGCGACCCTGATCAAAAAGCTGGGCTTCGACGGGAAATCCGTCATCAATCCCCGCCAGATCGATCCGCTGCACAAGATATTTATGCCAAGCGAAAAAGACCTGGAAAAATCCCGCGCGATCATGGCCGCCATAGCGGAAGCCAACGCCAAGGGCAGCGGCGTGGCCAGCCTGAACGGAAAAATGATCGACCGGCCCGTGGTCCTTCGGGCCCAGCGCATGCTGGATCTGGCGGAGGTCAGCCAGATCTCCGAAGAGGAGGAGGTGTAGAAAATGACAGACATCAAGCGCATATACGCCAGCATTCCTCACATCGATGAGATCAGCCAGCACGGCGTGTTCGAAGGAACAAAAGCAAAGCGCATGGGGACTTTCGTGGAGCGGTCCGCTTCGCAAAGCAAAGTCGTGGAAAGCCTGGAAGAAGCGGTCCGCCGCTCCGGGCTCAAGGACGGCATGACCATCTCATTCCACCATCATTTCCGCAACGGGGACAACATCGTCAATCTGGTGGTGGGCAAACTGGCGGAAATGGGCTTCCGGAATCTGACCATGGCGGCCAGCTCCCTTTCCGGCGTGCACGCGCCTTTGATCAAACACATTCAAAACGGGGTGATCACCCATATCGAGACCAGCGGCCTGCGAGGGGAGCTGGCGGAGCAGATCTCCCGGGGATTGATGGATTTTCCAGTGGTGTTCCGCTCCCACGGCGGCCGGGGCGCCGCCATCGAAAACGGTGACCTCCACATCGACGTGGCCTTTTTAGGCGCTCCTTCCTGCGATCCCTACGGCAACGCCAACGGCTACAGCCGGGAAGCCGACCAGTCCATCTCCTGCGGCAGCCTGGGCTACGCCCGGGTCGACGCCAAGTATGCCGACAAAGTAGTGATTTTGACCAACAATCTGGTCAAGTTTCCCAATTCGCCCTATGCGATCCCTTCGTCCAATGTGGACTACGTGGTCCTGACCGACAACATCGGCGATCCCAAGGGGATCATGGGCGGAGCCACCAGATTCACCACCAATCCGAAAGAATTGCTCATCGCCAAAACGGCTGCGGCGGTGATCGACGCGTCGGGTTATTTGTATGACGGATTTTCCATGCAGATGGGCAGCGGAGGCGCATCGCTGGCCACAGCCCGCTACATCCGGGAAAAGATGCTGGAAAAGGGCCTGCAGTGCCGCTTTGCCCTGGGCGGAATCACCGGCCAGATCGTGGCGATGCACGAAGAGGGTTTGATCGACCGTATCCTGGATGTTCAATCCTTCGATCTGGACGCGGCCGAATCTCTTAAAAAGAATCGCTTTCACCAACAGATCGACGCCTGCTATTACGCCAGCTATCTCCACGAGGCGGCGGTCAATCAGCTGGATTTCGTGGTATTGTCCGCGCTGGAGATCGACGTGGACTTCAACGTCAACGTGCTCACCGGATCCGACGGCGTCATCCGGGGCGCCGTCGGCGGCCATCCCGATACGGCCGACGGCGCCAGCCTGTCCGTGGTCGTTGCCCCGCTGACCCGCGGACGGATCCCCAGTATCGTTCAAAATGTGAACACCATTGTCACCCCGGGCTCCATTGTAGATGTGGTCGTCACCGACCAGGGCATCGCCGTTCATCCGGATCGCCCGGATTTGGCGGCCAAACTGCGGGAAGCCGGACTTCCGATTTGCACGATCCAACAGTTGAAGGACAAGGCCGAAGCTCTGGTCGGCAAGGCCGACCCGATCCGATATAAAGACAAGATCGTGGCTCTGGTCCTGTACCGGAACAATACGGTGATCGATGTGGTCCGACAGATCGACGAAGACGAATAGCTTGGAATCGCAGAGAGCCGCAGACCGCAGGTCTGCGGCTTCTTTTCAAGGGGGGAGGCAGAATGGCCATTCGAGAAATAACCCTGGAAGAAGTTTTACAAAGCAGGGAGGACAGGGCAGACATCCAGCAGCGGCTGATCCGTCGACATCGTAAACCGATGCTGAGCTGCACGATGAATATTCCCGGCCCGGTCAAGCAGACCCCTTTGGTGGATTTTGTTTTTCGGCAGGCTCTGAAGGATCTGCGGGAAACCTTTCATGAGGAGATCTTAGCGGAAGAACTCCGCTTCCTGGCCACCGGTCCCGAAGCCTTTTTCACAGTGGATGCCCCTGCCGATTCGGTCAAGAAAAGAGCGGTCGCTCTGGAGGAAGGATCGCCGGCAGGACGGCTGCTGGATCTGGATGTGCTGGACACAGACGGACAGAAGCTGTCCCGGCCCGTTTCAAGGACCTGCCTGATCTGCGGGGGACCGGTTTCGGTCTGTTCCAGGAGCCGGGCCCACGGCTTGGAAGCGGTGGCGGGGGCGGCCTGGCAGATCATGAAGGACTTTGCAGCGGAGCGCTTGTCCCAGATGGCGGGGGAAGCACTGACCCGTGAGGCGCTTCTGACGCCGAAGCCCGGATTGGTGGACGGCAACAACAGCGGAGCCCATCGGGATATGGATCTGGCTATGCTTCTCCGGAGCGCAGCCTGTCTTGGGCCCTATTTTCGCTTTTGCGCGTCGATAGGCTTGCACGGAGACCCAAACCTCGACGAGCTGATCCGCGCCGGTCTGGAGGCCGAAAAAACCATGCTGGGGGAGACCGGGGGCGTCAACACCCACAAGGGGGCCATTTATGCGATGGGCTTGTTTTTGTGCGCTGTCGGCGCATATTTTATGCGGGGAGGAGATCCCTTTGAAATCAGCGCAGGCCTCGCCGAAACCCAGTCTCTTGCGTCGGCGAAGGACAGCAATTCCCATGGGCAGGTCGTCTTGCAGAAATATAAGGCGGGCGGAGCCCGGGAAGAGGCGATGAGGGGGTTTCCCACGGCCCGCAAGGGCGCCCTGGCTCTGGCAAAAAGCGGGGGAGAGGAACAGTCAGCGTTCCTGGAGATCCTTGCCGAGATCCGCGATACGAACCTGCTGTACCGGGGCGGCCCGGAAGCCTTGGCTTATGTGCAGGGATCGGCACAAAAAATTCTGGCGATGGAAGCGTCAAAAAGAAAAGACGCACTCCTGGAAATGGATCAGGAGTGCATCCGTTTGAACATCAGTCCGGGAGGGGCCGCCGATATGCTGGCTCTGGCGCTCTTGATCGATCGCTCCGTTCCGGAATGCGTCTAGTCGTACAACTGAGGCCGTCTGGCCTTCAGCAGGGGAAATTCCCTTCGAATCTGCGCCAGGCGATCCGGATCCAGCCGGCCCGTCAGCGTCGCCGGGCTCGTATCCAGTTCTCCTTGCACTTCGCCCCAGGGGTCGCAGATCGCAGTATGCCCGTAAGCTTGGTAAGGCAGCTCCGGATTGGGCGCCGGCGACACGCCCAGCATGTAGCATTGATTGTCGATGGCCCTCATGCGCAGGGAGAGCATCCAATGGGCCTCTCCGGTGGCTCTGCCGAAGCTGGCGGGGACCACCAGCACTTCGCATCCGGCCAGCGCAAGCTTTCTGAAGTATTCGGGAAAACGGATATCGAAGCAGATGCCGATGCCGATTTTGGCGAAATCCGTTTCCACGATGCAAACAGAATCCCCCGCCAGAAAGGTGTCGGACTCTTTGTAGGAGATTTTCCCCGGAATATCCACATCGAAGAGGTGGGCTTTCCGGTGGGTCCCGATGTGATCGCCGGCCGGGTCGAACACCATGCAGGTGTTGTATAAGCCTTCAGGCGTCTCTTCGGGGAAGGATCCCCCGATCAAATAGATCCCGTTCTGGGCGGCGCAGGTCGACAAGGCCTCCGCGGTGGGCCCAAAAAGTGGTTCCCGGCTGGCCCGCATGGATCTGCCGGTGTAGGGGCAAACGAACATCTCCGGAAGGGCCACCAGCTGCGCCCCCTCCGCAGCCGCCCGTCGGACTTGCTCCAAGGCTTCTCTGACGGTCTGTTCTTTATCGTTCGTGATATGATTCTGGCACAGGGCCACTCTGCATTCCTTCATTTCGCTCTCCCCCTCACCAGGCGGCAACCGTTCCGTCCGCCCGGGGCTCCGTGGCGCCGCCGTAGATCCCTTCGTCCGTTTTCCAGATGATCTGGCCCCGGCCAAAGCTCATCCGGTCCTTGAACAATTCGATCTCGTGTCCCTTAGCCCGAAGGGCCTGGATCACTTCCGGTGAAAAATCGTCTTCGATTTCGTACTTGAATCCTTCGGTCCACTGGAAGCGGGGCGCGTCCAGGGCCGACTGGGGATTCATGCCGAAGTCCAGCACATTGCACAGGACCTGCATCTGGCCCTGGGGCTGCATAAAGCCGCCCATGACGCCGAAGGGCCCAACAGCACGGCCGTCTTTCGTAAGGAAGCCGGGGATGATGGTGTGGAAGGCCTTTTTACCCGGCGCCATGCAGTTTTCACTTTCAGGGTCCAGCGAGAAATTCGTTCCCCGGTTCTGCAGAGAAATTCCCGTGCCCGGCACCACCAGGCCCGACCCGAAGTTCCAGTAGTTGCTCTGGATATAGGAGACCATGTTGCCTTCTTTGTCTGCGGTGCACAGATAAATCGTGCCGCCTCTGCCGGGTTTGCCCGGCGCGGCGGGCGCCGCCCGTTCGCCGATCAGCGCCGCCCTTTGGGACGCATAGTCCTCCGAAAGCAGTTCGTCCACGGAAACCTTCATATAGTCCGGGTCCGCGATGTAGCGATTGCCGTCCGCATAGGCCAGCTTGATGGCTTCCATCTGCTTGTGGAGCGTGTCGGCGCTGCCGAATGCGCCTTCTTCCAGACGAAAATTCTTTAAAATGTTCATCGCCATCAGCACGATGATGCCGTCTCCGTTGGGCGGGATCTCCCAGACTGTATGACCCTTGTAATCCACCGAGACCGGTTCCACCCAGCTGCAGCGGTAATCCGCCAGATCGCTCTTGCGGAGGGCTCCGCCGGTCTTTCGGGAAAAATCATCGATTTTTTCGGCCAGTTCGCCCCGGTAGAACGCCTCCCCCCCGGTCTTTGCGATCAGCCGCAGGGTTTTTGCGTGGTCCGGGGAATGCCACATTTCACCGGCCCAGGGCGCCCGGCCTTTTGGCATAAAGACGCGGAACAGTTCCCTGAACCCGTCGCTGTGGGCCTGAACTCTGGGATCCTGGAGCTCCGCGCGGAGTCGATGGAATTCCTTTTCCCACAGTCTGCTGACGATCGGAGAGAGGGGATAGCCCTTCTCCGCATAGTCGATGGCAGCCCGAAAAGAATCGCTCAGGGAAAGGAGTCCGAAGCGGCTCGCCATTTCAGCCCAGGCTGAAGGGGCGCCGGGCACCATCACCGTGTGCCAACCGCTCAGGGGCATTTCAGTATAACCCATATCCCGGATCTGCTGGGCGTCGGCGCCCATGGGCGCTTTCCCGCTGGCATTGAGTCCATAAAGTTTTTTTTCTTTTTCGATCCACACGAGGGCAAACGCGTCGCTGCCGATGCCGTTGGACGTAGGCTCCACCACGGTCATGCAGGCGGCGGTCGCTACAGCGGCGTCGATGGCGTTTCCGCCTCTCTTCAACACATCGAGTCCGGCACCGGCCGCCAGAGGCTGCGAAGTGCAGACCATGCCGTTTGCAGCATAGACCATGCTTCTTCTGGAAGGGAAGGGGTAGTCTTGTGCCTGAACGTTCATACGATCTCTCCTTTATCGTTTAAAAAAGTCCAATACCCAGGACAATATGGACTGGCTCTGTTCTTTCGCGGCGCCGCCGGTCTTGCTCTGGCGCAGCTTCCTTCGGTTGACCTGGCTTCGCACCGGTGTGTTTTTCGGATAGGAAGGGGCCCTGGGGGCCTTGGATGTCTTTTTCATGACGGGTACCTCCGTTCAATATTCTATCATGACAAGCGGCTGAGATTCGCTATTTTTAATAAAAAATGTATAATAAAAATATAGATATCCGCAATGAAAGGGATCAAGGTTATGAGAAAACGAAAGCAAA
>CAZCTS010000074.1:0-6614 GCA_964501635.1 uncultured Oscillospiraceae bacterium | reverse complement strand
GTAAAACCGCCGCATCAAGCCGGCTTCCTTCGCAGCCAGCACATCGATGCCCGTGGCCCGGATGAAATCCACTGCGGCGGAGAGTCCGGCGATGCCGTGGCTGTTCAGGGTTCCGGCTTCCAGCCGCGTGGGATATTCCACAGGTTGATATTTATTGTAGGATTGCACGCCGGTGCCGCCGACTTTCAAGGGACGGATCTCCACCCCCTCCCGGACGCACAGGCCTCCGGTGCCCTGCGGGCCCATCATGCCCTTGTGGCCGGTAAAGCACAGAATATCCACATTCATGCGGTCCATGTCCACCGGAACACAACCCGCGGTCTGGGAAGCGTCCACGATAAAAAGCAGGCCCCGGCGGCGGGCCATGGTCCCGATCCGGCCGATATCCACCAGCGTTCCGGTCAGATTGGAGGCGTGGTTGCAGACGATGGCTTTGGTGTTGGGACGGATCAGCGCTTCAAAATCCTCATAAGAGATATTTCCCTTCTGATCTGCAGGCACGAAGCTCAGCTGAACGCCCTGCTCCGATTCCAGCCGGTACAGCGGCCGCAGGACCGAATTGTGCTCCAGATCCGTGGTGACCACATGGTCGCCGGATCCCAAGGTCCCGTTGATGGCCACATTCAATGCCTCTGTGGAATTGCAGGTGAAAACCACCCGGTCCGCCTTGGGGCAGCCCAGCAGTTCGGCAATTTTGACCCGGGCTTCGTATACGGCGCGGGAGGCCTTGAGGGCCCCGCTGTTGGTGCCCCGTCCCGAATTGGCCAGGGTGCCCATGGCTTCGGCCACCGCATCGATCACCTGCTTTGGCTTGTGCAGCGTCGTCGCCGCGTTGTCCAGGTAGATCATGGCTTGATCACTTTGCCCGCGTCGCTGAGGGTCTCCAGGATGGTGTACATGTTGGAGACGCCGCCCACCGCCAATTTATCCGTCAACCCGTAAAAATTAAGGCAGGTGCCGCAGGTGAGCACCTCCACTCCCTGCGCTTCCAGACTCCTGATGTCTTCCAGCGAAGCGGATCCCTCTACAGTAAGCCTGGCGCCGCCGTTGTAGAACAGCAAGGCCTTCGGCAGACGTTCCAGTTGGGAAAGGGCAAAAATAAAGCCCTTCATCAGAATTTTCCCAAGCTCATCATCTCCACGGCCCATGCAGTCACTTTCAAAAGCCACTACCCAAGGACCCCGGGCATCAGGGACGCAGCGCGCTTCTTCCGCTTCGGAAACCGATCCCGCCGCGATCGCCGCCTCCGCGCGGATCGCAAAGCGCTTCTCGCCCAGCTTTTCGCTGACCGGTTTAAAGCCTTTTCCCGAGAGGAATTTCATCACGTTTTGAACTGCGGTCTCGTTGTCCACCAGCACTTCCAGGGACCCGCCCTCCTGCATTTCCCCCAGAGCTTTCATGGTCTTGACCACGGGGATCGGGCAGGCGTCGCCAATGGCGTCGATTTGGATCTTCGACATCTCATTCTCCTTCTTTCAACAACTACAACATTTCCAAAAATGCTTCGATCCTGGTGGAGATCTGGCCGCTGTCGGCCTTGCCGTAATCGGTTTCCAGCATCATATAGGGAATGCCTTGCTCGCCGATCAGCCTGCGGATGGTCAGGGCCTCCACCGCGTAAGGCGTGCAAGCCTGAAGATCGATCTCGATCACCCCCTGGGCGCCATAGTCTTTCACCAGTTCCTTGAGCATCTCCGTTCGCCTGGTGTTGGGCGTCATGACCGAGCAGCCGATCTGCAGATAGCGGTCGGCCACCGCCCGGATGATATCGTCGGCTTGCGTGTCCACCATGGTGGCGGAGGCCTTGATCCCTGTGCAGTTTTCGAAGCAGACCACAGCCCCGCCCCGCTCCTCGATCGCCTTGACGGTCTTGTCCAGCACCCCGCCCATGGGACAGCCGGTGACCAGGATCCTCTTGGCGTCTTTTTTAACGGGCCGGACGCCGGATTCGTAGGCCATCATCGTCTTGTTTTTCAGATCGGTCAGAAGATCGATGACGCCCTGCCGGTCGAAAATGAAACCGGAGCCCTCCAGGGTTTTATAAAGCTGATATCCGGTCATGGGAGGCGGCGTCAGCTTCTGCATTTCCATCAGCTGGCATTTGGCCAGGCGCTCCGCGTTCCGCCGGACGGCAGCCGCCCGAATTTGTTCGTCCGCGATTCGGATGTTGAATTTTTCTTCCAGAAATGCCCGGAACCTTCGGATCTCTCCGGTCCAGTAATCCAAGGCTTCTTCGTCATAGCGCTGGGGCAGCTGGAGGATGTAGGTCTCTTTCAGCTTTCCCAGCAATTCGTACATCTTCTTTTTTCCGTCGCAGGTCGTCTCTCCCACGATCAGGTCTGCGAAGTATGTATACGGGCATTTGTCGGTCAAGGCGAATCCATAGCTGGATTTGATCAGCGGACACAGGTTTTTCGGCAGGTGGGATTCGGCGGCGGGGATGGTCTCGTCGTTCATGCCGCAAAGGCCGACGGGAATGATGCCCGCAGCGTCCATAATTTCAAGAGGCGTGAAGGTACAGAACACGCCTGCCACCAATCCGCCGCTTTCCTTGATCCCCTTCACCCGAAGAAATCCGTTTTGTCTGGCCTCGTTGAAGGTGTCAAATTCTACAGGCAGCTGATTTTCCATTTATGCTTCTCCTTCGTATTTTGCGGCAAACAAGGCGGCGCCCAGGGCGCCGGCATAGCGGCCGTCCGGATGGGAGATCACTTGCGCGTTCAGCTCTTTGGACAGGGCCTGCCGAATATAGGCGCTGTCGCACAAGCCGCCGGTCAGGCAGATCGCCGAAGAGCCCGGCTCCAGTCTTCCCACTTGGGAGACTACCTTTTTAACGATGGAGTCCACTGCCGCATAGGCGATGTTCTCCTTTTTTTCACCCCGGCCGATCAGACTGATCACCTCGGATTCGGCAAACACCGTGCACATGGAGCTGATGGTGGTGCCTCCGCCTTTAGCGGCCAGCTCCGTCAGCTCCTCAAGCCCCACGCCCAGCGTGTTGGCCATGATCTCCAGAAACCGCCCTGTGCCGGCGGAGCATTTGTCGTTCATGATAAAATCGCTCACCGCGCCGTTGATCATGCGGATGATCTTCGTGTCCTGGCCCCCGATATCGATGACCGACAAGTCGCTTTGATCAAAAATGGCGCAGGCGCCCGAGCCGTGACAGGTGATCTCCGTGATGCACTTGCGGGCATAGGGCACGGCGATGCGGCCATAGCCGGTGGCGATGCAGACCCAGCGCTCCGGATCGATCCCCTCTTCGATCAAGCGCCCTTGAATGTCCCGGGCTGTGTCGGCGCTGCTCCACCCCGTGGGCTGGAGAAAGCGATGGACGATCTGCTGGCTGGAATCTGTCACCACGGTCTTGGCGCTGGTGGAACCGATGTCGATGCCGATGTGGTATTTCATGTGTTTCCTGTTTTCTGACGTTTGCGGGATGATGAAAAATGAGCGCCTGGCATCGTGATAGGCGATACCAAACGCTTGGCTTGCTTCTGGCGGGAACATGTGAGAATCGAACTCACCCGAGAGGCTCCTAACCCCTCGCAACGGTTTTGAAGACCGCAAGGCACACCAGCACCCATCTGTTCCCGTAACAAGGCACATTCTACAGGAATCAGGCGAACAATTCAAGAAGCACTTTTACGACCGGATCGATCTCCGGCTCGCTGGTCGTCCGCATATCCAGCAAGACATGTCCTTCGCTGATCCGGGCGATGATCGGATATTCCCGGTCCCGAAGCTGCTTTTCCAAGTCCGACGCGCTGCGGTCCAGGGGTTTGATCCCGACTGCGATCGTTGGCAGGTCCAGCATGGGGGCAGAGCCTCCGCCGATCCGGGCCACTTCCCGGCGCAGCGAAAATTCCACATTCCGGCAGCAGGACAATCGGGCGATCATGGATTCCGCTTTCTTCTCCAGATCGGTCAGGGACGCCGTGATCATGGACAGGACCGGAACGTCCCGGCAGGCCTGCTTCGGATCCCGGTACAGGCGAAAAGTCTCTTCCAAGCCGGCCAGGGTCATCTTGTCCACCCGGACCGCTCTGGCCAGGGGGTGACTTTTCATTATTTCGATATATTTCCGCTTCCCCACCAGGATCCCCGCCTGGGGGCCTCCCAGCAATTTATCGCCGCTGAACAGCACCACGTCGGCGCCCTCGGCAAGGGATCTCCCCACCGTCGGCTCGTCCAGACCGTATTCCGGGAGATCCACCAAAAGCCCGCTCCCCAGATCGTGGATCATCGGCAATCCCCTCAAGTGCGCTATTTCCGACAGCGCCGCCACACCGACCTCTTCGGTAAACCCGATGATCCTGTAGTTGCTGGTGTGGACTTTGAGCAGCGCGCCGGTTTTTTCGTTGATGGCCTGTTCGTAGTCTTTGGGGTGGGTCTTGTTGGTGCTGCCCACCTCCCGGAGGACCGTCCCCCCCAGGGCCATGATCTCGGGGATCCGGAAGGACCCTCCGATCTCTACCAGCTCGCCCCGGGAGACCACTACTTCTTTGTCCTTCGCCAGGGCCATCAGGCACAGGAGCGTGGCGGCGGCATTGTTGTTGACCACCATGGCCGCCTCGGCGCCGGTGATGCGGGCGATCAGGCCGCTCACGTGGTCGTGGCGGCTTCCCCTCTGCCCGGTTTTCAGATCGTATTCGAGGGTGGAATACCCTCTGGCGGTCTCGGCCACCCGATCGGTGGCCGAATCGGCCAGCCTGGCCCGGCCCAGATTGGTGTGCAGCAGAATGCCGGTGGCATTGATGACCGGGCGAAGGCTTCGCCGGTCCGCCTCCAGAAGTATATGCCGGGCCAGGGAGGCCAGGGCATCCGGACCGCAGTCGGCTTCTTCCCCGGCCAGGAGCTGCGCGCGCGTCTCGTCCAAAGCCTGGCGCAGGGCGTCCACCACCACTTCCCGGACTGTGTACTGCATCCAGCTTTCCACGTCGCTCCGTTTCAGAAGTTCGTCCACCTTGGGCAAATTCCGCAGTTGTTCCTTGACGCTCATGAGATCTCCTTTGATTTTATGCGCTACCGGGCCTTCGATCCTCCGGCAAACTATTATAACAAAATCATTATGACATAATCTCTCAAAAAAAGAAAGCGCTCCGGGTTTCTCCGGAGCGCAGGGTCTTATTCCAGGATCTCCCCTTCCGCTGAAAGGGTCACCACCTGCCAGGGGATGAATTTTCCGCTGTCCTGCAGGGCTTTTTTGCCGGCGTATTCCAGCCCGCCGCAGCAGGGGACCTCCATGCGGACGATGGTGACGCTCTTGATGTCGTTCTGCCGGATGATCTCGCTCAGCTTCTCCGAATAATCGCCCGCGTCCAGCTTGGGACAGCCGATCAGCACCACCCGGTTGCGGATGAAGCGATCGTGGAAATCCCCATAAGCATAGGCGGAGCAATCCGCCGCGATGAGCAGATGAGCGCCCTGGAAATAGGGGGCGTTCACCGGAGCCAGCTTGATCTGGACCGGCCACTGGCGCAGCTGGCTGGCCGAAGATCCGCTGCCGGCCGAAGGTCCGCCGCTGGTCTTCTCGCCGCTACAGCAGGATCCGGGTCCCGGGAAAAAGCCTCTGGCGGCGCTGCCGGGGCATCCGCAAGGCATAGGGGCGCTCTCCGCCGTTTTTTTGCCCGCATTGACCGCTGCTTCGTCGAAGGCCGCTGCTTCTCTTACTTCGAAGGAAATGGCGCCGGTGGGACAGACCGGCAGACAGTTCCCCAGCCCGTCGCAGTAGTCGTCCCGCAGCAGGACGGCTTTGCCTTCCACCATTCCGATGGCTCCTTCGTGACAGGCCGCTGCGCACAGTCCGCATCCGTTGCAAAGATTTTTGTCGATCTTGATGATTTTTCTTTCCATGATTCCGTACCTCCGTGACTTTTTATGTTGAGTGTACTATAATGATTTCAATTCGTTTGTTGGAAATGCAACGTGGAGGGAAGAATGGATCTGTACGATTCGGTGATCGCAGAATCTGCTTTATTTAAGGACATCGACTCCTGCGACATCCCCGGGATGCTCCAGTGCCTCAGCGCGATTCGGAAATCCTATCGAAAAGGAGATTATGTCAACCGGATAGGCGATGTGGCAGTCCCCCTGGCGATGCTTTTAGAGGGCAGTATCCATATCAATACCGAAGATTATTGGGGCAACCAGACGATCCTTGTGGAGATCCGCCCCGGCCAGATCTTTGCGGAAACCTACGCCCTGACAGCCAGCGTGCCACTCGCCGTGAACGCCGTCGCCCTGTCTGACTGCACTGTGCTCCTGATGAACGCCAGCCACATCCTTCGAACCTGCTCCCATTCCTGCGCCTTTCACCAGACTCTGATCCGCAATCTGACCGAGATCCTGGCCTTTAAGAACCTGATGCTCACCGGCAAGCTGGAGCACATGGCCCAGCGCAGCACCCGCAACAAGCTCCTGTCGTATCTGTCCACTCAATCCATTCAATCCGGCAGCAGCACTTTTGAGATCCCCTTCAACCGCCAGCAGCTGGCCGACTACCTGGCCGTGGACCGCAGCGCCATGTCCAGCGAGCTGTCGAAGCTTCATAAAGAAGGACTGCTGGAGTTTGACAAAAACCGCTTTACCCTTCATTGAAAAAGCCGCCCGAA
>CAZCTS010000073.1:0-6683 GCA_964501635.1 uncultured Oscillospiraceae bacterium | reverse complement strand
CCGACAGAGCCTTCTCCAGCTTCGTTCCTCCCCGGCTGACATAGGGACACTGGTCTCCGCGGATTTCTATGCTGGCCGAAGGGTCCACCGGTGTTCCCGCTTTGTCGCAGCGCAAGCCGTCTACCCAGACGAGGCCGGCCATGACGGCTGATCTTGCTTTTTCTCTGGAAGGGAACAAATCTCTTTCCGCCAGGAGGACATCAAGCCTTGTCTTCAAAGAATGCCTCCGCCTTCTTTTCCAGGGCCGCTGCGTCCAGCTCGTATCGGGCTTTCAGCTCTCCGATCGTCCCGTGGGGGATGAAGCGGTCGGGCCAGCCCAGGTTCAGGATCAGTCCTTGGCCGGGATCCCTGCCTAGGATCGAAGCGATTTGAGCGCCGGCTCCACCCGTGGCGGAACCGTCTTCCAGCGTGATGATCCGGCTGTATCGGCTCAGTTCGTTTCGCAGCGCTTCCGCATCCAGAGGTTTGACGCAGCGGAGGTTGTAGACGGCGCTGTCGATCCCCTTTTCTGACAAGCTCTGATGCACTTCCAGCGCTGTTTCGCAGAGGCTGCCCACAGAAACAAAAGCGTTCCCTTCTCCGGCCAGGATCCTTTCAAAACGACCATCCATGGGGGTCCTTCCCCACTCCGACAAATCGCTGGCAGCGCCCTTGGGAAATCGCACCGCGCAGGGGGTGCCCAGTGTGAGCGCAAAGCGGAGCATCTCCTGGAGCTCCGGGCCGTCCTTCGGCGCCAGAACGGTCATGTTGGGCATGGTGGACAGGTAGGCCAGATCGAACTGCCCCTGATGGGTCTCCCCGTCGGGACCGGAGATCCCGGCCCGGTCCACCGCGAAGATCACAGGCAGGTTCTGAAGACATACCTCCATCAGCACCTGATCGTAGGCTCTCTGTAAAAAAGTGGAATACATTGCCACCACAGGCAGTATGCCGTTCAGCGCCAAGCCGGCGGCAAAGGATACCGCATGCTGCTCGGCAATGCCCGCATCCACCACCCGGTCCGGAAATCTCCTGCGCATTTCTCGCAGGCCCGTGCCGTCGGTCATGGCTGCGGTGATGGCCACGATCCGCTCGTCCTCCGCTGCCATCTGCAGCAGTGTCTTTCCAAAAATGTCGGTGTAGGTTTCTTTCGAGGCCGAAGACAGCGCAATGCCCGTCTCCGGGTCGAAGGGTCCCGTTCCGTGATAGAGATCCGGATTTTTTTCGGCGTTGCGGTAGCCTTTCCCCTTCACGGTCACCACGTGGAGCAACACGGGTCTTTTCAGGGATTTGGCGGCTTCCATGGCTTCCGTCAGCTCCTGGATATCGTGGCCGTCGATGGGTCCGAAGTATTTGAATCCCAGCTCTTCGAAGATGGCGGCCGGCATCAGGGCGTATTTGATGGAATCCCGGATCCGCTCCAGTTCTCTGCCCAGCTTCGGGGCAGATTCCAGCCTCCGCTTGAGCTTGTTTTTGAAACTGAGGTAGGAAGAGGAAGTGCGAAGGTTCTGCAGGTGCTTGGAAATGCCCCCCACATTCCTGGAGATCGACATTTCGTTGTCGTTGAGCACCACGATCAGGGGCGTTTTCTGGATGCCGGCCGCATTCAGGGCTTCGTAGGCCACGCCGGCGGTCAAAGACCCGTCCCCGATCACGGCGACGCAGGCATATTGGAGACCCGCCAGATCCCGGGCTTTCGCATAGCCCAAAGCGGCGGAGATGGAGGTTCCGCTGTGCCCCGAATCGTAAGTGTCGTGGGGGCTTTCCGAGCGCTTGGGAAAGCCGCTGATCCCGTCCAGCTGCCGCAAGGTTTTCATCTCGTCCCAGCGGCCTGTGAGCATCTTGTGCACATAGGTTTGATGCCCCACATCCCAGATGATTTTGTCCTGGGGACTGTCAAAAGCTTTTTCCAGAGCAAGGGTCAGCTCCACCACGCCCAAATTAGAGGCGAAATGGCCCCCGGTAGCGGATACGGTCCGGATCAATTCTTCGCGGATCCCCACGGCCAGGAGTTCCAGCTCCTTGACGGACATATCTTTCAGCTGTTCTCTTTGCACAGGCATTTTAAAAGGAAGGTTCATATGCATTCTCTCATTTCAGAGGCTTGGCCAAATAGTCGATCACTGCGTTGAAGACCTCTGCCTCATCGTAGTATTTGGATACGGATTCCCGGGCTCGAGCCAAATGCTCCCGGGCTTTTTCTTTGGATACGTCCACGCCGAACAGCAGTGGATAGGTGCATTTCATCGCCTTTTGATCCTCGCCGGTGTTTTTTCCCAATTGCCTGGCGTCGCCGGTGATGTCCTGCAGATCGTTGACGATCTGGAAAGCCAGCCCCAGGGATTCTCCGAACACCGCCACATCGTTGCAGCGGTCTTTATCCGCCCCTGCCAGGTAGCAGCCCGCCAGGGCTGATGACTTGATGAACGAGGCCGTTTTGTTCAGGTGGATGTAGTCCAGCATTTCCGTGGAGCACTGCCGGTTTGCGGACTCCACGTCGGCGACCTGTCCCGCCACCATGCCTCTGCAGCCGATCCCCTTGGAAATTTCGAAAGCGGCGCGCACTCTTCTTTTCAATATTTTAGGGTCGTCAAGATACAAAAGCATGTCTTTGGTCATGATTTCGAAGGAGGCGGACAGGAGGCCGTCTCCGGCCAGGATGGCGATGTCCTCGCCGTAGACTTTGTGGTTTGTGGGCATCCCCCGCCGAAGATCGTCGTTGTCCATGGCCGGCAAGTCGTCGTGGATCAGGGAGTAGGTCTGGATATATTCAAGTGCGCAGGCATAGGGCAGTCCGATCTCCGCCTTTTCGCCGCAGAATTCGCAGCCGGCCAGCAGGAGGACGGAACGAAGCCGCTTGCCCCCCGCAGTGAGGCTGTATCTCATCGCCTCGTACAGGGTCATGCTCTTGGAATCGATTTCCGGCAGGAAGTCCAGGATGTG
The DNA here is from genome assembly GCA_964501635.1 of uncultured Oscillospiraceae bacterium. Lineage (GTDB taxonomy): Bacteria > Bacillota > Clostridia > Peptostreptococcales > Anaerovoracaceae > UBA10908. The sequence goes on along the minus strand of CAZCTS010000073.1, from coordinate 3,761 downwards.
CAGTTCCACCATATCTTTCAGGCGGTTGTATTCGGGATGATTCATTTTTCCCCTCCAAATTCTTCGATGCTATCGGTTTCGGGTCGATAGATCTCCACTCGCTGCCTGGCTTTCTCCAGCATTTCGCTGCAGAGCCGGTGATAAAGGACGCATTGCTCGTACAAAGCGATGCTCTCTTCCAGTGTTGTGTCCTGGGAATCCAGTTTTTCCACGCATTCTTCCAGTTTATGGAGCGCTTCTTCGAAGCGAAATTCTTTAGACGGGGCTCTCATGGTTCACCTCCACTTCCTCCACGGTACAAAATGCGTTTCCGTCTCGCAGCCGGAGCGTCAGCCGCTGGCCGACGGAGAGCTTTGCCGCGCTGCCCACCCAGGCTCCCTGGTCTGTCTGCAGGATCGCGTAGCCGCGTTTTAGTATATTCATAGGGTTCAGCAGTTCGAGCCGCAGGGCCAGCCATTGGATTTTTTGATCCGCTCGCTCCAAGGCGGCATGCATTTTCTCGTCTGAGCGGTCTTTCAGGCGCAGCAGCTGTGAAAAGCTGTCCTGCAAGCGATCGGTCAGAGATCTGTATAAAATGCCGGGCGAGTGCTCCCGAAGAAAACGGACCGACACGGCAATGTCGGGCACTGCCCTTTCCGCTGCCGCTGTGGGCGTGGCCGCCCGCAGATCCGCCGCGTAGTCGCTGATCACCGTATCGGTCTCGTGCCCCACCGCGGAGATGACGGGCAAAACCGAATGGGCCACAGCTCTTGCCACCGACTCCTCATTGAAGGGCCACAAGTCCTCCAGCGAACCGCCCCCCCGTCCTAAAATAATCAGATCCAGATCGCTTCGATGAGCATTGGCTGCCTGCAGCGCGGCTACGATGGAAGGAGCCGCCTCGGCGCCTTGCACCAGACAGGGATAGATCCGCAGATCCACCAGCGGATTTCTTCTGCGCACGGTGGCGATCACATCTCTGATCGCCGCACCCGTAGGCGATGTGATCACAGCGATGCGGGAGGGAAACAAGGGCAGCGGTTTCTTGCGGGCCTTATCGAACAAACCTTCTTTTTCCAGCTGCTTCTTCAAGTTCTCGAAGGCCAGATTCAGGGCGCCCTCCCCCGCAGGGTCCAGCTCCCGGATGTTCAGGGAATAGGTCCCGCCCCGCTCGTACACCGAAAGATTGCCGGAGGCCACCACTTGCATGCCGTCGCTGATGGCATAGCGAAGCCGCTCCAAACGTTCCGCCGGCAAAAAACAACTCAGGCGGCTTTTCTCGTCTTTCAAAGCGAAATAGCAGTGGCCGCTGCTGTGATGGACAAGATTGGAGATCTCTCCCGTGACGGTGACATTGTTCAGGATCGGGTCAGTTGCCAGAATCCGTTTTATGTAACTATTGATTTGTGAAACACTTAATGGCTTAATGGGCAAAGCGGCCGTCCTTTCAGAAGCGCGACACCTACAGCATTATCCCCACACAGCGCCGGCGATGCGAATCGATAGTCTCTGTCCTTGCAGAGGAACCGTATCGTATGGCTTGCGGCCACACCCCCGGTGACCAATACCTGCTCGATCGACAGACTGGATTTCAGGTATTCCAGGACGGCGATCAGACTTTCGGTTAAGCGTTGGAAGAGAAACGAAGCCAGTTCAGCGGGTCCGAAGCTTTCTGCCAGTTTGATCAGCTGGGTTTCCGTGCCCGACAGATTCATCCAGGCGTCTCTTCGAAAAACGGGCCCCAGAGGGTTGGGGACCTCTTTGAGGATGTTGGTGTCGACCAGCTTGTCCAAAGCCTCTCCCGCAGGGAAATCAAGGCCCAGAAGCACACCGCTGCGGTCCAGGAGTTGCCCGTAGGAAATATCCAGCGTGCCGCCCACTTTCTCGTAGCGATCCTTTTGGATCCGAACAAACTCCAGGGTGCCTCCGGACAGATGGGCTGCCAGGAGAGGCCGCTCAAAATCGATCGAGGTCCCCAGGGCGCCGGCCATGAAATGTCCTTCCTGATGGCTTGTCTGATGCAAAGGAATGTTGAGCGCAGACGCCAGGATCCGTCCCACAGAAAGTCCGGCATTGAACACGGGCATATAGGAATCCGCTGAAGGTCTTGGCGCGTTGCTCACACAGACGGCTGCAATCCGGGGAGCGTACTGTTCAAGAACGCCCGACAGCACCAGAGGCAAATTCCGCCAGTGCTGGTACAGCGCTTCGGATTGACGCAAGCCCTTCCCTCCCGCGGGGACTCTCAAGAGGATCCGCTCGTCCCACAAGATGTCCTCCCCGTTCACCAGGGCTGCGGAGGTGGTGTAATTGCTGGTGTCCAGGCCAAGATAATACATATCAGCAGCCTTTTTCTCCGGCCAGCTTCCCCAGGATCCCGTTCACAAATTTGCCCGACTCTTCTCCACCGAATTTTTTAGCCAGGTCCACCGCTTCGTTGATCGAAGCAGCCTGGGGGATATCCGGTTCGTCCATAAAAAGGATCTCCGCGGCGCACAAGCGCAGGACTGCCAGATCCACCCGTGCCATCCGCGTGGTCTTCCAGCTTTCCGCAGCCTGGTTCAGGCGAGCGTCGATCTCTTTCCGGTGGGCGGCAAAGCATTCGTATACTTTTGTAAAATAAGGCATTTGGGAAGATTCTTCCATATAAATTTCAGCAAAGGCGTCGCATGCCTTTTGGCTGAAATCGTTTTGGGCTTCCATTTGAAAAAGCATTTGCATCAGGAGTTCTCTGGCTTCGGTGCGTCTCATGGCTGTTCCTCCGGGTTTTCCTCTGTGTCGAAGCCGACTCCCTGCACATGGATGTTGACTCTATATACGTTCATTTGGGTCATTTCTTCCACTTCATCTTTGACGTTTTCCTGGATATCCCAGGCCACCGCCGGAATTTTGGTGTTATAGCGGACATTGACGAAGACGTCGATGATCAAGCCTTCTTTATCTTCTGAAATATGGATCCCTTTTGTGAGCGGGCTTCGGCCCAGCAGATTCTTCGAAAGACTTTCCGCCAAACCGGTGGCCAAACCGAAAACCCCGTCTGTCTTCAGAACTGCGTTCATGGCACAGACGGCGATCACCTCTTCCGGAACTCTTTCTGTATCCTGTTTTTCGCTCACTCCGCTTCTCCAGTCTCCGATGGCCTATCGGTATTTTAACAGAAAAAGAGCGGGATTACAACGAATCCCGCTGGCAACAATTCCCGGCCTTCGTTTATGATACGCGCTCATCTTCTGAATCCGGCTCTTTTTCCAGCACAGTAAGGGCAACTTTTTCGATGCGCCGGTCGCGAACCGACAGAATGCGGAAAATGCAATTTTTGTAGAGGATCTCCCGCTCGATGGAGGTCTCCTCGTCAGGCACTTCGCCCATCAGATCCATCACGAATCCACCCACCGTCTCGTGGTTTTCCGACTCCAGGCGGACGCCGGTCTCCTCGGCCAGTTCTTCCAGGTAAAACAAGCCGTCGATCAAATAATTGCCCGGAGAGACTTCTACCATTTTCGGCTCGTCATCCTCGTACTCGTCTTCGATATTGCCCACGATCTCTTCCAGGATGTCTTCGATCGTGACGATACCGGAAAACCCTCCGTATTCGTCGATGAGGATGGCGATCTGCATTTTGGACAACTGCAGATCGTTGAGCAGCTCGTTGATTTTTTTGCTTTCGGGCACAAAATACGGCTTCTTGAGCAAAGGACGGATGTCCACGTTTTCGAAGCCGGACCTTCTGGCTTCGATCATAAAATCCTTCATGTACAAAACGCCGATGATGTCGTCGGAAC
>CAZCTS010000072.1:0-6729 GCA_964501635.1 uncultured Oscillospiraceae bacterium | reverse complement strand
CTGCGTGCTGGGGGTGACGGTGCTGAACATCGACGAATCCTACGGATTCTTCCAGTCGCTGCTGAACTCCTTTGGGGCAGGCATGGGCTTTCTTCTGGCCATGTTCCTCTTCGCGGGCGTTCGCGGGCGCATTGAGAACAATGATTATCCGGAGTCCTTCAAGGGCGTCGCTTCCACTTTAGTTGCCGCATCGATCCTGAGTCTGTCCTTCATGGGCTTCTCCGGGATGATCGATGGCATATTCGGAATGTAGGGAGGTATAGAAATGTCAGCTTTTGTAACTCCCGTCTTTCTGGTAGTAGCCATCGGGCTCATTTCAGCCGTCATGCTCACGCTGGCCGCCAAATTCATGGCCGTCCCCGTGGACGAAACGGCGGCAAACGTGCGGGCGGCCCTGCCGGGCGCCAACTGCGGCGCCTGCGGCTATGCAGGCTGCGACGATTACGCCAGCGCTCTGGCCGCCGATCCCAAGGGTGTGGCGCCTAATCTGTGCATTCCGGGCGGCGCCACTGTGGCGACGGCTGTAGGCGCCATTTTGGGCGTGGATGCCACGGCAGCCGATCCCATCCTGGCCACGGTCATGTGTTCGGGTCTGACCGGTTTGACGAAGAGAGATATGGAATACCAGGGCTATAAGACCTGCGCTTCCGTCAAGCAATTCTTCGGCGGCCCCAACGCCTGCAAATTCGGCTGCATCGGCTACGGCGACTGCGTTCCGGTGTGCAAATACGACGCCATTCATATCTGCAAGGGCGTGGCGCTGGTCGATCGGGACAAGTGCGTGGGCTGCGGCATGTGCGCCAAAGCCTGCCCCCAGCGGATCATCGACATGACGCCAGTCAAGAGCCGGGTGTACGTATCCTGCAGTTCCAAAGACAGCGGCAAACAGACCAAGGACATCTGCGAGGTGGGCTGCATCGCCTGCAAGCTCTGCGAAAAGGCCTGCAAGTTCGACGCGGTCCACGTGACGGACAACCTGGCAAAGATCGATCCGGTCAAGTGCACCAACTGCGGTCTGTGCGCCAAGGCCTGCCCCAAGGGCACCATTCACGTGATCCCCAGGGTCAAAGCCGTCAAAGCGGCAGCGGAGGCGCCGGCGGAAGCCGCCGCCGAATAAGCGGCCAGATCCCATGTCAGAGATCCTTTCACTGCCCATGATCCTCTTCGTCTGCCTTATGACCTTTCTGGCAGGCTTTGTGGATTCCATCGCAGGCGGCGGAGGCTGTATCAGCCTCCCCGCCTATTTATTTACCGGCCTTCCCACCCAGACCGCCTTTGCCTGCAACAAGTTTTCCTCGGCCTGGGGCACGCTGTTCGCGGCGGTGCGCTATCTGCGCAGCGGCGCGGTCCACCTTCGGGTGTCCCTGATCTCGGCCTCCACGGCCATCCTGGGCGCCGTCCTGGCTTCCCGTATCGTCTTGATGCTGGACCCCACGGTTTTTCAGAAGATCCTGGTCTTCGTGCTCCCTTTCGCCGCAGTCTTTCTGCTGCTGAAAAGGGATTTCGGCGAAACCAGCGGCTTTGAGAAGCTCTCCGCAAAAAAAGTGACCCTGCTGGCGCTGGCCATGGGTCTGGTCCTGGGCTTCTACGACGGCCTGATCGGTCCGGGCACCGGGACCTTCGCCATCGCCATCTTCTCCGGAGTGATGAAGTTCGACCTGCGGACCGCCTCGGGCAACGCCAAGATCCTGAACATCGCCTCCAACGGCGCCTCGGCGGTCTCCTTCGTGGTGGCGGGCCTGGTGATCTACCAGGTCGCCCTGCTCACAGCGGCCTGCAGCATCGCCGGCAACCTGGCGGGTTCCGGCCTGGCCATTAAAAAAGGAGCGGGCTTCATCCGCGTCATGATGACGGTGGCGGTGCTGCTGCTCCTCGGCAAGTTGGCCCTGGACCTGTTCGCCTGATCCGGCCCGGGACGCCGGCTGACGGTCTATTCAAAGGGGAAGCGATAGGGCAGCCCTAGCTCGTCCCGCACCTGCAATATCTCCTTCTGCACGGACGCTCCCAATGGAACGCCCCGGTCCTTCCGCTCCAGCCAAACCAAGTATTCCTTTTCGCCCGCTGTGTAGATCCGCTCCTGCCCGGGGGCTTTTTTTGACGCCCGCAGAGCCCGCAGGATGTCGCCGGCCGTCTTCCGGAAGGATTCCAGCCCCATAAAGGCCTTCGGATCCACCACGATAAAGAAATGCCCCAAATGATAGGGCTGCGGCTTTCCGTCGTCTCCCAAGCCGCTGAGTCCGTGAAGAAAAGAGCCGGCCTGGAGGGCCGCGGAAAGGATCTCCACCGCTGTGGCGTAGCCGTAGCCCTTGTAGCCTGCCAGCTCTTCCCCGATGCCGCCCAGGGGCGCCAGGGCGGCCTGCCCGTTTGTCAGGTCTTTTAAGATCTGCTCACTGTCGGTCATCGCCTGGCCGTCGCTGCCGATCACCGTTCCCGAAGGGGTCGGCTGGCCGGTCCGGGCGTAGTACTCGATGCGCCCCCGCTGGATGATGGAGGTGGCGCAGTCCAGCATAAAGGGAAAATCTTCGTCGGTGGGAAATCCGATGGTCAGGGGGTTGGTGCCCAGCATGTTCTCCACCCCGAAGGTGGGCGCGATGGAAGGCCGGGCGTTGGTGCCGTTGATCCCGATCATGCCCGCGTTTGTGGCCATGGAGGACCAGTAGCCGGCAATGCCGTAGTGGGTGGAGTTGCGCACCGCCACGAAGGACACGCCGCAGAGGCGGGCTTTTTCGATGGCCATTTCCATGGCCCGGTGGGAGGCCACCATCCCCATGCCGTCCTGGGCGTCTAAAACGGCCGTAGCGGCTGTTTCCCTCAGGATCAGGATCTGGGTGACCGGCTTCTGGATCCCGAGCCGTATCCGGTCGATATAGATGGGTTTGAACCGGTTGCAGCCGTGGCTTTCGATGCCCCGGCGGTCGCTTTCCAGCAGGACGTCGGCGCAGAGGGCCGCATCGGCCCGGGGCACGCCCACGCCCGCGAAGGCGTCCGTCAGAAAGTCGTTCATCAAAGTCCAGGATACCCAGGGTCTTGTTTCCTGTTCCTTCTTCTCTTTGCTCATGATCATCCGTTCCTTCCGGTCAATTGGGGGTGAACCGGGCCCCGGAGGTGAGGGAGATCTCCCCGTCCCTGCCTATAAAGACGCCCTCGTAGAATTCCAGACCCTCGATCAGCTCCAGCCCCGCCTCCCTGCCCAGCAGGAGGCAGAGGGTGGAAAGCGCGTCGCAGTCCGTGGAACTGGGTCCGATGATCGTGGCGGAGATCAGGTCGGACTCCCGGGGGTAGCCGGTTTTGGGGTCCAGGATGTGGTGGTAAAGCTTGCCGTCCTGCACAAATTTGCGCTCGTAGACGCCCGAGGTGACCACGGAGCCCCCGCTGATGGCGATCTGGCCGGACAAGTCCCGGACCCCTTCCGCCTTGTCTTCCTCCGCCGAAAAGGGCTTTTCCACGCCGATCATCCAGGGGGTCCCGTCGCTCTTTTCGCCCAGGACCACCACATTGCCGCCGAAGTTGATCAGGGCTTCGCGGACGCCCTTCGCTTCCAGAAACTCCTTGACCTTGTCTGCGATAAAGCCCTTGGCGATGCCGCCCAGGTCCATGCGCAGGCCTGCGTCCTCCTTGGTGAGGACCGCTCCCCCGGAAGCGTTTTGCGCCAGCGCCATGCGCTGATACCCCACCGTGCCGAGAGCCTTTTCGATATCCGCCGAAGAAGGGACTGCGGGTTGGGGGGAGGAAAAGTTCCAAAGCTCGGTCAGCGCGCCCAGGGTGATGTCGAAGAGTCCGCCGGAAAGGGCGCTGTAGTACAATCCCCGCTCCACCACCTCCGCGGTGATGTCCGAAACAAACACCGCCTCCCCTGCCGGACTGCGGTTGAAGGCGCTCACTTCGCTTCCCTCCACCGTGCGGGACAAGATATTTTCCAGGCTGCGGGCGTAGGCGAAGGCCTCCCGGATCAGGCCCTCCCGGTTCGCCTCGTAGAGGGTCAAGGTGCAGTAGGTGTTGAGCAGATAGTCCTCTCCCCGGCTGACCTGGGCCGGGGGCGCGTTGTTGCCGCAGCCGCTCTGTGTTATAATAAAGCAGGCGGCCAGCAGCGCCGCCGCGATTTTTTTATTGCTCCGCAGACCGGAAGTGGAAAGGGTCATTTCGTCTCCCATGTTCAAGAAAGCAGACATTCTTCTGGCAGCGCTCCTGCTGGCGCTGGGCCTGGGTATCCTGGCCCTGCTGCAGGGCTTTTCCGCGCCCGGAAACACCGTGGCGGTCACCGTGGACGGGGCGCTGTCGGGGACCTATGATCTGTCCAAAGATCAGCTCGTGTCCATTGAGTCTGCCAACGGTCATAATACTATGGAAATTAGAGACGGTCAAGTGAGCATGACCGCCGCGGACTGCCCCAACGGCGACTGTCTTGCCGCCGGCGCCATCCGCCGGACCAGGCAGGTGATCGTCTGCCTGCCCAATAAAGTGGTGCTCACCATCCTGGGGTCCGAGGGACCGGACAGCATTTCCTATTGATCATGGACAATTTATCTGAAAAGCGCACTTCGGCGTCAAAAAAAATAGCCACCGCAGCGGTCCTGACCTCCCTGGCCCTGATCTTTTCCTACGTGGAATTCCTTTTCCCTCTATCCCTGGGGATCCCGGGGATCAAGCCGGGCCTGGCTAATATCGTGATCGTGGTGGCCCTGTATAAACTGGGGGCCCGCACCGCCCTGATGGTGAACCTGAGCCGGATCCTGCTAGCCGCCGCCCTCTTCGGCAGCGTGTTTTCGGGCCTGTATTCCCTGGCCGGCGGCCTTGCCAGCTTCGCCGCCATGACGGCCCTCCGAAAAACAAACCTGTTCAGCACAGCCGGCGTGTCCATGGCCGGCGGGGTCTTTCACAACCTGGGCCAGCTGGCTGTGGCGGCCTTGATCGTGGAGAGCGCCCAGATCCTATACTACTTTCCCCTATTGCTCCTGTCGGGCATGGCCGCCGGCCTGTTGAACGGCGCGCTGGCCACCTGGGTCCTGCGGGCGCTCAAAGCAACTGGCTCTATGGGATGAATAAAGAGTGTGTCCTCACCTTACAGAATTTAACCACACTCAAACACGTCTTCCAAACCGTCATCTCCAACATACAAAAATGCTTCTATTTCTGTAATTTCTTCATACATATCGTATGTTGGGCTTGTTCTGGTCAAGTAAAATTGTAATGGCGATGTGACGTTTGAGACACTTTGGCTGGCGGCAATCCACCGTTGTAGGAATGAGGCCGCTGGTGATTGTACCAGCCGTAGGCGTAAGCGGTGACTTCTTCGTAAAGCTTCTCCTCGGTCTCGAAGGATCTCAAATTGATCAGCTCAGCCTTCAAGGTGTTGAAGTATCGCTCAATGGGCGCATTGTCATACGGGCAGCCGGGCTTGCTCATGCTTTGAACCACGCCATGTTCTGTGCAGAATTCAATGAACTCTTTGGAGGTAAACTGGCTGCCCCGATCGGAATGAAGGATCATTCCGGTTTCGCCTGCTGTGTTTGCCAGTGCTTTTGTCAGTGTATCAATAGCAAGCTGTGTGTCGATATGACGGCTGTTTACGCTGGCAACCACACGGCGATCGAACAGGTCGATGATGCAGCAGTTGTATCGCTTGCTGTGATTGGCAAGGAAAAGGTACGTAAAATCGATACACCAGCGCGCATTCCTTTTGTCTGCCTCAAAGCTCTGGCTCAGCAGGTTTTCAAAGATTGCATAGGCCTTTGGCCCTTTTGCATAACGGTATTTGGGCTTTCGTGTCACAGATTTAAGTCCAAGCTCCACATTCATATATTTGCGAACCGTCTGCGCACTGATGGAAATTCCTTTGTTCCCAAGGAGTTGTTTCATCATGCGATAGCCTGGCTTTCCGCCTGACTCGTGGTAGAGCTTTTCGATGGTTTTCAGAACAGAAGCTTTTTGCTTGTAATCGGCGCTCTTGCGGTGCTTCCTGTAGTTGTAATACCCGTTTGGACAAATCCCAAGCTGCTGCAGCAACCAGTTGGTCCCGTAACGTCCTGAATATTTGTCGATAAAATGGTATCGAGCTATTTGCTCTCCTTGGCAAAGAACGCCGCCGCTTTTTTTAGGAAGTCATTTTCCTTTCGCAGTTCTTCAACTTCCTTCTGCAGGCTCCGCAGTGTTTCCATGTCTGCAAGTTGCTTTGCCTGTTTGGAGTCGGCCGCAGCGTCTTCCCGGTACTGCTTTACCCAGCGGCCGATGACTCTACTGGAAAACCCATATTCATCGGTAAGGCTCTGGTAGGTTCGTCCGTCTTGGATGTGCAACTTGATGATCCGCTGTTTCAGTTCTGGTTCTGCATAGTACATGAGGTGTGCTCCTTTCAAGTTGATAATATTTTACAGAATGCACACTACTATTACAACTTTACTGTAGCATCTCAATTTTACCCACATTATAACGCCATTAGGATGGTATTCACCCGAGGTTCTTTCCTTTTCATTCTAAATCAAGTATAATTTTACTGTAATACGCCTTGAAGCTGTGGATTTTGGAGGCTTGTTCTAATGAAAAAAGAAATCGGCATCAACTCTGCTTATGATGGCCAATATGAAGAAGTAGAGCCCATCCCATCATTAAACCTTCCGGAACTGAAAGAACTAAAATGCATAAAGCCGAAGGATAATGATCATGAAATGCTCTTCTATGTTTCTCCAGCGAAGAAAGTAAATCACTGTTGCCCTGAATGTGGATCATACTATA
>CAZCTS010000071.1:0-6825 GCA_964501635.1 uncultured Oscillospiraceae bacterium | reverse complement strand
CATGGCGGAAATATCCTGAGGCGTATATTCTTTTCCGTCGATCGTCACTTTGTGGGACGAACCCATCTGCCGTTTGATGGAAGAAATGGTCCGTTCCGGATTGGTGATGGCCTGCCGCTTTGCGGTCTCCCCCACAAGGCGCTCTCCGCCCTTGGTGAAGCCCACCACGGAGGGCGTTGTCCTGTTCCCTTCCGCATTGGCGATGACCGTGGGCTCTCCGCCCTCCAGAACGGCGACGCAGCTGTTGGTGGTCCCTAAGTCTATACCGATTACTTTACCCATTTTTTATCCCTCCGATTCAGTAGTTCCTATTGTTCCTGGCGATCTGCGGCTACGGCCACCATGGCCGGCCGGATCACTTTTTTATTGAGCATATATCCTTTTTTGATTACTTTTGTGACGGCGCCGCTTGCGTGGGTCTGACTGGGCTCCGTCATGACGGCGTCGTGCCGGGACGGGTCGAAAGGCTGACCCAGGGCGTCGATCGCCTCCACGTGATTCTTTTCCAGAACGCTTTGCAGCTGTTTGAGGATCATGGCCATGCCTTCCATCAGTCTGGCCTCTCCGGCCTCCCAGGGATGGTCCATGGCGCGCTCGAAACTGTCCATTACATCGAGCAACTCCAACACGATCCTCTCGTTGGCGTAGGCGTAGACGTCGCTTCTTTCCTTCTCGGCCCGGCGCCGGAAATTCTGAAAATCGGCCGCCAGCCTGAGATATTTGTTCTGAAGATCCTCTTCCGCACGCCTGGCGGCTTCCTCTGCCTCCCCTGTTTCCTGGACTGCCTCGGGGGACTGTTCGGGCATTTCCGCCTCCGGACTCAGTTTCGCTTTCTTCTTTTTTTCTTCACTCATTCTTGGATTCTCCCTTTAACTGAAATGTCTGGCTGATGTTGTCCGACACGTAGCGGATGACGGAGGTGATCTCGCTGTATTTCATCCTGGTGGGACCGATGACGCCGATCTTGCCCACCAGCTTCCCGTCGATCCGGTAGTCCGCGGTGACCAGGCTGCAGTCCTTCATATACTCTTCCTGGTTTTCGTTTCCGATGGTGATGATCAGACCGTTGTCCCGGTTGACCAGCACATCGGTAAACTGCTGCTTGCGCTGGATCATTTCCATAAAACAGCGGGCCTTTTCGATATCGTTGTACTCCGGTATCGAAAAGATGTTGGAGAGCCCTTCCATGTAAAGATCCACGGAAAGCATGCGTTCCAAGGTGTCCAGAAAATCCGGCGCGATCCGCAGCGCGAAATCCTGCAGGACGAACATGTCGCTCTCGAAGGCTTTGACGATGTCCAGCATCAGGATATTGTTGATCGTCTTTCCCTTAAAGTTGTGGGTGAGCACCCGGGACATGAGCGTCAGATTGTCTTCGGTGTAGCTGTGGTCCAGCCGGATGTTCGTGCTGCTCACCTTGCCGTCCTGGCCGATGATCATCAGCACGACCGTGCGATCGTCCACGGGCAGAAAGTTTACGTACTTGAGCGTGTTGCCGCTGCGGTTGGGCGTGATGGCAAAGGAAGCCAGACTTGTGAGCTCCGACAGCAGCGTGGCTGCGTGATGGACCGTTTCTTCCAATTCCCGGACGTTTCGGGTAAGCTTTTCGGCGATGATCCTTTTTTCCGAATCGGTCATCTCGTAATCTTTCATCATCTGATCGACATAGAGACGGTAAGCTTTATCGGAAGGCACGCGGCCTGCCGATGTGTGGGGATGGCTCAGGTATCCCATCTCTTCCAGGTCCGACATCTCGTTGCGGATCGTGGCGGGGCTGATGCCCATGGCATACTTCTTTGAGAGGGTCCGGCTTCCCACGGGCTCGGCCGAATAGATGAAGTCGGCCACAATGGCGTGAAGGATTTCTAATTTTCGTTCGCTGAGCTCCACCGTGTCCACTCCTTTCTCTGCGATCTTCCCTGTTGTTAGCACTCTTTATTGGTGAGTGCTAACTTAACATTAATATACCCCCCGTCAGGGGGGTTGTCAAGGGACTTATAAAAAATAATTGCTCAGGTTTTCCAGGAGCTTTGCGTGAAACACGCAGCGGAAGCTGCAGAGCTTGGCCAGCCGCAGGACCCGCATGGAAAACACGGTCAGCTCCGTTTCTGCCATCACTGTAAACGGCGCATAAAGCGACTGCCCTGCAGGCATTTCTGTAAAAAGATACCCTTTGGGACCGATCGTTTCCCGAGCCCCTTCCGCAGTCGTCGCCAGCGCCGTGCCCTCCAGCACTATGCTGGCAAACAAGCGTTCCTCCCCCTGATGAAAAACCGTTTCACCCGGCTGAAAGATTTCGACTTTCGCATCCATGCACTTCCGGAGCCAGAGAACATCTTCGTCCTTCGTGATCCCCTCAAAGGCAGGATGGGCTTTGATCTGTTCCAAATATTGCTGCATCAGGACCTCCCCCAACTCATGGCGCAACGAACGGCTTTGTGCCATTCATCCAGTAATTCTGTGCTTTTCTGATCCGTGACGGCGGGGATAAAGCTGCCGGACATCTCCCAGTTCCGCTGAATGTCCGGCAGATCCGCCCAAAATCCGGATGACAATCCGGCCAGATAGGCCGCCCCCAGGGCGGTGGTCTGGACACACTCGGGCCGCTGGACCTCTCCCTGTATAATGTCCGCCTGAAATTGCATCAAAAAATCGTTGGCGCTGGCGCCTCCGTCCACCCGAAGCGTTCGGAGACGGGCTCCGGAATCCTGCTCCATGGCCGACAGCACATCGCTGGTCTGATAGGCGATGGATTCCAGGGCCGCCCGGATCAGGTGGTTGCGGTTGGCGCCCCGGGTAAGGCCCACGATGGTGCCCCGGGCATAGGGATCCCAATAGGGCGCCCCCAAACCGACAAACGCAGGGACAAAATAAACGCCGTTCGTATCGGGCACCTCCAGAGCGCAGCGCTCCGACTGGGCAGAATCCCGGATCAGGCCCATTTCGTCCCGAAGCCACTGGATCGCGGCCCCTCCGATAAAAATGGAACCTTCCAGGGCATAGGTGACCGCATCCCCCAATCCCCAGGCGATGGTGGTGAGCAGCCCATTGCGGGAGGCCACGGGCGAATGGCCGGTGTTCATCAGGAGAAAACAGCCCGTTCCATAGGTGCTCTTTGCCTCGCCCTTGTGAAAACAGGTCTGGCCGAACAAAGCCGCCTGCTGGTCTCCGGCGATCCCGCCGATGGGGATCGGCGCCCCAAAGAGGGCAAGGTCCGTCTGTCCAAAGGAATAGGAGGAAGGAAACACCCGGGGCAGCATCGCGCCGGGAATGCCGAACAGTTCCAGGAGCCGGGGGTCCCACTCAAGGGTGTGGATGTTGAACAGCATGGTGCGCGAGGCGTTGGAATAGTCCGTGGCGTGGACTTTTCCGCCCGTCAGGTTCCACAGCAGCCAGCTGTCCACGGTTCCGAAAAGCCAGTCGCCCTTTTCCGCCTTCTCCCGGCCGCCGGAGACGTGATCCAGGATCCAGCGGATCTTGCTGGCCGAAAAATAGGCGTCCAAGGGCAGGCCGGTGAGCGCCTTTACCAGTTCCGACGCGCCCCGGGCGGCCAGCTCGTCACAAAAACCCGATGTGCGGCGGCACTGCCACACGATGGCCGGATAGACCGGAAGCCCGGTGATCCGGTCCCAGACCACCGTGGTTTCCCGCTGGTTGGTGATGCCGATGGCCGAAATGTTGTCCGGAGTGGCCTTGATTTTGTGCATGGCCTCCTGGGCCACGCCGATCTGGGAAGACCAGATCTCCATGGGATCGTGCTCCACCCAGCCCGGCTGTGGATAGGACTGGGCAAACTCCTTCTGGGCCATGGAGACCGGGTGGCCCGCATGGTCGAAGAGGATGCAGCGGCTGCTGGTTGTGCCCTGGTCCAGGGCCATCACATATTTCTTATTGCTTTCCATGGATCCCTCCTGCCCGATTCAGCAAGCGTCCCAAAACGATATTTGTCTGATCCAGGCCCCGTTCCGTCAATCGAAGGCCCCCGCCGCCGCATTCCAGCAAACCTTCCCGCATCAATTCCTCTGCGGCGGCGCCGTATTCCTCTTGAAAATCCACTCCGAAGCGCCCCGAAAAGTCCGCCAGCCGGAATCCGCGGATCCGCCGAAGCTCTGTGAAGAGATAATCGCCCATGCGATCCGAAAGATCCCAGGGTTCTGCGCTTTTCAAAAATGAACCGGCTGTGTAAAGATCCCATTCCGGCGTATTTTCGTATCGCACGCCATCCAAATAGGAGTGGGCGGCCAGACCCAGCCCCAGGTAGTCCTCCATCGTCCAGTATTTCAGGTTGTGGCGGCACTGGAAGCCCGGTAGCGCCGCGCTGGAGACTTCGTAGTGCTCATAGCCCCGCCGGGCCAGAAGATCCAGCGCCTCATGATACATTTTCCGGTTGATGTCCCAGGAGGGCAGGTCCATGGCGCCGGCCCTGTAGCGTTGATAAAAGGGGGTCCCCTCTTCCAGCTGCAGGCTGTAGAAGGATAGGTGGGCCGGCCGCCAGTCCAGAACCTGCTCCAGGGTGTCCCGCCATATTTCCGGCGTCTGCCCCGGAATGCCGAACATCAGGTCCACATTGATGTTTTCGGTGACCGTCCGGCGGATGCGGTCGAAGCTCTCCCGGGCCATGCGGGAATCGTGGATACGCCCCAGGCCTCTGAGCATTTCATCGTTCAGACTCTGAACACCCAGGCTGACCCGGTTGAACCCGCATTCCCGGATCCGGCGGCACTGAAGCTCGCCGATGCTTTCGGGATTGGCCTCGATGGTCAACTCCAGCCGATCCCGGCCCACGGGGGAAAAGCGGCGAAAGATCGCCCGGACCACCCGGTCGATCTGATCCGCGCCCAGCACCGTGGGCGTGCCGCCGCCGATGTACACCGTGTCCACCTGATACTGATCGCCGAAACGGTCCGCCAGGGCATCCAACTCCTGCTCCAGTGCTGTAATGTAGAGCCGATGCCGCTGCGGATCCTCCGGCTCTGCCGGAAAGGACACGAAATCGCAGTAGTTGCACTTTTGCCGGCAGAAGGGAATGTGCACATAAATCCCAAGGGGCTTGGGGAAAGGATCCTTTGGCCTGGTTCCGGGCTCTCCCCTATTTGTTGTCATCGTACTTCAACACAGCGGTGAAGGCTTCCTGAGGCACTTCCACACTGCCGAACTGACGCATGCGTTTCTTTCCTTCCTTCTGTTTTTCCAGAAGCTTCCGCTTTCTGGAAATGTCTCCTCCGTAGCATTTGGCCAACACGTCCTTCCGGTAGGCCCGCACGGTTTCCCGGGCGATCACCTTTTGCCCGATGGAGGCCTGGATGGGCACTTCGAACTGGTGCATCGGGATCACTTCCTTCAGCTTCTCGCAGACGAAGCGGCCCCTTTGGTAGGCCTTGGACTCGTGGACGATCATGGACAAGGCGTCCACGGGTTCCCGGTTCAGCAGGATATCCATCTTGACCAGCTGGGATTTCTGGTAGTGGGCGAACTCGTAATCCAGGGATCCGTACCCCCTGGTCTTGGATTTCAGCGCGTCGAAGAAGTCGTAGATCACTTCGTTCAGGGGAAGGATATAGTGCAGCGCCACCCGGGTCTCCGTCAGATACTCCATGTGCTCCAGCACGCCCCGCCTGTCCTGGCAGAGCTCCATGATCGCCCCCACATACTCCTTGGGCAGCATGACCGTGGCTTTGACCATGGGCTCCTCGATGTGGCTGTAGGTCGTAGGGGCCGGCAAATTCGAAGGATTCTGGATCATCTGAATCGTCCCGTCGTTCATGACCACTTTGTAGATGACGCTGGGCGAAGTGGTGATGATCTCCAGATCGAACTCCCGCTCCAGCCGCTCCACGATGATCTCCATGTGCAGCAATCCCAGAAAGCCGCAGCGAAAGCCGAAGCCCAGGGCTGTGGAGGATTCGGGCTCAAAGAGCAGGGCCGCGTCGTTCACCTGGAGCTTCTCCAGACAATCCCTGACGTTTTCGTACTTCTCGCCTTCTGCGGGATAGACGCCGCAGTACACCATGGGCTGGACTTTTTTATACCCGTGCAGCGCCTGAGGGGCCGGATCGCTGTCCAGGGTGATGGTGTCGCCCACCCGGGCGTCGGAGACCTGCTTGATGCTGGCGCAAAGATAACCCACTGCGCCGGCGGAAAGGCAGGGCACCGGGGTCTGAAAGGGCGCGTTGACGCCGACTTCGGTCACCTCGTAGACCTTTTTTGTGTTCATCAGGCGGATCATGTCCCCGACTTTGACCGAGCCATCAAACACTCTGGTGTAAATGACGACGCCTTTGTAATTATCGTAATACGAGTCGAAAATCAGGGCCTTGAGCTTGCCTTCTGTGTCGCCCCGGGGCGCGGGCACCCGGGCCACCACCTCTTCCAAAACATCCAGGATGTTAAGACCTTCCTTGGCGGAGATCAGGGGCGCGTGGTCCGCCGGGATGCCGATCACGTCTTCGATCTCCTGACGGACTTCCTCGGGCCTGGCGGAGGCCAGGTCGATCTTGTTGATCACCGGAACGATCTCCAGGTTCTCGTCCAGCGCCAGGTACACGTTGGCCAGGGTCTGGGCCTCCACCCCCTGGGTGGCGTCCACGATCAGAATGGCCCCTTCGCAGGCGGCCAGGCTTCGGGACACTTCGTAGGTAAAATCCACGTGGCCCGGCGTGTCGATCAGATTGAAAATATAATCGTGGCCGTCCCGGGCATGATAAGCAAGCCGGCTGGCCTGGAGCTTGATGGTGATGCCCCGTTCCCGCTCCAGATCCATATTGTCCAGATACTGCTCCCGCATGTCCCGGTGGGACACGGAACCTGTCTCCTCCAGCAAACGAT
>CAZCTS010000070.1:0-6861 GCA_964501635.1 uncultured Oscillospiraceae bacterium | reverse complement strand
CAAATATGCAAAAATGATGATCAAGAGCACCGGTTTCATGACTTTGGCCGCGTTCACGCCCGCCATGCCGGATGCCATGTAGAGGAAGGGCGCCGTCGGCGGCGTCACATTGCCCATGCCCAGATTGGTCACAAGGATGGCGCACATTTGATAAGGGTTGACGCCCAGCGCGACACCGATGGGGATCAGCAGCGGCGAGCAGAGCATCGTGCCGCAGGTGTCGTCCATGATCATGCCGATCAAAACCAGAAATAAATTGATCATCAGCAGGATCACGTATTTGTTGTCGGAAATGGAGGTCAGGCCGGACAGCAGTTTCATCGGCATATTTTCCATTGTAAGGATCTGGCCCAGGGCCATCGTCATGACGACCATCACCATCACGATGCCAGTCGTCTTTGCGCTGTCCATAAACACCTTCTTCATGCCGTGGATCGTGGTTCCCTTGTAAATATAGATGGCAACAGGAATCGAATAGATCGCGGCAACGGCAGCCGCTTCCGTCGCCGTGAAGATCCCGCCGTAGATCCCGCCCAGGATGATGAAAGGCATCAACAGCGCCGGAATGGCCTGCTTTGTGCGGGGCCAGACCACCTCGCTGAGCTTTGCCCCCTCATCATAGCCGGAGCCGGTGTCCACATCCCTCTTTCGGATCATAAAATAGGAAACCGCCGAGATCAGAATGGTCAAGATGATGCCGGGGATCAGCGTGGACAGGAAGCAAGCCGTGACCGACAGGTTCGCAGCCCAGGCGACGACGATGCAAAGGCTGCTGGGTGGGATGAGCATACCCAGCGGAGCGGCGCAGCAGGCCACCGCAGCGGCAATTTCCATGGGATACCGCTTCGCCTGCATCTTGGGCATCATGATGGAGCCGATACAGGATAGCGTCGCCATGCCCGAGCCGCAGATCGAACCGAACACTGCGCAGGCCACCGTGGTGATGACGGCCAGGCTGCCTTTGATCTTTCCGACGAATAATTCCACAAACCCGATCAGCGCGTCGCCTATCCTGCCGTGCTCCATGATCTTCCCTGCTAGGATGAACAAAGGGATGGACAGCAGCACAACGGAAGAGAGTTTGCCGTACATGGTGGGGAAAATTCCTGTTGCGGTGTAGCCGAGCGTGAACGAGGCAAAAAGGAGCGACGCGCCGAAGCAGTACATTACAGGCACGCCGACGATCAACAGTGTGACGAGGATCACAAAAGAAATTCCAAGCTCCATCATTCTTCTGTTCCCCCTATCGTCATATTTCCAAACGAAGCAAGATCTGCTTTCCCTGCGGCGGCACCCGGATGGATCAGGTTATCGAGGGCGATGCAGAAATGATAAATATTATAGATGACCGGGAGTGTGAACCCGGCTACCAGCGCCAGCCGGGAGGTCATCATGGGCAGCTTGAGGATCAAAGTCTTCCCGCCCAGCATGATGCTGAGCTTCAGGTATTGGATCGCCCAAACCGCCAGCGCCACGGAAACCAGGAGCGAAATCAGTTTAACGATCACGTCCGCGACCCTTTTTCGGGCATCGCTTTTGATGATCATCGTCAAGACGTCAGCCTTGATATGGGCGTCTTCGTAGCCTCCATATACACCGCCGATAAAATAGAGCCACAGCGCCAGGATCGTCAGCAGCTCGTCGCTTGCGGTAAAATTGATCTTCAGGACGTAGCGGCTGAGCACCACATAGCCGATGGTGGCGAGGACTGCGACGCTGCAGAAAATCATCACGAAGCGTTCTATGCTCAGCAGCCACTTCCAAAGAAAAAAGTTTTCGATTTTCTGTCTCATTTTCAATCTCCCGAATCAGGTCCTCAGGAGTGCCCTTTGGGGACACTCCTGCTTACCTGCTTGCCACAGACATATGCTCTGCTGATTTCGATGCTCCGCCGAAGGAGGATGATCCGGCGTAGATTGCACAGTCGCAGCAGGCTAATTAAGGGTCACATCATAAATTGCGCAAATATCATCGATGACATCCTGGCCCAGCGAAGCGGCCATCTGAGGCCATACTTCGGCGCGAACGCGATCGCGCAGGGCCGAAAGTTCCTCAGCGGTGGGTTGGATAGTGGTGATCCCATAGGCCTGCATATCGGTGATCGCCTTGGCTTCCTGCTCCTTGCGCTCGTTGTTCACACGGATCTGCATCTGATTGAATACATCGGTGACGATGGCTTGATCTTCCGGAGTCAGGCTGTTGAAGGCCTCGGCATTCATCATTACGGGAATGGATTCATTGATCACATTGCAGTCTACAAAGTATTTGATGGCATCGCGAAAGCTGTCGTAATTGACCAGACCCGAACCGCCCAGCCAGCCGTCGCAAAGGTTGGATTGCAGCGCGGAATACAGGTCGGAATAGGGAATGGTCGTCGTGTTGTAAGCCATGGCTTTCATGGTCAGGTTGTAAGATTCCGCAGCGGGACAGCGCATCAGGACGCTCTTGGGCTCGGTGCCGGTCAGGAAGGCAAAGTCCTCTTTGTCGACTTTTTTGGCGCCAAGGCCCATAAATCCGGCATTAAAGAAACCCAGAAGCTTGACGCCGTTGTTGGCGGTAATCTCATCAAACAGTTTCCACATATAGGAGTCGCTGTTCATATAGTAGGTTTCAAATTCTTCGAAAGTGGAGGACAGGAAAGGCATATTCATGACGTCCACCCGGGCGTCATACTGGGAGGAAATCGGATTGGCGCACATTTCGATGTCGCCTGTCATCACCTGGCCGTAGACGACAGTATAGTCGCCCAGCGCCATATTGGGATAGACGGTGATCTTGATGCGCCCGCCTGTTTGCTCTTCGATCATAGCGGCGGCATCCATCAGGGCCTTGGTCTGATGATTCTCGGCGGAATACTCGCAAGAGAGCGACCACTCATAAACGGTGTCCTCTGCGACAGGTTCGCTGCCGCCTCCGCAACCGGCTAGAGACAGGGCCATCAACAGCGCCAAAAACAGTGTAAGAATTTTTCTCATGTCAATTCTCCTTTTCGTTCACATTGATCAATATCAATTCTATTTCATCAGCTTCGCTGCAAAATAGGCATTTGATGCCACTTATATCTGTTTTTTCGCCCATCCCAGACTGCGGCCGGCCGCATCCAGCCAGCGGGACAGGCGCTCCTGGCGTTCATCCGCAGACATTTGGGGTTCGTAGGTGTCTTTCAATCGAACAAATCGCTTGACGCTCTCCACGGAGGGCAGAGCGCCCATGGTGATCCCGGCAAGGCAAGCCGCGCCAAAAGCAGCGGTCTCCTTTTCTTCCGGCACTTCCACCGGAATACCCAGCATATCCGCTTGGAACTGCATCACAAAGCGATTCTCCACAATGCCCCCGTCTGCCCGCATCACAGCGCATCCCTGCCCTAGTTCCGCCGTCATGGCGCGGTAACAATTCGCCACTTGGTACGCCAGCGACTCCAGCACTGCCCGGACCAGATGCTCCTTCGTGACACCGGCGGTCAGTCCAATGAACAGCCCGCGGGCGTACTGATCCCAAAACGGCGTGGCCAGTCCTGAAAACGCCGGCACAAAAAACACGTCTTTCGTGTCTTTTACGGCCAGCGCCATTTGTTCAGAGGCTTGAGTGCTCTCGATCATGCCGAGGCCGCTCTTGAGCCACTCCACGGCGGTTCCGGCCACATACGCCGCAGCGCGCAAGCGATAGAAAGGCTTTCCGTCGATTCGCCACATGCAATCCGAGAAAATGCCGTTTTCGGAAAAAATCAAATGGCTGCCCGTCTGAAAACTCATAAAGCTGCCGGTCCCATAAGAGGTTTTCAGGATGCCCTCCCCCGCACAGCCTCCGCCGATGATACTGGCAGGAGAATCGACGGTACAACCGGCGATGGGGATCCTTGCCCCCAGAAAGCAATCCGGCCTCGTGTAGCCGAAAATGGTATTGCTGTCGCACATCTGGGGCATCTGATCCACAGAAAGCCCGATCAAATCCAACAGGGCTGGACTCCAGGCGGTTTTCTGCAAGTCCATCAGCATCATGCAGGCCGCGCTGCTCGGCTCGGTTTTATAACATT
Organism: uncultured Oscillospiraceae bacterium; assembly: GCA_964501635.1. Lineage (GTDB taxonomy): Bacteria > Bacillota > Clostridia > Peptostreptococcales > Anaerovoracaceae > UBA10908. The sequence continues at coordinate 2,828 of CAZCTS010000070.1, read as the reverse complement.
CTCCGCCGCTCATTTTCCAATAGAGCCATGAGTTCAGCGTTCCTATTAAAAGCTTTCCGCTTTCGGCGCCGGATCTGGCTCCCTCCACATTGTCGAGCAGCCAGTTGATCTTCGTTGCGCTGTAATATGCGTCCGGCTGAAGGCCGGAAATTCTTTGGATCTCTTCTCCGCGCTCTTTATTCAGCTTTGACGCGGCATCGGAAGTGCGGCGATCCTGCCAGACAATGGCGTTGTAGATGGGCAGGCCGCTGTCCCTATCCCAGACGACACAGGTCTCCCCTTGGTGATCCAATCCGATCGCCAGAATATCCTGCGCCCTTGCGCCGGGCACTTTACGAAGGGCTTCTGCTGTAACCGCAAGGCAATTTTCATAGATTTCGACCGGATCGTGCTCGACCCAGCCTGGATTAGGATAATACTGTTTGTGAGCCTTGGAAGCCTTTGCAACGATATGCCATTTCTCATCGACCAAAACGGCTGTTGTCAGCGTGGTCCCTTGATCGATTCCCAAATAATAAGCGGGCACGACAGACTCCTTCCACTGCGGCAGTAAAACACGGTTTCCTCTTTTCTTGAATACTAATCATTTCGCAAATAAATGTCAATGTTTTGCGACTATTTATTTAATAAGTTTAAGATTTTATTAATATGTTGACAATATTTCAATCTTATGCGGCCAATATTGTCACATATATTTATAATATTTTGCATTTTTACTATTGCCATTCTCCAAGCCATAGCGATATAATAACAGTGTTCAACAAAGGTTGTTATCACTTTACATCAATATAGTAATCACTTGTGCACGGGGGCTATTGGTATGAAGAAAATCCGGCAGAAAGAGATCGTCGACATTCTGGAAGAGGAAAAAGTGATCAATACGATCCAGATGGCCTCTCATTTCGATGTTTCCATCGAAACCATCCGCAGGGACCTGGACCAGTTGGAAGGGCAAGGGATCTTAAAGAAAATCTACGGAGGCGCGGAATTGCAGCCCAAGACGAAAGTCCTGCCTTCTCCCCTGGACAAGCGCAGGACGATCCAGCACGAAGCGAAAACCGCTATCGCGGCCCGCGCGGCAACTTATATTCCAGATCGTTCCACGGTGGCGCTGGACGCCGGCAGCACCATTTTTGAACTGTGCAGCCACTTGCAGAACAAGAAGGATCTGATCATTATCAGCGGCGACATCCATTCCGCAGCCGAACTGCTTTCATCAGGACAGCGAAAAGTCTATATCATGGGCGGATTCCTGACTCCGGACGGCACGTCCAACGGAACCTTTGCAAAGGAATTTTTCAACAGCATCAGCAGCATCGATTATTTTCTTACCAGCACCGACGGCGCCACACCGGAAGACGGACTTTCCACGGATGAAGAAGGGATCAACAACTTAAAAAAACGCTATCTTAAAAAAGCCACCACCAGCATCGCCATGATCGACCACACAAAATTTATGAAAAAAGGCTTTTATAAGCTGTGCGACTTCTCGGAAATCGATATTGTCATTACCGATTCTCTGACCCCATCGGATATTTTGGATAAAATCCGGAGCAGCGGTCCCGCTGTGGACATTGTTCCGGTCAGCCCGGAAGCGTAATCCGAAATCTGCGCTATTTCGGGGCAAGCATGTAGGACTTTTCGCCGCGCTTTCGGATCTCTGTGGGATCTGCCCCTGTTTCTCTTGCGAGGATCTCGATGACCAGAGGACTGCAAAAGCCTCCCTGGCAGCGACCCATGCCGGCCCTCACCCGCCGCTTTACCGCGTCTACCGTACGAGCGCCCACCGGACGGCGGATGGCCTGAACGATCTCGCTTTCCGAGATCTGCTCACAGCGGCAGACGATGCGGCCATAGCGGGGATCCCGGGCGATGAGCGCATCCTTTTCTTCATCTGTCTTGCCGCAGAAGGATACGATCCCCTTTCGCCGGCCGCAGAAATCGCTCTTCCGGTCAAGGACCAGGCCGGCCTTCCCCATTTCCCTGATGACATATTTGGCAATGCCCAGGCTGCTGGTCAGCCCTGTGGAGCGTATGCCCGAGATCTCTACATATCCCGATACCTTGTCCGACACGCGGATATGATACCCGTCCGGATCCCTGGCCGGACGCACACCCACGAACTGTGCGATCGTGTCTTCAAAACAAAGCTCCGGAACCAATAAGCGCGCATATTTTTTTATATCATCAAGACCCTCTCGGGTCGTCTTGCGGTCGGTCTTGTCTTCTCCATCCTCCGCAGTGGGTCCGACAAGGATCGTACCATCCACTGTGGGGATGATCAAAATACCGTGGCCTTGCCGCCCCGGGACGGATTTGACGATATGCTCCACCTTGACTGGAGTATCCTTGCCGATCACATAGAATTGACCTTTTCGGGGATACATGGAGAAGTCGCAATCCCCCGCCATTTTTGCGATCTCATCGCAGTATAGCCCGGCCGCATTGACGACCCACTTCGCCTCGATGTCCCCTTTCGCAGTGGCGACCCGATGGATCCGCCCCTCTGCCACATCCATTCCGGTCACCGGGCAGTCCAGCCAAAACTCCACCCCATTCTCCGCGGCGTTCTCCGCCTGGGCCACGACCATCAGGAACTGGTTGATCTGCGCATCCCTGGGCGCGTAGATCCCCCCCAGGACAGACGGGGTCAGGTTCGGCTCCATCCGGAGGATCTCTTCTTTTGTCAGCACTTCGTTGTCCAGAACGCCGTTTTCGATTGCCTGCTCCATCACCGCAGGGATCGCCGCCATCTGTTCGGGATCGACGGCAAGGGTCAGGCTCCCGCAGCGGCGGATCGGGATGTCAAGATCTTCGCAAAGCTGAAA
>CAZCTS010000069.1:0-6936 GCA_964501635.1 uncultured Oscillospiraceae bacterium | reverse complement strand
CGTTGACGCTCGTTTGGAATGGACGACAGGAAGGGGAGAGCTAATTGGAACTGACTAACTTTGAATCCTTGCGGATCAGTTTAGCTTCTACTGAAAAAATATTGAGCTGGTCTCACGGAGAAGTAAAGAAACCCGAGACCATCAACTACAGAACACTTAAACCGGAAAAAGAAGGTCTTTTCTGCGAAAAGATTTTTGGGCCCACCAAGGACTGGGAGTGCCACTGCGGCAAGTACAAGAGGATCCGCTACAAGGGGATCGTCTGCGACCGCTGCGGCGTGGAAGTCACCAAGGCCAAGGTCCGCAGAGAGCGGATGGGACACATCGAACTGGCGACTCCGGTTTCGCACATCTGGTATTTTAAGGGCATCCCCAGCCGCATCGGGCTGGTTTTGGACATCACCCCCAGAAATCTGGAGAAGGTGCTCTATTTTGCCGCCTATATCATCATCGATCCGGGCAAGACGGAACGGCAGTACAAGGACATCCTCACGGAGCAGGAGTACCGGGAGCTGAAGGAGCAGTACGGCAATCAGTTTAAAGCCGGCATGGGCGCCGAAGCGATCCGGGAACTGCTGGTCCAGATCGACCTGGACAAGCTGTCCAAGGAGCTCCGGGGCAAGCTCAAGGAATCCCTGGGCCAGAAAAAAGTCCGCATCGTGCGGCGCCTGGAAGTGGTGGAAGCCCTGCGGACCTCGGGCAACAAACCGGAATGGATGGTGCTGGAAGTGATCCCGGTCATCCCGCCGGATCTTCGGCCCATGGTCCAGCTGGACGGCGGACGCTTCGCCACCTCGGACCTGAATGATCTGTACCGCCGGGTGATCAACCGCAACAATCGTCTCAAGAGGCTTTTGGAGCTGGGCGCGCCGGACATCATCGTCAGAAATGAAAAAAGAATGCTTCAGGAGGCGGTGGACGCCCTGATCGACAACGGCCGCAGAGGCCGCCCCGTCACAGGGCCCGGTTCCCGTCCCCTCAAATCCCTTTCGGATATGCTCAAGGGCAAGCAGGGACGCTTCCGTCAGAATCTGCTGGGCAAGCGGGTGGACTATTCGGGCCGCTCGGTCATCGTCGTGGGTCCGGAACTGAAGTTCTACCAGTGCGGGCTTCCCAAGAAGATGGCGCTGGAACTCTTTAAGCCTTTTATTATGAAGGAACTGGTCCAGAGAGGCGACGCCCACAATATCAAGAGCGCCAAGCGCATGGTGGAAAAAGTGCGTCCGGAAGTGTGGGATGTGCTGGACGAAGTGATCAAGGACCACCCGGTCCTGCTGAACCGCGCCCCGACCCTGCATCGGCTGGGCATCCAGGCTTTCGAGCCTGTTCTGGTAGAAGGCAAGGCGATCAAACTCCATCCCCTGGTCTGCACCGCCTACAACGCCGACTTCGACGGCGACCAAATGGCCGTCCACGTGCCGCTTTCCGTGGAAGCCCAGGCCGAAGCCCGTTTTCTGATGCTTTCGGTCAACAATATTTTGGCGCCCAAGGACGGTTCGCCCATCACCACCCCCACGCAGGATATGATCCTGGGGTCCTACTACCTGACCCACGAAGGGGAAGCGGTGCGCAACACTCCCTCCGAAAAGGGAGACGGCAAGATCTTCGCCGATTACGACGAGCTCCTGATGGCTTACCAGACCGGCGCCGTCGGCGTCCACGCCAAGGTGAAGGTCAGAAAACAACTGAACAGCCAGGATAGGGGCAAGCTGGTGGAATCCACCGTAGGCCGCTTCCTCTTCAACGAAGAGATCCCCCAGGACCTGGGCTTTGTAGACCGGGAATCGGATCCCTATTCCCTGGAGATCGATTTCCTCTGCGACAAAAAGAAGCTGGGCCAGATCATCGACCGCTGCTATCGCCGCCACGGCAACACGGAAACCGCTAAAATGCTGGACCATATCAAGAGCACCGGTTTCCACTACTCCACAAAGGCCGCCATCACCATCAGCATCGCCGACATGGTGATGCCCGAGAGCAAAAAAGACATCATCGACGCCGCCCAGACGAAGGTGGACGCTTACCAGCTGGCCTATCGCCGCGGCTTGATGAGCAACGCGGAGCGCAGCGAGAAGGTCATCGAGATCTGGCACAAGGCCACCGACGATGTGGCCGACGCCCTGATGGAATCGCTGGGCACCCTGAATAATCTGTACATCATGGCCCACTCCGGCGCCCGGGGAAGCAAGAACCAAATCAAGCAGATCAGCGGGATGCGAGGACTGATGGCCAACGCCACCGGCAAGACCATCGAGATCCCCATCACAGCCAACTTCCGGGAAGGGCTTACCGTCATGGAATATTTTCTTTCCAGCAACGGCGCCCGCAAAGGTCTGGCCGATACTGCTCTTCGTACGGCGGACTCCGGTTATCTGACCCGCCGTCTGGTGGACGTATCCCACAATGTGATCGTCCGGGAGGAAGACTGCGGCACCGACGAAGGCATCGAAGTCCGGGCCTTCGCCGACGGCAAGGAAGTGATCGAGGCGCTGCGCCTCCGGATCGTGGGGCGGACCGCCCTGGAAGACATCCTCAGCGAGGAAGGCGATCTGCTGGTGGAAGGCGGAGAAGAGATCAGCGAAGAAGCAGCCCTGGCCATCGAACGGGCCGGCATCGACGCGGTCAAGATCCGTTCGGTCATGACCTGCCAGTGCGAATTCGGCATCTGCGCCAAATGCTACGGGCGAAACCTGGCCACGGGAGAACCGGTCAACATCGGCGAAGCCGTGGGCATCACCGCCGCCCAATCCATCGGAGAGCCGGGCACCCAGCTGACCATGCGGACCTTCCATACCGGCGGCGTATCGGTGGCCGGCCACGACATCACCCAGGGTCTTCCCCGTGTGGAAGAACTCTTCGAAGCCCGCAAGCCCAAAGGGATCGCGGAGATCTGCGAAGCCGACGGCACGGTGGTCTCCATCGAGACCCGCAACGACAACAAGACCGAAGTCAAGATCCGGGGCGACGAAGGCGAGAAGGTCTACGTGATCCCTTACGGCGCCAGACTCAAAGTCCAGGAGGGCGGCTATCTCCACGCCGGAGAAGGCATCACCCAGGGACCGCTCAACCCCCACGACATCCTGCGCCTGAACGGCGTGGAAGGCGTCTATCAATACCTGCTCAAGGAAGTGCAGCGCGTATACAAGCAGCAAGGCGTAGACATCAACGACAAGCACGTGGAAGTGATCGTCAGCCAGATGCTCTCCAAATGGCGGATCGACGAGGCCGGCGACACCAGCCTTCTGCCCGGCGGACTCTACAGCGAGGCGGAGATCCTTCAGGCCAACGGGGCGCTTGCGGAAGGCGAGGAAGCGGCTACCGGGAAAACGATCCTGCTGGGCATCACCAAGGCTTCCCTGGCCACCAATTCCTTCCTGTCTGCCGCCTCCTTCCAGGAGACGACCCGCGTCCTGACCGACGCCGCGATCAAGGGAAAGACGGACCACCTGCTGGGCCTTAAGGAGAACGTGATCATCGGAAAACTGATCCCCGCGGGGACGGGCATGAAGCGCTACAAGAACATTACGCTGGACTACGGGGTCAACACCGAATATATGGAATCCTTCAACGTGAAAGCCCAGGAGGAAGAATCCAGGGAAGGCTACCGGTCCTTCGGATTCGACGCGGCCGCCGAACCCTTTACGGAGGAAGATCCGGAAGTCGCCGAGGCGGTCTCCGCGGGAGACGAAGCGGAAGAACTGCTGGACCTTACAACGGAGGAGCTGATCCTTGACGAGGAGATCGACGAGGAGATCCAGGGCCGGGAGCAGTAGCGAAATCCGTTGACACGCTTGGAAACAGCGTGATATACTACCCTCTGTTGTGCTGTGGAATCCGCCGTTTATGGCGGACGAAATAGATATTTCTTAAGAAAGGAGAAATGTAATGCCAACCATCAATCAACTGGTAAGAAAAGGAAGAATAGTCGCAGAGACCAAGTCCAATTCACCGGCTCTTTTGAAAAGCATGAACACCCTCAAAAGAGTGGCAACGGATACGGAAGCACCTCAAAAAAGAGGCGTGTGCACCTCCGTCAAGACTGTCACCCCCAAGAAGCCCAACTCGGCGCTGCGCAAAGTAGCCCGTGTGCGCCTGACCAACGGGATCGAAGTGACTGCCTACATCCCCGGCATCGGACACAACCTGCAGGAACACAGCGTGGTGCTGATCCGCGGCGGCAGGGTCAAGGACCTTCCCGGCGTCCGGTATCACATCGTGCGGGGCACGCTGGACACCTCCGGCGTAGCCAACAGAAGCCAGGCCCGTTCCAAATACGGCGCCAAGAGACCCAAGGCAGGCAAGACGGCCGCCAAGACAAAATAAAACGATCGTTTACAGGCAAAGAATCGGGACAGAAACAGTGCCCTTATCGATAGATAGGAGGCATCGCGGCGCAAGAGATTGCGACGAGTACCGAAACAGCGGGCGGAATACCGCTTGCGCAAGGAGGGAAGAGAAGTGCCAAGAAGAGGGAATATACCCAAGAGAGAAGTGCTCCCCGATCCGGTGTACGGCAGCGTTGTGGTGGCTAAGCTCATCAACAGCATCATGCTGGACGGAAAAAAGGGAGTCGCGCAAAAAATCGTCTATGACGCCTTCGATCAGATCAAGGCGACCATCGGACAGGAACCCCTGGAAGTGTTCGAAAAAGCCATGGCCAACATCATGCCCGTGGTGGAAGTGAAAGCCAGGAGAGTCGGCGGCGCCAACTACCAGGTGCCCATCGAAGTGCGGACAGAGCGGCGTCAGACCCTGGGTCTGCGCTGGCTCACAAAATACACAAAGGCCCGGGGCGAGCGGACCATGTCCGACCGTCTGGCCAAGGAACTGATGGACGCCATGAACGGCAACGGCGCCTCGGTCAAGAAGAGAGACGACACCCACAAGATGGCCGAAGCCAACAGAGCATTCGCTCACTACCGCTGGTAGCGGAAACAAACTGTCATCCATAGAGATCAGACAGAAAGGAGGGATTATTCATGCCCAGACAATTCTCACTGGAGAATACAAGAAACATCGGGATCATGGCGCACATCGATGCCGGCAAGACCACCACGACCGAGCGGATTCTATTTTACACAGGGCGCACGCACAAGCTAGGCGAAGTGCACGAAGGCGCTGCGACCATGGACTGGATGGAGCAGGAACAGGAAAGAGGCATAACGATAACCTCCGCTGCGACCACTGCCCAATGGAAGAATTCAAGAATCAATATTATTGACACACCCGGACACGTGGACTTCACCGTGGAGGTGGAGCGTTCCCTGCGGGTCCTGGACGGAGCCGTGATGGTGCTCTGCGCCAAGGGAGGCGTGGAGCCCCAGTCCGAGACCGTTTGGAGACAGGCGGAAAAGTATCAGGTGCCCCGGATGATCTACATCAACAAGATGGACATCACCGGCGCCGACTTTTTCCGCGTGGTCAATATGGTCCGGGACCGGCTCAAAGCGCCGGCCATCCCCATCCAGCTCCCCATCGGGTCGGAAAGCGCCTTCGAAGGCGTCCTGGACCTGGTGAGCATGAAAGTGGACCTGTACCACGACGAGCTGGGGAAAGTGGTGGACGTGGAGGAAATCCCCGAATCCATGCTGTCTTTAGCCAAAGAATGGCGCCACAAGCTGGTCGAAGCGGTGGCTGAAGGCGGAGACGAAGAGCTGCTGATCAAATACCTGGACGGCGAAGAGCTCACCGAGGCGGAGATCAAGCGGACGATCCGCAAAATGACCATCGCCAATCAGATGGTGCCCGTCACCTGTGGCTCATCCTACAAAAACAAGGGCATCCAGCCCATGCTGGACGCGGTGGTGGACTACATGCCTTCGCCGCTGGATATCCCGCCGATCATGGGGATCTCAACGAAGACCGAGCAGGAGGAAGAGCGGCACTCTCAAGATGAGGGACCTTTTTCCGCTCTCGCTTTTAAAATCATGACGGACCCCTTCGTGGGGAAGCTGGCCTTTTTCCGGGTCTACTCCGGCACGCTTCGCAGCGGCTCGTATGTGCTCAATTCCACGAAGGGCAAAAAAGAGCGGATCGGCAGGATCCTGCAAATGCACGCCAATCACCGGGAAGACATCGAGGAAGTCTATGCGGGAGATATCGCCGCCGCCGTGGGATTAAAAGACACGACGACCGGAGACACCCTCTGCGACGAAAAGCATCCGATCATTTTGGAGTCTATGGAATTCCCCGATCCGGTGATCCAGATCGCCATCGAGCCCAAGACCAAAGTCGGCCAGGAAAAGATGGGCATCGCCCTGTCCAAGCTGGCGGAGGAAGACCCCACATTCAAGACCTTTACGGATGTGGACACCGGGCAGACGATCATCGCCGGCATGGGCGAACTCCATCTGGAGATCATCGTGGACCGGCTCCTTCGGGAATTCAAGGTGGAGGCGAATGTGGGCAAACCCCAGGTCTCCTATAAAGAGACCATCACCGCCGTCACGGAGATCGAAAACAAGTACATCAAGCAGACCGGAGGCCACGGCCAGTACGGTCATGTCAAGATCCGCCTCTATCCCAGAGCGCCGGGTGAAGGCTACGAGTTCAAAAATTCCATCGTGGGCGGCGCGATCCCCAGGGAGTACATCCCCAAAATCGACGACGGCATCCGGGAAGCCATGCAGACCGGACCTCTGGCCGGCTACCAGGTGGTGGACGTGGGCATCGAGCTGTTCGACGGTTCCTACCACGAAGTGGACTCCTCGGAAATGGCCTTCAAGATCGCCGCATCCATGGCGTTCCGCGAGGGAGCCAAGAAAGCGAAGCCCGTGCTGCTGGAACCGATTTTCAAGGTCGAGGTGACCGCGCCGGAAGAGTACATGGGCGATGTGATCGGAGACCTCAGTTCCAGGAGAGGAAAAATCGAGGGCACCGATATGCGAAACGGCGCCGCCACCATCCAAGGGATGGTGCCGCTGTCGGAAATGTTCG
>CAZCTS010000068.1:0-6966 GCA_964501635.1 uncultured Oscillospiraceae bacterium | reverse complement strand
CAAGACGGCTTCTTCCACCGGGCCGCAGAGGGCTTCCACCATCCCCTCTTCTCTGTGCCGCTCCCAAGCGAAATACTACTTCTCTTCTGCGCCCTATTAAAATATGTGCTCATTGTAACGAAGGTTCCAGATCTTGTCAAGCGGTTTTCCTAGACGATCAAGCCGCCGCCTATAACCCGGTCATGCAGATAAAACACTGCCGACTGCCCGGGCGCCGGGGCTCGCTGGGGCACGTCAAACGAAACGCTGATCCCTTCCCCGGGCATTTGAGAAAGGATGGCGGCGGCGGATTTTGCAGTGTAGCGAAGCTTGACCTCCACCTGGATATTGCGATAGGGCTGCGGAAGGACATCCGATCCCTCAAAAGCGGCAAAAAACGGATCCCGAATATGGATGCTGTCCTGATAGAGCTCTGTTTCTTCCCCCAGGGTGACCGTATTCTTTTGACTGTCGATTTCGACCACATAGGCCGGCCTGCCCAGGGCGATACCCAGCCCTTTTCGCTGGCCGATGGTATAATGCTGGATGCCAAGATGCGCGCCCAGCACGTTTCCCTCCCGGTCAATAAAGGAACCCGGCGCGCCGGAGACGCCCCGGTCTTTCAAAAATTGCTGATAACTTTCCTCTTCAATAAAACAGATGTCCTGGCTTTCGCTGCTGGCGGCGTTGGGAACGAAGGATTTTTCCAGGTACTGGCGCACGTCCTTTTTAGCTTCCGCTTCTCCCAGAGGAAAAAAGATCCGGGCCAGCGCGGACTGGGGCAGGCGATATAGCATATAGGACTGGTCTTTCGCGATGTTAGCGCCTTTTCTTATATAGAAAATCCCGTCGGGATCCCGATGGATGCGGGCGTAGTGCCCGGTCGCGATCGAAGCGATACCCAGACGATCCGCCTCCCGGCACAGAACATGAAATTTGATCATGGGGTTGCAGCGGATGCAGGGGTTGGGCGTTTGCCCCGCGGCATAGGCTCTGCAAAAATCCGACACGACCAGGCTTTCGAAGCGGTCTGACACATCCCTTACGATGAGTGGGAGATCGATTTGGCGGGCCATTTCCCGGGCGACGGCCAGGGATGACTTTTCTTTTTTTGTGACACAAAAATGCAGACCCGTCACATCCCAGCCCTGGGCCCGCAGCATCAAAACAGCGGCGGTGCTGTCCACACCGCCGCTGAAGCCCACTAAAACCGACTTAACTGCGGGGTTTTCCATCGCTCACCCCGGAATCCCCGGACTCCTCCCATTGGATATTTTCCAGCTGAGCCCGAAATCGGCAGCGGAAGTCATCCAGGAACTTTTTGCGAAGCTCCGCCTGTTCCCGCGCTTCCTCCGTTGACAAGCCGCAACTCTTTTTTAATTTTGCCAGTTCGTTGATCCGATCCAGCTCGCACTGATCCAGCATATCGATCCTTCCTCTTCTTTGCGCACGAATATAGCACAGGCGCATTGCTTTGTCAATGCGCCTGGAGCTTGCTGCCCCTACAGACAAATATTGTTTCTGATTTTCTCGAAAGTGACAGGCCCTATCCCTTTCACTTCCATGATCTCTTCCAGCTGCTTGAACCCGCCGTAGGCCTCCCGATACTGGATGATCCGGATCGCTTTGGCCGGACCGATCCCTTTCAGTGTCTCCAGCGCCTGCTGATCCGCCTGGTTGATGCTGATGAGCCCGTTCTCGGAAGATGCCTGTACCGTTTGAACTTCAACGACCGCTTCTTCCTGCTGCAGGGCTGCGGCCTCCGGTGCCGGGCTTGCCGGCTCCTCGATCGCGGGATCCGGGGCATAGGCGATCGCGATCTGTTCCGCAGCCGCGCTTGTATAAAAGTAATTCTTGATCCCTCCTGCGGCAGTCACCAGCAAAAAAATCCAAACGCCGGCCTTGCGCAGCTGTTTTCGTCCATCCGGGTCAAGTCCAATCATCGCTGATCCTCCCTCATGTAGATGGGATATTATACCATTAATTGCTCTATTTGTAAATTCAATGCTCCCATAATAGTCATCCGAATGGTTTCACGATCGGATCTATGATATAATTCATCGACGGATTTACCAAAGGAGGTTCCTTATGATCAAAATCGACCCCCTTCGCTGCACGGCCTGCGGGCAGTGCGTGGAGATTTGCGAAACACACGATATCATTCAGAATGAAGGCGAAATCGTTCCGCTTGGAAAGGATTGCTCGGAATGCGGCCACTGCGTGGCGATCTGCCCGATGGAGGCGGTGGAGCTTTTGGGATATGACCCGGGCCAGGTCCTGCCCTATTCAGCCGACCGTTTCCATATCGATCCGGAAAATCTGCAGAATTTTATGAAATTTCGCCGCAGCACCAGGCGTTTTCTCCCGCGAAAGGTGGAGCCGGAAAAAATAGAAGCGGTGCTGGAAGCCGGCCGATACAGTCCCACCGCCTGCAATTACCAGAAGCTGCGCTATGTGGTCGTGGACAAGGAACTGGAATCCCTTCGGGACGCCTTGTGGGAGGGCGCCGCCGCCTACGCCCGCAAGGATCAGGATGAATATCTTCTGGGCCGTTACAAAGAATTCCTCCGGAGTGAAAAGAAAAACGATGCCTTGCTATATGGCTGCAGCCACCTGCTCTTCATCCTGGCCCCCCACGAAAACGACGCCTGCATCGCCTCTTCCAGAATGGAGCTCATGGCCAACGCCCTGGGTTTGGGCGCCCTGTATCTGGGCTACTGCAAACTGGCGGTGGAAGCTTCCCCTTTCCTTCAGGAATACTTGGGAGAAACGCCTCAAGTGAAGACACAAGTCGTGCTGGCGCTCGGCTATACGGATATCCGCTGGCAGCGGACGGTCCCCAGAAAACCTCTTCAGGTAACTTGGAAATAATCATAAAATCGCCCGGGTCCAACGGGCGATTCGCTTTTCGATCATACTATTGGCTGTGCTTCGCTACAATGCATCGCTTACTGCGGAACAATCGTACAGGGAAATCAGTTTGCCTTCGGAAAGACCGTACATCTCATTGCGCAGGACCCGGCAAAGCTCCCGCTCAAAGGGCTCGCCGGCCAAGCGGTAAAAGGATTCCACCAGTTGAAGCGGATTGAGGGCCTCGTTGCTGGCGGTCCGCACAAGGGTGTGAAAAACTGAGCCCTCCTCGGGGCTTGCATGCCCTTCGAACACTTTGATCAGGGCCTTTACATCTTTTTCGACCATCATTTTAGTCCGCTTGTCTCTTTTATTTACAATAATATTATTCTGTAAATTAAAAAGCGCGATTTGATCCTGCAGATCCGCTGTACGCCAGCTGGGCATGTAGATCAAATACTCCGCGTATTCCACCAGGGAAGACAGATTCTTCGGAGAAAGCGGGGCTTCTTTCCCGGCGGTGAAAGCGATCCCTTCCGGCAAGGCCGCATTTGCCTCTGCCAGGACCCTCTCCACATCCAAAGAGATTTCTGTTTCGATTTCCAGATATTCGGATTCCGACTCAAAACCCAGGGACAGCGGCTGGGCGATGTTGATCTTGGGGTGTGGATTGTATCCTTGCGAAAAGGCCAGCGGAACATCGATCCGCCGAAAGACTCTGCGGAAAAGCCGCTGAACGTCCAGATGGGATATAAAGCGCATGCCGCCGGTCTTGCTGAACCTGAAAATATACCGCTTGCTCATAACACACCTCCCTGGGGGCAGGGGGTATGCCCGTTGACGCCGCAGTCATTGCAGCCGGAACGGCAATCCTGGGTAACGCGTTCTTGCAGCGCCAGTTGATATTCCCTGAGAAAATACTCCTTCGAAACCCCGCTGGCTATCCTGTCCCAGGGAAGGGCGGCATCTCTTGGGATCTCGGCTACTGAAGGGTGATCCTGCCCGATCTGATATTCTTCCAGGAGGTTTTTCCAGATCTCCGCGCGGAAGAACTCCGACCAGGCATCAAAGCGGCAGCCTCTCTTCCAGGCGTCCTGAAGCAAGCGTCCGACCCTGCGGTCTCCCCGGGCCAAGATCACTTCCAGGTGGCTCGTAAAGGCGTCGTGATAGCGGAAGGTGACGCCCTTTACTTTCCTGAGCCGGTCCTTCAGGTAGAAATGCTTGCGCTCAAAGGTCTCCACGCTGTCCTGGGCGCACCACATAAACGGGGTGAAGGGTTTTGGCACAAAGTTGGATACGCTGACCGTCACAGCAAAGCGTCCCCTGTTCGGTCCTTTTTTTTGACGAGACAGCTCCATGATACGGGTCGCAAGCTGAACAATGCCTTCCAGATCCTCGTCGGTCTCCGTGGGAAGACCGATCATAAAGTAAAGCTTGACGGAATTCCAGCCCAGATCCATAGCCTGGTCCAGGGCATTCAGGATCTCTTCTTCCGTCAGATTTTTATTGATCACATCCCTCAGCCGCTGGGTGCCGGCCTCCGGAGCAAAGGTGAGGCCGCTTTTGCGCACGCCCTGGATTTCCTCCAGAACCTTGAAACTGAAATGATCCAGGCGAAGAGACGGCAGGGAAAGACCGATCTGCTGTTTTTTGCAGGTCTCCATCAGCTCCGTGACCAGCGGTTCGAATTCCGAATAGTCCGAAGTGGAAAGGGAGAGCAGCGAAAGTTCCTGATGCCCGCTGTCCTGCAGCTGCCTGAGGGCGATATCGCAAACGGCTGCCCGCTTTCTCTCCCGCACGGGGCGGTAGGTCATGCCGGCCTGGCAGAAGCGGCAGCCCCGGCTGCAGCCGCGGAAAATTTCCACCACGGCCCGATCGTGGACCACTTCGATGAGGGGAATGATATTTTTTACCGGAAAATCCACTTCGTTGAGATCGGGCAGGATGGCTTTTAATACACTGTCCGGCGCTTCTTCCACGATTTTCCGCGTGCCCAGATATTGCCCCGCTTCCGAATAGAGGGGCTCGTAGAACGAAGGGATGTAGATGCCGGGGATCCGGCAGATTTCCAGCAAGAATGCCTTGCGGCTCTCTCCTCTTTTTTTCCACAGTCCGTGCCTGCGGCACAGCTCCGGCAATAGAACTTCCCCGTCCCCTATCATCACAATATCCAAAAAATCGGCCAAAGGCTCCGGATTGAAGGCGCAGGGTCCGCCCGCCACGATCAGCGGGTCATTCTCTGTCCGCTCCTCGCTGCGAAGGGGGATGCCGGCCAGATCCAGCATGTTCAGGATATTGGTGTAGGACAATTCGTATTGAAGCGTGAAACCCACCAGGTCCATGGCTTTGAGCGGAGTCTTGGTCTCCAGGGTGAACAGCGGGAGGCTTTCTCTTCGCATCTCCGCCTCCATGTCCAAGGCAGGAGCGAAGGCTCGCTCGCAGTAGGTGTGCTCCGTTTGATTCAAGACATGATAGAGGATCTGCAAGCCCATATAGGACATGCCGATCTCGTAGCGGTCCGGAAAGCAAAAAGCGAAACGCGTCAGGCCGCTGTCCGGATCTTTCCGCGCGCTGTTCATTTCGCCGCCGATATAGCGAGCCGGTTTTTCGACCCGCACCAATATTTTTTCCAATTCCCGACCGATCGGCATGATCCCTCTATTCTTCCCAGTACTCAAAGTCATAATCGATGACGCGGATGATGTCGCCCTCCCGGAGGTCCATTTCTTTGAGACGCTCGATGGCGCCCTTTTCTTCGATGTGTTTATAAAGGTATCGCAGCGATCCCGTGTCGCTGAAATTCGTGGAGTTGAATATTTTTTCCAACTGCTTTCCGGTCAGGATGAAGCGGTTTCCTTCCTTTCGGATGTAGATCTCCCGGTAGTCTTCTTCCTGTTCGGGCTGCTTGGGATCGTAATACTCCATGATCTCGCTGTCTTCCTGATCGTTGTACTTCTGCAGTTCCCTGTAGGCTGCGGCAAGAAGCGCGTCGACGCCCTCTCCGATGGGCGCGCAGATCGGAAAGACCGGAAATCCCTTTTTCGCGATCGCATCCGTAAAAGCCTGATAAGTCTTTGCATCGGTCAGGTCCGTTTTGTTGGCCGCCACGATTTGGGGTTTCAGCGCCAGTTTTCGGCTGTAGGAGCGCATCTCTTCGTTGATCGTGTCAAAGTCCGCCAATGGATCGCGGCCTTCCGAACCGGCCACGTCAACCACGTGGATCAGCACCTTGGTCCGCTCGATGTGCTTCAGAAAATCCAGGCCCAGGCCCAGGCCGGCTGAAGCGCCTTCGATGAGGCCCGGGATATCGGCCAGCACGAAGGACGTGTCGAAGAGGTGCACGACGCCCAGGTTCGGCGTGATGGTCGTAAAATGGTAGTTGGCGATTTTAGGGGTCGCGCTGGTGGCCACAGAAAGAAGCGTGGACTTTCCCACATTCGGATAGCCCACCAGCCCCACGTCGGCGATGAGTTTCAGGACCAGCTCGATGTCTTTTTCCACGGCAAAGCCGCCGGCTTCCGCAAAATTGGGTGCCTGACGCACAGAATTCTTAAAGTGCACGTTGCCCCGGCCGCCCCGTCCGCCCCGGGCCGCGACCACCTGTTCGCCCTGGGCTTTCAGGTCCTTCATGACCCCTTTTGTCTGGGCATCGATCACCAGAGTGCCCACGGGAACTTTAATGATCAGATTTTCGCCGCCTTTTCCGTACTGCTGCTTCTTTTTGCCGTCTTCCCCGCTGGGGGCTTCATATTTTCTCTTATAGCGGAAGTCCATCAATGTCCGCAGATTTTCGTCCGCGACGATGATCACATCTCCGCCTTTTCCCCCATCGCCCCCGTCGGGCCCGCCCTGGGGAACAAAGGGCTCGCGGCGAAAAGAGACGGAACCGTTGCCGCCTCTGCCGGACTTGATGATGATTCTTGCGCGATCTACAAACATGTCTCTTCTCTCTATCAAGAAATAAAGCCCCTATGAACTCATAGGGGCCTTTTCGCTAAGCTTCCTGGGAATAGACGCTTACCTGCTTCCGCTTCTTGTCTTTTCTTTCGAATTTGACAACACCGGATTCTGTTGCAAACAGTGTATCGTCTCCGCCAATACCCACGTTGTTTCCGGGATGGAACTTCGTTCCTCTCT
>CAZCTS010000067.1:0-7108 GCA_964501635.1 uncultured Oscillospiraceae bacterium | reverse complement strand
TATTTGGACGCCACCGGCGATACGCTGTAGCGCTGCTTGACGCTGGACAGGATCACGTTGGTCTGGGTGTGCTTGATGCACGAGATCCCTTTGATCTTGTTCATGAGCCGCTCCAGAGAAGAAGTGTTGCGGGTGGTGATTTTAAGGACGTAGTCGAATTCGCCGGTGATGTAATGACACTCCAGGATCTCTTCCGCCTGGGCGATAAAATTGTTGAATTCTTCCGTCTGGCCCGGAGTCTCCAGGCTGATCATCATGATGACGGACAATTCCTTTTCCATGGCGGCGGCGTTCAGAATGGCGGTGTACTGCTCGATGATACCGCTGCTTTCCAGCTTTTTGAGCCGTTCACTGACTGCCGACAGGGAGAGATTCACCTGTTTGGAGAGTTCGGATATGGACACCCTGGAGTTCACTTGCAAAACTTCCAGAATCTTGACGTCGATGATATCCAAGGACATAATAGCACCTCTTTTACAATAATAATTCCAAATGAACTCTGAATTATTCAGATAAAGCTTCATATATACTGCTACTTTACCAAAAGATTTCGCAAAAATCAAGAAAAAACGTGCCCGCAGGCACAGAATTTTCATCTGTCCGAAACATTTTGCATTATCGGCGGCGATAAGCTATAATATTATTCACTATTCAGACTCATTGAGGTTTCCAAACAAGGAGGAGGCAAACCATGGCAGACGAGGTCAGACGGACCGGCGGGGAACCGGCGCCGGCCAAAGAAGGCGGAACAAATTTCATCCACGCGATCATCGACAAAGATCTGGAACAGCAAAAGTACAGCAGAAAAGTCATGACGCGTTTTCCGCCGGAACCCAACGGCTATCTCCATATCGGCCACGCCAAGTCCATTTGCCTCAACTTTGGCACGGCCTTGAAATACGGCGGCGGATGCAACCTCCGCTACGACGATACCAATCCGGTCACCGAGGACGAAGAGTTCGTGGGATCCATCGAGGAAGACGTCCGCTGGCTGGGTTTCCAGTGGGACAACCTGCTGTACGCCTCGGATTACTTCGAAACCATGTATCAGGGCGCCGTCAAGCTGATCAAAGAAGGCAAGGCTTACATCTGCGAGCTCACGGCGGACCAGATCCGGGAGACCAGGGGCACGCTCACCGAGCCTGGGACCAACAGTCCCTACCGGGACCGCCCCATCGAGGAAAGCCTCCAGATATTTATGGACATGCGGGCCGGGAAGTACGAGGACGGCAGCGTGGTGCTGCGGGCCAAGATCGACATGGCCTCTCCCAACATCAACATGAGAGACCCGGTCATCTTCCGGGTGCTCCACGCCACGCACCACAACACCGGGGATCAATGGTGCATCTACCCCATGTACGACTACGCCCATCCCATCGAGGATGCGGTGGAAGGGATCACCCACTCCATCTGCACCCTGGAGTTCGAAGACCATCGCCCCTTCTACGAGTGGGTATTGGAAAACCTGGAATGGCCCGAACCGCCCCAGCAGATCGAATTCGCCAAGCTGAACCTGTCCAACACCATCATGAGCAAGCGCAACATTAAACGGCTGGTGGGAGAAGGCCATGTGGAAGGCTGGGACGATCCAAGGCTGTGCACCATCGCCGGCATCCGCCGCAGAGGCTACACGCCGGAAGCCATCCGGGCTTTCTGCGACGCGGTGGGCGTGTCCAAGGCCAACAGCCAGGTGGAGATGTCCATGCTGGAATACTTCGTCCGGGACGATCTGAAGGAACGGGTGGAAAGCCGCATGGTGGTCCTGGATCCGGTCAAGGTGATCCTGACCAACTACCCGGAAGGCCGGCAGGAAATGCTGTCCATCGAGAACAACATGTCCGTGGCGGAGATGGGGACCCGGGAAGTGCCTTTCTCCCGGGAACTGTACATCGAACGGGAGGACTTTATGGAGATCCCGGCGAAAAAATATTTCCGTTTGTACCCGGGCAACGAAGTGCGGCTGAAAGGCGCCTACTTTATCACTTGCACCGACGTGGTCAAGGACAAAGAAGGCAATATCACCGAGATCCTGTGCACTTACGATCCGGCCACCAAGAGCGGCAGCGGCTTCGAGGAACGCAAACCCAAGGGCACCATCCATTGGGTGGAAGCCAAGACGGCAGTGGACATCCCCGTGCGCCAGTACGGCTATCTGTCCTATCCGGACGAAGAGACCGGCAAACAGGTCTTCGACCCCGACTCCAGACAGAATGTGACCGCCAAGGCGGAGCCTTCCATTCTGCAGGCCTCTCCCGGAGAGCGCTTCCAGTTCTTCCGCAACGGCTACTACATCGCCGACGCGGTCCTGAGCAAGGAAGGCGCACCCGTGTTCAACCAGATCGTCGGGCTCAAGAGCTCCTGGAAAAAGGATTGACGATTCCAAAGGCCGCCGGCTTTCCCCAAAAGCGGGAAGACCGGCGGCCTCCTTTTATGAAGAGCGTAAACACTTCCACATTCTGAAGAATCCGGGAGGAGGAACCCATGAAAGTCAGCAGCAAAGTTCTGTCCATGCCCCCGTCGGGCATCCGGGCTATGTTCGCCATGGCGGAAAAGTACGACAATGTGATCAGCTTCGGCCTGGGCGACACAGCATTTCCCACGCCGCCCAATGTGGTGGAGGCGGTCAAGAAAGCGTTTGACGACGGATATACGCACTATGTGTCGTGCCAGGGGCTCAAGGTGCTGCGGGAAGCCGTGGCCAGAAAATCCAGGGAATTCAACGGCATCCCCTGCGGCGAGGAAAACGTGCACATCGCCTTCGGCGCAGGCGCCGGGCTGCTGCTCACCTTCTTTACCCTGGTAGACCCCGGCGACGAGGTGATCGTCCACGCCCCTTGTTTTCCCAACTATCTGCAGTACATCGGCATGACCGGCGCCGTGCCCGTGGTGGTGAACACCTACGAAAAAGATCGATTCCGGGTGACGCCCCAGGCTTTGGAAGCCGCGATCACTCCCCGGACCCGGGCGATCCTGCTCAACTCGCCCTGCAATCCCACGGGGGCGATCCTGGAAAAAGAAGATTTAGAAAAAATCGCAGAGGTCGCCCGGAAGCACGATTTGACGATCGTATCCGACGAGCCCTACGAAACGATCATTTTCGACGGCAAAAGGCACTGCAGCATCGCCTCTTTGCCGGACATGGCCGATCGCGTGGTGACGGTGAACAGCCTGTCCAAAACCTACGCCATGACCGGCTGGCGGGTGGGCTATATCATCGCGCCGGCAGCGGTCCGGGAGCAGATGACGCTGTTGCAGGAGGCCATGGGCTCCAACGTCACCTCCGCCGTCCAGGTGGCGGCGGCCGAGGCCCTGAACGGTCCCCAGGAGGCGGTATGGGCGATGGCCCGGGCCTACGAGAAACGGCGGGACCTCCTGGTGGAAGGCCTCAACCGGATCAAGGGCATTTCCTGCCTGACGCCCGGCGGATCCTTTTACGCTTTCGCCAACATCCGGGACACCGGCATGACTTCCGACGCGCTGGCCCGCATGCTGCTGGAAAAAGTGCAGGTGGTCACCACGCCGGGCAACGCCTTCGGCGACTGCGGGGAAGGATACCTGCGGCTGGTGTTCGCCCAGGAAGAAGCGACGATTGAAGCGGGCCTGGAACGGATCCGCAGTGTGCTGGGCAGCAAATAAGAAACAGTTCAAAAGGAGAAAAGACGATATGGATTGGAAGCAAATCTATCAGGACAGGACCGTCGAAGCCCGGGAAGCCGTGGGGATGATCCAGTCGAAGGACGAAATATTCCTGGGTCACGCCGCGTCGGAACCCCGGCACCTGATCCGAAAGTTGCTGGAGCGGAAGGACGAGCTGGAAGGCGTCCGCCTGATCCAGGGCTTGAACATCGGCGACGCGCCCTATGCGGCGCCCGAATACGAAGGGCACTTTATCGTCGAGACCTTTTTTGCCGCCAACGGAAACCGGCAGTGCCTTCAGGAAGGGCGGGGCGCCTTGCTCCCCATGCACTTTTACGCCCAGCCCCGGGCCATCCGGGAAGGCAGGGTGGGCTGCGACGTGGCGCTGATCTCCTGCACGCCCCCGGACGCAGCCGGTTATGTGAACATGGGCTTGTCCTGCGACCAGACCCGGGTGATCGTGGAAAAGGCCAGGCTGACTATCGCCCAGGTGAACCGGCGACTGCCCTACGTCTGCGGCGACACGATGATCCACGTATCGGAGATCGACCGCTTTGTGCATTTTGACGAAGAACCCTATCAGATCCCCCTCCTGGACCGGGACGACCCGGTGGCCGGGCAGATCGGATACCACATCGCCAGCCTGATCCGGGACGGGGACACCCTTCAGATGGGCCAGGGGACCATCCCCAACGCGATCCTGAAGTTTCTGGGCGACAAGAAGGACCTGGGCATCCACACGGAAGTGTTTTCCGACAATGTGCTGCCCCTGATCAAAGCCGGCGTCATCAACGGCGCCGCCAAGACACTGCACAAGCGGAAGATCGTGGCCACTTTTATTCAAGGCACCCGGGAATTGTACGACTTTGTGGACCACAACGACATGATCCGCCTCTTCCCGGTGGATTACACCAACAGCGTGGGCACCATCGCTAAAAACGACAACATGGTGGCCATCTGCTCCGCCCTCCAGGTGGATCTGATGGGGCAGGTGAACGCGGACTATATGGGTTCCACGGTGTTCAGCGGCGTGGGCGGCCAGCTGGACTACATGCGGGGCGCCGAAGAAGCCAAAAACGGACGGCCCATCATCGCCCTGCCCTCCACGGCAAAAAAGGGCGCCGTCTCCCGGATCGTGGCTCAGTTCGAACCCGGGACCCCGGTCACAGCGGGCCGGCACGAGGTCCATTACATCGTCACGGAATATGGCGTGGCGCACATTTTCGGGCTTACGCTGCTCGAAAGAGCCCGGGCGCTGATCGACATCGCCCATCCGGATTTCCGGGCGCAGCTGGAGCAGGATTTTGACGCCTATCTTCGAAAAGCGGGCATGAAAAACGGATTCGCCATCGTATAGTTCACCGCAGGATTCATAAGGAGCAAGCAATGGCAAAGTATAAGATCGTGGTCACAGACTGGGCGGAATACGACAACCTGGACAACGAGCGGCGGATCCTGGCCCAGTTGGGCGATGTGGAAGTTCTGGATTATTTCTACAAAGACGAAGAGGACATCGTTAAGATCGTGGAAGACTGCGACGCCCTGATCGCCCAGTTCGGCAGGATCACCGAAAAGGTGATCGGCGCCATGAACAAGTGCAAGGTCATCTGCCGCTACGGCATCGGCACCGACGGGACGGATATCCCGGCGGCCACCGCGAAAAATATCTGCGTCTGCAACGTGAACGACTACTGCAGGGACGAAGTGTCCACCCACGCCATGGCCTTTCTTCTGGACGCCAATCGGCGGATCACCCAGACGACCCGGCGTCTTAAAGACGGGGACTGGTACAAGCTGGGCATCGAGATCCCCAGTCTGCAGAAGAGCACCGTGGGTTTGATCAGCTTCGGGCGGATCGCCCGGGCCACGGCGAAAAAGCTGCAGCCCTTCTGCGAGAATATCTGGGCCGTGGACAAATATGTGGACGACGAGGTGATGCGCAAAGAAGGCGTGGAACCCAAAACCACAGACGAGATCCTGGCCGGCGCGGACTATATCATCATCCATGCGCCCCTGACCGACGAGACCTTCCACATGTTCAACAGGGAAGCGTTCAAAAAAATGAAAGCCACAGCCACCCTGATCAACGTGGGCAGAGGCGCTGTGGTGGATACGGACGATCTGGTCTGGGCCCTGGAGAACAAAGAGATCAGCTACGCCTGCATCGACGTGTTCGAAAAGGAGCCCCTGGGCGGGGACCACCCCATCCTGAAGCTGGAAAACGTTTCGCTGACGCCCCACAGGGCCTGGCATTCCAACGAATCCCAGAAGATCCTCCAGTCCACCCCCGCCCAGGAGATCCTCCGGGTGCTCACGGGGAAAAAACCGGTGAATCTGGTCAATAAAGAGCTGGAAAAGCTGTTCGACTAGAAAGACGCAAATACGACAGCGGCGCGGGACGGGCGAACCGATGGAAGAAAAGAACATTCTCCTCACAATCGCATACGACGGGACCGGATTTTCCGGCTGGCAGCGCCAGCCTCATGGGCGGACGGTATGCGGAGAGCTGGAGGGGCACTTGTCCGCCCTCTGCGGATTTCCTGTCGCGCTCTTCGGGGCCAGCCGCACCGACGCGGGCGTCCACGCCCGGGGCCAGGCCGCCAGCTTTTCGGGCAGGATGGGCATTCCGGCTGCCGGCATCCAAAGAGCCCTCAACAACGCCTTGTCCCAAAACCGGCTGGAGCAGACCGGAGAGATCCGTATCCTTTCGGCGCTGGAGAAGCCTCCCGGCTTCCACGCCCGCTACGACGCAAAGGGCAAGCGATACACCTACAGGATCCGCAACGCCCCCCGGACCGATCTTTTTTTGCGCCACTACTGCTACCAGGTGACCGAGCCTCTGGATGCGGAGGCTATGGACAAAGCTGCGGCTTTTCTCGTGGGCGAACAGGACTTTCGTTGTTTTTTATCCGCGGGAGGGAATCCCCAGAAGACCACGGTCCGCCGCATCGACGGCTGCCGCGTGGAGAGGCTGGGCGAGGACGTCGTTCTGACGGTCTCCGGGAACGGCTTTTTGTACCACATGGTGCGCAACATCGCAGGCACCCTGGCGGAGATCGGCGCCGGAAAGCGTCCCCCCGGGGAAATGAAGCGGATCCTGGAAAGCCGGGACCGCGCCCGGGCAGGTCCTACCGCGCCGCCCCAGGGTTTGTATCTGGAAGAAGTGTTTTACTGATCAGGAAAGGACTCCTATGGAAAAGGACAGACGCCCTTCGTGGGATGAATATTTTATGGAAATGGCTCAAGTGGTCCGCAAGCGTTCCACCTGCCTGCGCCGGTCCGTGGGCGCGGTGATCGTGCGGGACAACCGGATCATGACCACCGGCTACAACGGCGTGCCCGTGGGCATTGAACACTGCGGCGTCCGGGGCTGTCTCCGGGCGCAGCTGAACGTCCCCTCCGGGGAGCGGCACGAACTGTGCAGGGGCCTGCACGCCGAGCAGAACGCCATCATCCAGGCTGCCTATCTGGG
>CAZCTS010000066.1:0-7366 GCA_964501635.1 uncultured Oscillospiraceae bacterium | reverse complement strand
TGTGGGGCGCCGCGGACGGAGCCTGCAACGCAGCTTACGGCCGCCTGGGCATCACAGCCTACGCGGCGGTGCAGGCCTCCAATACGATCATGAGCCTGTTTTCCTACGCCGCCTTCAGCGTGGGGGACGCCGCCTTGATCCTTGTGGGGGAGAAACTGGGGCAGGGGGATAAGGAAGGCGCCTTCGCGCTGGCGGGCAAGCTGGTGCGGGTGGGACTCTTTGTGGGCGCCCTGTTCGGCGGGTTGATGATCCTGCTCTCCGGCCCCATCCTGGGCCTTTTCGAGCTGTCGGCCCGGGGCGTGTTTCTGGCCCGGCGGGTGCTTCTGGTCAAGGGACTGTTCCTGCCGGCGGTCATGTACATCGTCATCCACATCACCGGGACCCTGCGCGCCGGCGGCGACACGAAGTTCGCCATGTTTTGCGAGGTGGGGACCATGTGGTTGATCGGAGTGCCCCTGGCCTTTTTCGGAGCGCTTTACCTTAGGCTGCCCGTGTACGCCGTGGTCCTGATGGTGCAGGCCGAAGTGCTGGTCAAGAGCTTGATCCTGCGCAAGCGGTACCGTTCCGGCAAATGGCTGAAAAATATGATCCAAGGAATCGATGAAGGAGGAGAATGATGAAATTTTTTATTGTGGACGCATTCACAGACCGGATCTTCGGCGGAAACCCCGCCGGCGTGGTGATGATCCCGCCGGGGGGAGACTTCCCGCCCGAGGAGACGATGCGCAAGACAGCGGCGGAGCTGCGCTATTCTGAAACAGCCTTTATCAAGACACTGGGGGAGAACCGCTTTCACCTCAGGTATTTTACACCGGCGGCGGAAGTGGACCTCTGCGGACACGCCACCATCGCCTCTTTCCATGTGCTCCAAAGCGAAGGGCTCCTGACAGAGGGCCTTCCCTGCGTGGCCCGGACCCTGGCGGGAGATCTGGATATTCAGGTGAGCGCTTCTTCGGTGCTCATGGAGATGGGGGAGGCCAAGACTTTCGGCCGGATCGAGAAACCCGAAAAACTGCAGGAACTCTACGGCGTCATGGGCTTAGAGGCGGAAATTCCGCAGAGCCGCGGACAGCTCCTCTATCCGGAAATGGTGTCCACGGGCCTGACGGACATCATGCTGGCTGTAAAGGACGAAGCGACCCTGGCGGCCATCCGGCCGGACTTTTCGGCTCTTTCCGCGCTTTCGGAAGCCTACGCCGTCACCGGGGTCCACGCCTTTACGGCGCCGGATGCGGAAGGCACGGTCCACTGCCGCAACTTCGCGCCCTTGTACGACATCGACGAGGAAGCGGCCACCGGCACCTCCAACGGCGCACTCACTTACTACCTCTATCAGAGAGGATTGATCCGCCCGGGCAAAGAGAATCTCTTTGTCCAGGGAGAGGCCATGGACCGTCCTTCCAGGATCGTCAGCCTCCTGACAGAGGACGCCCGGGGTCTTCGGATCCGGGTCGGAGGATCTGCGGCCATCCTGGCCGCGGGGTGCATTAATTTATAGGGAAATCTCGTCTTTTTTCGAAGATAATGAAATGAAAAACCCCATCCCTTGGCTTTTTTGTCCGAGGGTTTGGAAATACGCCGAAATTGGCGTAAAATCAACGGAATTTGGAATTCAGAGGATGTTTTGTTGCAAGCCCCCTGGTTATTTGCTATAATTTTCACAAGATCGGCATAGGTCAGAAGGCAAAGAGAACAGGAAGGAAGCGGCTGGACACAGGCAACAAACCTCCGTTCCTGTTCTATTTTTCGGGCAAAAAGGAGGAGATCCGCTTGGCAATAGAAAAAGTGCTGGAAATCAAGGATGCAGAAGCAGAGGCTTTGGAGATCCGCAGAAGCGCTGCGGAGGAAGCAAAAAAGCTCATGGAAGAGGCCAGACAGGAAGTGCTGGAGGTAAGCCAGAAAGCCAAGGAGACCGAGGATGAGACCTGCGGCGAGATCCTGGCCAAAGCCGAGTCAGAGGCCAAGATCATCTATGACAGGATCATTCTGGATGCGGAAAAGGAATGTGATCTTCTCGTGTCAAAAGCGTGCCGCAATAAGGACAAGGCGGTTTCGCTCATCGTAGAAAGGATCGTGGGATAGTGGCGATCGCGAAGATGAAAAGACTCGCTGTTATCGGACTTTCCCGGGAGAAAGAGGCCCTGATCAAGAATTTTATGAGTCTTGGGGTCGTCCAGATAACGGAGCAGGACGCAAGGCTGTCCGACGAAAACTGGAAAAACATCGTCAAAAAGGACGACGGCGGAAAAACGGCGGCCCGCTGGGACGCGGAACTGGGACGGGTCGACAGCGCCATCCGGCTGATCGAGCGGTTCGGCGATAAAAAGAAGCCCTTGTTCAAAGAGCGGAAGAGTGTCTCAAAGAAAGACTTCGACGACACGATGGAGTACGAGGATGATATCCGGCACGGCATGCTCAAGCTGACGCGGCTGTCCCGGAAAATGGCCCATATCCTCCTTGCGGAGAACCGGGCCGCCATCCGGAAAATGTCCCTGATGCCCTGGAAGAGCTACGATGTGCCGGCGGAGCACTACCGGACGAAGTCGACCCAGGTCTGGCAGGGCGTGATCCCCGCTGCAAACGACAGCGCCGACTTTCTGAAGATCCTGGAGGAAAAAACCAGGTTCGCCGACGCGGAGGTCGTCCACACCGACAGCGAGCAGCACTACCTGTCGGTCCTTTTCCACACCGAAGCCCAGGAGGAGGTCCAGACCGTGCTGCGGGATCTGGGGTTCAACCGCATCTCGCTTCCCGTGCAGGAAGGCTCCGTGGACGCTGCGCTGGCGGCGCTGGAGGAAGAGCTCAAGGGCATCGAAGCCCAGAAGACGGAGGCTTTGGAAGCGGTCAAGACCTACCAGCATTTTGAGCCGACGCTGAAGCTGTATCGCGACGAGATCGCCATGCGCCGGGACTGCTCGGCCATCCGCGAAAAATTTCTGGTCACCGACAGCACCTTCTATATGGAGGGTTGGTTTCCCAGGATCGCGGAGGCGAAGATCGAAGCTTTGCTTGCGCAGCATACCTGTTATTTCGAGATCAAAGACCCCGCCAAGGACGAGCAGCCCCCCGTTCTTCTGATGAACGGCCGGCTGTCCGCGCCCTTCGAATCCGTCACGAAGCTCTATGCCTACCCGGATTACTGGGGAATAGACGCCACGCCCTTCTTTGCCTTCCCCTACGCCTTGTTTTTCGGCATGATGCTCTCCGACGCCGCCTACGGGATCATCCTGATGGGCATCACCTACTTCCTCAAGAAAAAGTTCAAACTCGAAGGGATGGTCAAGCAGCTCATCGAGATGTTCTTCATGTGCGGTGTTTTTACGCTGTTCTGGGGCATGATGTTCGGAAGCTTTTTCGGCGACATCGTCACGGTGGTCTCCTCCACGTTTTTCGGACATACCGTCAACTTCCCCACCCTGTGGTTCAACCCGGTGGAAGAGCCGATGAAGCTCCTCATATTCAGCTACGCGCTGGGGCTGCTCCACATCTTTGTGGCCATGGGCCTCAACGGCTACATGTCGATCCGCGACGGCCACCCGCTGGACGCCCTCTTCGATGTGGGCTTCTGGTACCTTCTGATCATAGGCCTTCTCCTCTATCTGGGGGCGGGACTGGTGCCGGCGCTGCCGGCTGTCACGGTGGCGATCGGCAAATGGATGTCGGTGGCCGGCGCCCTTGGGATCGCGCTGACGGCGGGACGCAACAAAAAAGGGATAGGACGGATCACGGGGGGGCTCACTTCCCTCTACGGCATCACCGGCTACCTGTCGGATGTGCTGTCCTATTCGAGGCTGCTGGCCCTGGGTCTTGCCACAGGGGTCATCTCGTCCGTTTTCAACACCCTGGGCTCCCTGGGCGGCGCGTCCATCCTGGGCGCGGTCCTGATGATCATCGCCTTCTGCATCGGCCACCCCTACAACTTTGCCATCAACGCGCTGGGCTCTTTCGTCCACTCGTGCAGACTTCAATACGTGGAGTTTTTCGGAAAATTTTACCAGAGTGGCGGATTGGATTTTGCGCCATTCTGTGAAAATACCAAATATATTAAAATTATTAAGGAGGAACAGTAATGGAATTATTAACAACAGCGGCGGAAACACTTCTCACTGGTAATTTTCTGGCACTTCTCGGCGCTGCCTGCGCGGCGATGGCCGGGATCGGGAGCGCTATCGGCGTCGGGATCGCGGGCGAAGCGGCGGCAGGAATCACGGCGGAGGATCCCGCAAAATTCGGACAGGCCCTTCTGCTTCAGGCGCTGCCCGGAACACAAGGTATTTACGGACTTCTGATCGCATTCATGATCATGAACAAGATCGGCGTCATCGGGGGAGCCGGCATGATGGAGCTGAACCTCCAGCAGGGCGCGCTCATCCTGACCTCTTCGCTGCCCGTTTTCATCACGGGGACGCTGAGCGCCATCGCCCAGGGAAAGACCGCTGCCGCAGGGATCATGATGATCGGCAAACGTCCCGAGGAAATCGCAAAAGGCATGGTCTATGCCGCCATGGTCGAGACCTACGCCGTTTTGGCGCTGCTGGCCTCGTTCCTCATGCTGAACGGTATCACACTGTAGTAATCGAGGGTTGCGATGAGCATTGAGCAAATCAAGGAAAAGATCCTGGAAAATGCACAGGAGGATGCGAGAAGAGCATTCGACAAGGGCAAGATGGAAAGCAGGGCGCTGATCTACGAGGCCCAGCGTCTCGGCGAAAGCAAAATCAGGGAAGCGCGGGCCAAGGCGGCCATGGACGCCCTCAGGATCAAGTCCCGCAGGGAATCCTCCGCGAACCTGGAAGCGCGCAAAATGAAGCTTACCGCAAAGCAGGACGTGATCTCGGATTGTTTTACGGAAGCCGTCAAGCAGATCCAGGAGCTTCCCCGGGAACAGTACATCCAGCTTCTTGCGCGGAAGATCCGGGAGATCGGCGTCAACGAGGGCCAGATCGCCCTCAACCGGCGGGACCGGCAGACCATCGGCGATCAGCTGATCTCTGCGGTCAATCAGGGCGGCGGACGGTTTACGCTCTCGGAAAAGACCATCGACGCGGCGGGCGGTTTTATGCACATCAACGGGCGCATCGAAATCGATTCGACGCTGGAGATGATGATGTCTTCCATCAAAGAAGACGTTATGCCGGCTGTGGTTTCCGCGCTTTTCGGATAGCCCGGACAGTACTGCGGGAAAGGAGACGCTATCTTGCATTACAACAGCAGAGATTATGTATATGTATCCGCCTACGTTCGCAGCAAGGAGCGACGTCTGCTGGACGCAAAGGGGATCTCCAGGATGCTTTGCGCAAAATCGGTCCAGGAAGCCGTCAGGGTCCTGGGAGATTTCGGCTATTCGATCGAAGAAGGCTTCAGAGGATCGGAATGCGCGACCACGGACATCTTGCTGTCCAGGGAACTGGCGGAAGCCTACAGGGCAGTGATCGTGATGCTGCCCCAAAAGGATGCCCTGAACGCCATGCTGCTTCAATACGACTACCAGAACATCAAGGCGCTGATCAAGGGCGAAATGGCGGAAGTCAACCCGTCGGACGCCCTGGTGGATATCGGGACCATCCCGAAGGAAAGCCTGGCGCGCATGATCAAAGAGCGGGACTTCCTGTCCATGTCTTCGTACATGAAGAGCTCCGTGGAGTACGCACTGGAGGACTTCGCCAAGTGCCGGGATCCCCAGCATATCGACTTTATTCTTGACAGGGCTTGTTACCTGGAAATGAAAAAGGAAGCCGAAAAAACCGGCTGCCAGTATCTGGTCGGGTATGTGATGCTCCTCATCGACAGCATCAACCTGAAGACCTTTGCCAGGCTCCGGGAGATGAACCGGGACTGGGTCGCCTTCAACAAGGTGTTCCTCCCTGGCGGAAATATTGCGGAAAGCGTCTTCGTCGGAGGCTTCGACGAAGATTATGTCCACTTTTCCGAAAAGCTTTCCTCCTACCACAACTTCCAGGAGGTCATGGAAAAGGGTGGCAAGCAGCTGGCCGACACCGGACGGTTCACAGAGCTGGAGCGCCTGTGCGACGATGCGATCATGGAGTATGCGATCCAGGCTCGCTATGTTTCCGCAGGGCTGGAGATCCCCGTCGCCTACCTGATCGCCATGGAGGGCGAAGTTCGGCTGATCCGGATCATACTCTCCGCCATCGAGCAGGGCCTCCCCTCTGAGCAGCTGGTCGCCAAAATAAGGAGGACCTATGTATAAAATCGGAGTGATCGGCGACAAACAGAGCGTTGCGGGCTTTCTGGCCGTGGGCCTGTCTGTGTTTCCCTGCGCGGATCTGGAAAGAGCGAAGGAAACATTTCGCATGCTGGTCGACAAAGAAGAGTATGCGATTTTGTATATTACGGAAAACTATTGCAGAGATATGTCCCAGGAGTTTGATAAACACAGGGATTCGCAATTGCCGGCCATCATTCCCATTCCCGGAATGGACGGCAGCTACGGGGTTGGCGTGGGACGGTCCAAAAAAGCTGTGGAGCGTGCCGTGGGCGTGGACATTATCTACGGGAATCAAGAATAGAAAAGGCGGGTGAAACGAACAGTGAAACAAGGGAAAATAGTCAAGGTCTCCGGGCCTTTGGTCATCGCCGACGGAATGCAGGACGCCGACATGTTCGACGTGGTTCGCGTGGGGAAAGACGGTCTGATCGGTGAGATCATCGAAATGCACGAGGACCGGGCCTCCATACAGGTCTACGAAGAGACAGCGGGCCTGGGCCCCGGCGCGGAAGTGGTCACCACCGGTGCGCCGCTTTCTGTGGAACTGGGACCGGGACTGATCGAAAATATTTACGACGGCATTCAGCGTCCCCTGAACGCCATGCTGGAAATGTCGGGACCCAACATCAAAAGGGGCATCAACGTCAAGGCGCTCCCCAGAGATAAAAAGTGGGATTTTGAACCCACCGTAAAAATGGGTGACATGATCCAGACCGGGGATGTGATCGGCACCGTGCAGGAAACCGTCACCGTGGTCCACCGGATCATGGTGCCCATCGGCATGAGCGGAAAAGTGACCCAGATCAAAAAAGGAAGCTTCACCGTGGAAGACACGGTGTGCGTTCTGGAGGACGAAAACGGCCGTTCCGTGGATGTGACCATGATGCAGAAGTGGCCGGTCCGGCGGGGCAGGCCCTTCAAAGAAAAACTGGTGCCGGAGATGCCCATGATCACCGGCCAGCGGGTCATCGACACGCTTTTCCCCATCGCTAAAGGCGGCGTGGCCGCCGTGCCGGGCCCTTTCGGAAGCGGAAAGACCGTGGTCCAGCATCAGCTGGCCAAGTGGGCGGACGCGGACATCGTGGTCTACATCGGTTGCGGCGAGCGGGGCAACGAGATGACCGACGTGCTCATGGA
>CAZCTS010000065.1:5224-7421 GCA_964501635.1 uncultured Oscillospiraceae bacterium | reverse complement strand
AGGGCTATGCCCAGACGGTCAGCGAAAAAGAGGGCGGATGGGAGCCTGTGGGGCAGTTCTATCAGGAAGAAGCCAATGCCTTGAGCAGCGACTTCCACGCCAGCCAGGTGGAGGAGGAGGAACCCTATTTTACGGGAACCTTCGACGGAAACAACAAGATAATCAAAGACTTGTACATCTACAGGCCGGACGTGGTGGAGCTGGATGAATCCGAGTACTTCGACTATGCCTGCGGCCTCTTCGGGGTGCTGTACTTGGCAGAGGTGGGAAATGTAGAGCTTCGGGACGCCTCTGTGCAGGGCACCGACTATGTGGGCGCTCTTGCGGGCTACAGCCGGGAAAGCGCAGTGAGCGGCGTCACGAGCATCAGCACTGTCGAACCCACCAATGTGGAGGCTTCCTTCGTTTCCGCAGGTGTTTTCGGCGAGACCCGGGTGGGCGGCATCGTGGGGCGCAACGATGTGAGCCTGATCGAAAACTGCGTCAACT
Organism: uncultured Oscillospiraceae bacterium; assembly: GCA_964501635.1. Lineage (GTDB taxonomy): Bacteria > Bacillota > Clostridia > Peptostreptococcales > Anaerovoracaceae > UBA10908. The sequence goes on along the minus strand of CAZCTS010000065.1, from coordinate 6,932 downwards.
CATCGCAGGTCCAGGGCATTCAGTACGTGGGCGGCATCGCCGGCAGCAACTATGCGGAGGAGGATGATCTGATCGAGGCCGCTTCGGTCCATGCGTCCGACGGAGTTTTGGAAGCCCGGATCCAGGGCTGCGAAAACGAAGGCTACATCCTTGGCTGGGCCTATACGGGCGGCATCGCCGGCGGCAACGGCTATTCGCACGAGGTCGAGGAAGTGGAGTACATCAACGGAAAGGATTCGCCGGCCTTCATCCATCAATGCGCGAACTACGGATTCGTGGACGTGGACACCAGCCTGCTGGCTGTGGTGGATTTCCCCATCAAGTTCGGCGGCATCGCCGGCGGCAGCACCGGGACTATTTCCGAATGCTTCAACACCGGCTCGGTTGGCGGGTTGTGCTTTGCCACTGGCGGCATCGTGGGCTCCACCAACGGCGTCGTGGAAAACTGCTACAACAACGGGTCCATCTCCAGCTACGATTTCTATGGCGGCATCGTGGGCTACGCCCAGGAGGCCACCCTCCGCTTCAACTACAATGTGGGCGATGTGTACAACTATAATGTGGACAGCCTAAGGCTCGAGGTCCCCTACCAGATCTGCGGCTACGACGAGGGTCAAGACAGCGATGAATATGAAGAATCCGAGTTTATGGCCAACTTCTACCTTGAAGACGAGGTGGAAGACTGGAGTCTGATGGATCCCTCGGATTTTGAGGGCGTCTACAGCGCCAAGGCTGAAGAGCTGCGGAATCCCCTGAACTTCAAAGAAATGGAAACACTGGTCCGCGGGCTGGATCTGCCGGCCTGGGACTTCCAGAATGTCTGGGCCGCCAACCTGCAGGACAACGAGGGCTATCCTTTCCTGAAATGGCAGTGGAACGCCGAAGAATTTAATTCCATCCCTCTGGGGATCGAAATGCCCGTACCTGCTGCGATCGCCCTGGGGCAGACCCTGGCGGAAGCCACGCTGGAGGGCGGCGCTGTGGCTGTCGACGGAGTACCGGTCCCCGGCACCTTTGAATACTGGGACGAATATTACATCCCCGAAGAGGAATATCCCGGCCTGGAGGGGATGACCGCCTATGTGATCTTCCTGCCCGAAAGCGGCGACTACCTTCCGTTTGCCGGCACCGTGTTTGTAGAGATAGAATCCACCGATCTGGGCGAGCCCAACAACACGTCGGAAGCGGCCGTGTCCCTTGAGCTCGGACAGATCCAGGCGCACCATTGGATCATGCCCGAGACCGACGTGGATTGGTTCTCTTTTACGGCGGAAGCGGATCAGTTGTATCGGATCTCGACGCTCAATCTGTATCCGGACGCAGAGGATGAACTTTGTATGGATACGTACATGTACCTGTACGACTCGGATGCAACCGAGGTTCTTGGTGAAAATGACGACTATATCGATTTAGATTCCTGCGTACTCTGGTCCTGCACGGCAAGCGGCATCTACTATGTTCAAGTGATGCATTACGACCAGTATTACGAACTGGATTATGGAGAAGCAACAGTCACGGAATACTCCGTAGGCCGCTACGATATCCTGGTCGAAGAGATGGACTTGGGAGAAAACTTCCTCAACGGCGGCTTCGAGACAGGAGACTTCGAAGGCTGGAATGTGGAAGAAAGCGGCCTCTATCCGCTTGTTCAGTCCGAGGTGGTCCACAGCGGAGAATACGCCGCCCACCTGGGCGACGGCGCCGCCGG
>CAZCTS010000065.1:0-5124 GCA_964501635.1 uncultured Oscillospiraceae bacterium | reverse complement strand
TGCGGGAAAAGTGTATAATCAATGGCACGATTACGAAACAGAAAGGATTGGGAGAAAGATGAAAAAGATCACAACCATATTGTTGGTCCTGGCACTGGTTTTTTCGGGCCTCGGCGCAGGGGCGCCGGCGGCGGCCGCGGCGGAAGCCGCCGGAGGGACCGCGCTCACGGACATTCAGGGGACCAGGTACGAAACGGCTGTAGCCGCGCTCATCCGGATGGATGTCATTTCCGGCTACGCAGACAATACGTTCAGACCGGAACAGCCCATCAGCCGGGCGGAAATGGCCGCCGTCGCCGTGCGGCTCATCGACCGGGCCACGTTTGACCCCTTCCGGGACCCCGCCTTTGCCGACACCCAAGGCCACTGGGCCCAGAACGTGATCGTCATGGCCTATAATGCGGACATCATCAAGGGCATCACCACCCAACAGTTCGGACCGGCCCTGCCCGTCACCTACGCCCAGGCGATCACCATGCTCCTTCGGGCCCTTGGGCACACGGACGAGTCTCTGGGCGGCGTCTGGCCGGCCAACTATCTTGCCAAGGCCCAGGAGCTGGGACTCACCGCGCCGCTGGAAGTCTGGGAAGCCAACGCGCCGGCCACCCGGGGCGACGTGGCGCTGATCACCGCGGTCAAGGCCCAGGCCATCCGGGACCACTGGGTCCAGGAAACCGAGCCCCAGCAACCGTCCCCGGAACCGGGCAGCGGGGCGCTGGCCAGCTTTAGCGGCCGGGCCATCGGCCTTCCTCTGAAGGTGGCCTCCGTGCTGAACGCCAAGGGCGACGCGGTGGACGAGGTGGAGTTCCTGATGGGCGGCGAAGTCTACTATCTGCAGAGCGGCGATCTGGGCGACGTCACCGCGGCCGGCTTTATGCCCGGCGGCAAGTTTGACGGCTCCCTGTACGCCCTTCGCATGAACAACGGCATCGTCCGCAGCGTTCAGGAGGCATCCCTGGCCGGCTTGACCCGCTACGCGGAGCTGACGGCGGACGGAGCAGGAGTGGGCGCCTTCCGCGCGATCACAGCCAACAAAAACGAACGCCTCACCGTGACAGGCGCCGCCCTGGCGGACTTCGCCTACGCCAAGGACGCGGTCAAGTGCTACGAAGCGGTCTTCGAAGGCAATGTGCTGGATACTTTCCGCAGCGTTTCCACAACGGCCATCGAGGCCGGCGACTACGCGCGCGCCTGGGATCTGAACAGCGACTACGCAGGCGTTGCGGTGGTCCTTGTCCTGATCGACAAGGACGACACCGCGGCGGCCACAACCTACGGGATCATTTAAACAAAGAGCCGCCGGCAACCCGGCGATCGAGGAAAAACCCATGAAAAAATTTGCAAGCTTTCTGCTGAGCCTGGCCCTGGCGGCCGGGTCAACGATCCCGGTCTTCGGCCTGGAGGCCGTCATGCCCATCGCGGCGCCGCCGGCGGCGACCCTGCCGGCGCCCTCCCTGGATCAGGTGGTCTTTACCGGAGCGGCCGTCACCATGGACCTGGAAACGGTGATCGCCCACAAGCTGGCCACGGGCACTGCCATCGAGCTGGCCCTGATCAACAAGCGCTCCGACGAGGCCATGGCCCGGGGCTACAAAGAAGCCTTTACCAACCTGCAGCTGGCGGCCCCCGCCTCGCTGACGGCCAAGCTGACGGAGCTGACGAAGAACTTCGCCCGGGACAACCTGGAGACCAACCACCAGGCCGAGCTGAACAGCATCCGCAAGGGCGCCGTGGACCTGTTCTACAGCACCTTCTCCGCCCAGGAGTACTACCGGGTGGCCAAGGAAGACCTGGCCGTCAAGCAGCTGAGCCTGGGAAATGTGCAGAAACGCTTCAATTTGGGCGCCGCGTCGAAGTTGGACCTGCTCACGGCGCAAAACGCGCTCACAGGGGCGAAAAAGGCCCTTGGAGAGGCACAGACAGGCTATAGCGGAGCCCTGATGAACTTCAACATGGAGATGGGCCTTCCGCTGCTGCAGGCCGTCACGCTCAAAGGAGACCTGGCGATTCCGGCCCTGCCCGGCGTGGACCTTTCCGCCTCCGTCACCTCGGCCCTGTCCATGCGCAACGAGATCCGCGGCGCCCTGTTCGCCCTGCAGATCCAGGAGGTCACCTTTACCAACGCCAAGCTGACCATGAACCGGCTGTCCTCCAGTTTCAAGAAGCAGGAGGTGGCCTACCTGACCGCCAAGCAGACCGCCGACACCATCCACGACCGGATCCGGGCCGACGTGCTGCTCAAGTACATGGCCCTGGCCCAGAAGCACATGGCGGCTCTGGCCGCCACCAGCACTTCGGACCTGGCCAAGGAAGGCCTGCGCATCGCCCAGATCAGCTACAACGCCGGCATGAAGACCCTGGCCCAACTCCAGGAATCGGAAGTGGCCTACAACCAGTCCAAGATCCTGGTGATCGGCGCGATGACGGACCTGGCCCTGGCCCTGGAGGACTTCCAGTACGCCACCGGCGTGGGCACCTACCGGATCAGCCTGTAAGGCGTTCGGTCGCCAGGGCCCTTGCTGAGTTCGGCCTCCGGTCCGCCGGCGCTCGTTTGGCCTCCGGCCCGCCGCCGGGCAAGCGGCGTCCGTCCAGCCCTCCGGGCATCCATCTTATTTTGCTCCTTTCGGCCGTCGCAGCGCTCCTTGAAGCCCTGCGACGGCCTTTTTGCACCCAATTTATACAGGAACCTCGCTTTCCGGTCTTTCCTGTATAAAATTACACTGCATTACACCTCTCAGACGACTTCCCAGGCCCGCCGGGGCTTCCGAAGACTTTATATCAGTCAAAAGTTATACAGGAAACCCTGCTATACGGGTTTCCTGTATAACTTTTACCCTACGCTTTCCTCCTATACGAAAAAGAGGGCGGTGCGGCCGGCGCCCGGGAGCCCGGAAGTCCTTTGCCAAGCGCCGGCCGGGATTCTATGTTTGAGCACAGCGCGCCGGCCCGCTGCGGCGCAGAATCGGCGCCCAAAGCAGCGCCGCAGGAACCATATGGTTCCTCTCGTGCCATCCGGCGGGCCGAAAACGCACGCGCCCGGGCCGGCGGCCAGAAAACGAGCAGACCGCCGGCGGCCGGAAAATGGACAAACCGGCCCGCTGGCCCTCGAACAGGAGCCGCGACCCGCAGGATCCGGCCCGAGGGCGGCGCCCGGATCGCCGGCCGGAGAAACGGCGCCGGCCTTGACAGGCTTTCGTTTTCTTTCTATGATGGTGCAGAGGCGCAAAGGCCGCGGGAGTGCCCGCCGGCCTTCGGGCCGGAAGGTGGAAGCATGGACGTCAAACGAACTAAATATACTGCGGGCGGGGCGAAGCGTTGATGCGCACCGCCGCCCGGACGGCCGCCCTGATGGCGGCGCTCACATTGGGGACCAAGCTGCTGGGCTTCCTGCGGGAGGTGTTCCTGGCCGGCTTCTTCGGGACCAGTCCCATCACCGACGCCTACGTGATGGCCGGCGCCATCCCGGGCATCCTGTTTGCCGGCGTCTTTACATCCATGGCCGTCTCCTACATGCCCCTTTTTTCGGATATCATGGAAAAGGAAGGGCGGGGGAGCGGCAACCGCTTTACCAGCCAGGCGATCGCCCTGTCCGGGGGGATCGCTTTTGTGTCCGCCGTTTTGGGCATCCTCTTCGCCGAGCAGCTGGTGGGGGTCTTCGCCGCCGGGTTTGACCCGAAGACCGCCGCCATGACGGCCTTCTACCTGCGGGTCACCTTCTTCTACATCGTGTTCAACGCCGCCGCGGGGCTGCTGGAGTCCTATCTGCAGTATAACGACAGCTTTTTAAAGCCCGTGCTGGCCGGGTACCTGCAGAGCGGCTTCGTGCTGGCCGCCATCGTGGTGAGCTCCTATATGGACTACCGGTTGCTGGCCCTGGGCCTGCTGATCGGCACCATCCTCCGGACTGCGGCCTTGGCCGTGTTCGCCGTGGAGAAGGGGTTTCGCTGGGATCTGTCGGGGAAGCTGAGCCAGGCGGCCGGGCGCATCGTGGCCCTGGCGGTGCCGGTGTTTGTCGGCAGCACCGTCAACCAGATCAACACCTTCGTGGACAAGATGCTGGCCTCGGGCCTGGCCACGGGCAGCGTGTCGGCGCTGAACTACGGCTACCTGCTGGTGAACATGATCACGACCCTGACCATTTCGGTGGTGGTGACGATCATCTACCCGTTGCTCACCCGGTCCCAGTCCGCGGGGCTTGACGAGCGCTTCAACCGGGCCTCCTCGGCCGGCTTTTCCATCGCCCTGATCCTCTCCACCCCCTTCGCCCTGGGCGCGGCCCTTTACAGCGAGCCGGTGATCCGGCTGGTGTACGAGCGGGGCGCCTTCGACCAGGCCTCCACGGAGCTGACGGTGGGCGCCTTCCAGTTCTACGCCCCGGGGCTGGTCTTCGTGGCGGTGAACGCCCTGCTGGTGAAGATCTTCTACGCCCGGCAGGACATGAAGACCCCGGTGATAGCCGGCGCCGCGGCGGCCCTGTGCAACATCGTCCTGAACCTGGCCTTGGTGGGACCCCTCCAGCAGCGGGGCCTGGCCCTGGCCACCAGCATCGCCGCCCTGTTGAACACCGCCCTGCTCCTGGGCCTTCTAAAGAAAAAGCACCCGGAAGTCCGAGTGATTGAGAGCGGGGCCAAGGCCGCCAGGATCATAGCCGCCGCCCTGGCCGCCGTGGCCCTTTCCTGGCCTGTCTACACCGGCCTGGGCCGCCTCGCCCTGCCCGTCACCCCGTCCCTTCTCCTGGCCGTGGCTGCGGCCGCCCTGGCCTACCTCCTCCTCCTGAGGCTCCTGAAGATCGAAGAGCTCTCCATGCTGCGCGACCTGGTCCGGCGCCGGTAAGCTCCCGCAAATCCCAAAAACAGGCAAATTCGATTAAGTCATCAAAAAAAGTCACGATATTGTGATTTATTTTGACAACTTAATCATTTCGTGGTGGAGGCCTTTTCCGGGGAACGGATCCTTCCGGGCGAAACCCTGATCCTCTTCGACGAGATCCAGTCTGCGGAGCGGGTGCTCACCTCTCTTTAATACTTTTGTGAACAGGCGCCGCAATACCACATCGCTGCAGCGGGAAGTTTGCTTGGCGTTGCCGTCAACCGGGAGAAATATTCCTATCCGGTGGGCAAGGTG
>CAZCTS010000064.1:0-7425 GCA_964501635.1 uncultured Oscillospiraceae bacterium | reverse complement strand
CATAAGATCAAGGGCTTTCTCCCCATTGGCGGACTGTTTTTTTTATTTCAGTATATCTCTTTCGCAGGCGGGCGTCAAAGGCAATCTAGCACAAACTGGTATAGTATTTATGGCAACTGGATCAGAGCAGAATGGTGATCCTGTCATACCGGCAGAAAGTGTAATCAATCAAGATGCGTTGAAATTAATGGTTTTAATTAATTCCTGCAGCTTAGGCATTGAATAATATATAACGATTTGGTATAGTAAACTTGTTCAATTCATCGCCGCGATAAGCTGGAGGCCAAAGGGAAATATGTCTGATTCCATCGTGTCGCTCCAAGGAGTGCACAAAAATTTCGGAAAAAACGCAGTGGTGCGGGATATGAACCTGGAGATCCTGGAGGGAGAGTTCCTGACGCTTCTGGGTCCCTCGGGCTGCGGAAAGACCACCACGCTCCGCATGATCGCCGGATTCGAGGAAACCTCTCAGGGCACAATCCTGGTCCAGGGAGAAAGCGTGGAGAACAAGGAACCCTATCAGAGAGATGTGAACACCGTCTTTCAGAATTACGCCTTGTTTCCCCACATGACGGTCTTCAACAACATCGCCTACGGACTTTCCATCCGCAAAGTGCCCAAAGCCCAGATCGCAGAGCGGGTGGAGGCCATGCTGGAATTGGTCCAGCTGAAGGGCTACGAGGACAGGAAGCCCGACGAGTTGTCCGGCGGACAAAAGCAGCGGGTGGCCATCGCCCGGGCCCTGATCAACAATCCAAAAGTGCTGCTCCTGGACGAACCCCTGGGCGCCCTGGATCTGAAGCTTCGCAAACAGATGCAGGTGGAGCTGAAGCGGCTGCAAAAGCGCCTGGGCATCACCTTTGTCTACGTCACCCACGACCAGGAGGAAGCCCTGACCATGAGCGACCGGATCGCCGTCATGCGGGAAGGGGTCATCGATCAGCTAGGCACGCCCACCGATATCTACGATTATCCAAAAACTCGCTTTGTGGCAGGATTTATCGGAGAGTCCAACCTGTTCGACGGCAAGGTGCGGGAGATCCGAGGGGATCTGCTCCTGGTTGAAACGGAGGCTGGCTCGCTTTCGGTTTTGGGGGAGGGTTTCGCTCCGGGCGAAGAACTCCACATATCGATCCGCCCGGAATATGTGGAATTCTCCAAAGAGCCGGTGGAAGGCTTCGACCTGCCGGGCCGCGTCAAGGACTTCATCTATCTGGGCACTGTGGTCAAAACCGCCGTCGAGATGAAAAACGGCCAGGAGATCAAGTATTCCCGATTTGAGCAGGACCACAGCGTTCAGCCCCAAGACAGCGTTTATTTGTCCTGGAAACCCTCAAAAGCCGTTGCCATCAAGTGGGGAACGAAAGCGGAGGAGCGATATGAAGAAGAAAAATAGGCTCCCGGCTCTGGCCATGGCAGGCCCGGTCTCGGTGTGGATGATCCTTTTCGTCACGATCCCGATGTTCTTCATCATTTTTATCAGTTTCATGTCCCGGGGGATTTTCGGCGATGTGGTCTACGACCCGTCCATGGAGAGCTACCTGACGCTTTTGGACAGCACTTACTTCAATGTCATCTCCAAGTCCCTGAAAGTGGCGGCGGGGACCACCCTGGCCTGCCTGGCCCTGGGCTATCCCTTCGCCTACTATATTGCCAAGCAGCCCAAGGACCAGGCCGCAAAGTACATCACGCTGATCATGATCCCCTTCTGGACCAATACGCTGATGCGGCTGAACAGCTGGCTTCTCCTTTTCCAGACCAGCGGCCCGGTCAACAACTTTTTGCAGAGTTCCGGCATAACATCGGAACCGGTCCGCTTTGTCTACACCGACGAACTCGTGGCGCTGGGCATGATCACCAGCATGCTGCCCTTTGCTGTGCTGCCCATGTACAGTTCCATCGAAAAGCTCAACAAGTCGCTGCTGGAAGCCTCCGCCGACCTGGGGGCCGACCCCCGGACCACCTTCCGCAAAATCACCCTGCCTCTCACATTCCCGGGAATATTCTCGGCGATCATCCTGGTGTTCATTCCCTCGCTGGGCGTCTATACCGTTCCGGACATGCTGGGCGGAGGGAAGGTGCTGTATATCGGCAGCATCATCCGAAACCAATTCGGCATGATCCGAAACTGGCCTCTGGGCGCCGCTCTGTCCTGCCTGCTCATCGCGATCACGGGCTTGCTCATCTTCCTCTATACCCGGGTCACGAGCATCGAAGAGATGGAGGTGGTGTAGATGGCCATGACGCAGCGGGCAAAAAAGAAAAAGTCCTTCAAAATCCTGGCCGACCTCTACGCATTGCTGATCTATGCGGTGTTTTACATTCCCGTTTTCGTCATGATGGCATTTTCCTTCAACGATCAGCGCAACAACTATTATTGGGCAGGCTTCACCACGAAGTGGTACGGGGAACTGTTCAAAAATGACGCTTTGACCGACAGCCTGTGGTATTCGGTCATCATCGCGATCCTGGCCACGCTGATTTCGGTCACGATCGGCACCATCGGAGCCCTAGGGCTCAAGAAGTTTGAATTCAAAGGAAGACGCTTCGTCAACCAGATGCTTTACATCCCCATCATCGTGCCGGAGATCGTTCTGGCCGTGGCCATCCTGGTCGTCTTTATGACCGTCGGCATCCGCCTGGGCATGGGAAGCATTTTGATCGGCCACTGCACCTTCTGCATTCCCTATGCGGTGGTCACCATCAAGGGGCGGATCAGCGGGGACGACAACAGCTTGGAGGAAGCCTCCATGGATCTTGGGGCCAACCGGGTGCAGACTTTCTTTCGGGTGACGCTGCCCAGCATCATGCCCGGCGTCATGAGCGCCGCATTTTTGTCCTTTACCCTTTCCATCGACGACGTGGTCATGAGCAACATGCTGGCCGGCGCCAAGCAATCCACGCTGCCGGTGCTGATCCTTTCCATGAGCCGCAGCGGCGTCACCCCCGACGCCAACGCCCTGACCACTCTTATGATTCTGATCATCGTAATTGCGATGGTTTTGAATAATTACGTAAAGCGTGCGTTGAAAAAACGCAGAAAGAAGGAGGTAAATTTATGAATTTCAAGAAGGTGGTAGCAGTCTTGCTGATGCTGGTGCTGGCGGTCTCTTTGGCAGCCTGCGGCGGCGGTGGCGGCGGCGAAGTGCCCGAAGCCAGCACGGAGCTGAATATCTATATGTGGAATGAGTACATATCGAATGAGCTCATTGCGAATTTCGAAGCGGAAAACAACTGCAAAGTCAATCTTTCTTATATGAGCGACAATGCGGACGCCATCACGAAGCTCACGGCGGGCGGCGGACAGGAATACGACCTGATCATGACCTGCGACGCTTATATGGAATCCCTTGTAGCCGGCGACTACGTGCAGGCCATCAATTTTGACAACGTTCCCAACGCCACGGCCAACATCAACGAAGCCTATTGGGCGGCAAAGGAATACTGTGTGCCGTATCTGATGAACTATATCTATGTGGTGTATGACACCGAAAAGTGTCCCATTGAAATCACAGGATACAACGACTTGATCGATCCGGCGCTTGCAGGGCAGATCGGCTCCGTGGACGGCGCCAGGAACCTGTTCCCCATCGCGCTGGTTGCACTGGGCTACGATCCGAACTCCACCACGGAATCCGAGATCGCCGAAGCCTATGAATGGCTGGTCAAGTACAACGATAACGTGGTGGCCTACGGCGGCACCGAACTGAACATCACCAACGGCACCGTCAGCGTCATCTTCACCTACGACGGCAACGCCTCCTGGGCCATGTCCGAACTGGGCGAGAACAACAACCTGGTGATCGCGCCCTTCGAGAGCGACCCGGTTCAGCTGGGCTTCGACCTCTACGTGATCCCCAAGGGCGCCGCCCATGTGGATCTGGCGGAAAAATTCCTGAACTACATCTGCGCGCCCGAAGTGATGGCAGCCAATCTGGAAGAGTTCCCGTACTCCTGCCCCAACGACGCAGCGGTGGCCGCCGCTTCCGACACCTATCGAAACGATCCGGCCAGAGACTTCAACTACAAGCAGAACGTGTTTTTCCAGGAAGACGTGGGCGAAGCTATCACGATTTACAACGATTACTATCAGAAGCTGAAGGTGGGAGAGTAACTTGCTGAAATTTGACGAGAAAAAACAGATCGACAGCGTGAGAGGCGCTCTGGCGCTTCGGAGCAAGATCGAGGAGATCGTGGACGCCATCTGCAGGGAAGGATATCAAAATATCCTTCTCCTGGGGATCGGCGGCACCTACGCCTCGTGCCTGCAGACCGCAGTCCACATGAAAGAGCGGACCGCTCTGGATGTGATGGTCGAAAATGCGGCCGAATACCTGACGACCGGAAACAAGCGGGTAGGGAAAGGCACCCTCACCATCATCTCCTCGGTGACCGGGAGCACATCGGAAATGCTGGAAGGCGTGGCAAAAGTGCAAAAGGCCGGTTCGAAAGTCCTTGGCTTTATCGATGTGGAGACCACAGAACTAGCCAAAATGGTGGACTGGGAGATCGCATACCCCGGGAACGAGCAGCTGAAGTTTTTTATGGCTGCGGACCGCTTGATGTACAATGCCGGGGAATTTGACGAGTACGAGGCCATGTACGCCCAGTTCGACCAATATCTGCCCGAAGCCCTGGTGGAAACGGAAAAGCAGGCCGACGAATTCGGCCTCCGCTTCGCCGGGGAGCACAAGGACGATCCGATCCATTACTTCGTGGGCGCGGGCAACCAGTACGGCGCCACCTATTCCTACGCGATGTGCTATTGGGAGGAGATGCACTGGATCCGGACCAAATCCATCCATTCCGCCGAATTCTTCCACGGCATGCTGGAAATCGTGGACCGGGACACTGCGGTGACCGTGTTTGTAGGCGAGGACTCCCAGCGGAGCCTGAGCGAACGCGTTGCGAAGTTTCTCCCCAGGATCTGCGGCCGGGGCACGATCATCGACACCAAGGACTACCCTCTGACAGGGATCAGCCCCCAGTATCGGGGCGATATCTCCCATCTGGTGCTGCATGCCGTGACCAACCGCATCGATGCCCACTTGGAAAAAATCAACTGCCATCCCATGGAGATCCGCCGCTACTATCGCCGGCTGAACTATTAATCCAAGACAGCGAAGAGGCCTCCGAAGCATCGGAGGCCTTTCTCATTTCAGGGTCCATGGGGCTGCTCACCTTAGGGAAAGCACCATATCGAAGGAAGTGTCCCCGCTTGCTTCCTTGCATCCTCTGAAAAATAAACGGCCCTCCGCTTCCGCGGCAAAAACGGAGAAAGAATCTCCCTGGCGCAGCTCCGCGGCAAAGTATATTTCCAAGCGCCGAAGGCTTGCCAGGCGTTTTGCCTCCTCGCCGGTCATCGCGTCGTAGACAAATTCTCCGTAGCGGATGTTGTTCACGTGGCCCAGCAGATCCAGAAAACTGTTTTCCACCTTTCTCGTCGCCCGCAGGGACAAACGATCTGCGATGAGATCGCCGTTTTGTCCGTAGGCTTGCTTCCAGGAGGGGTGGCCCTGGGTGAGGGGCTCTTCGTCTGCAGTCAGGGCAAAAAAGGGGACCTGTCTGTCCCGGCTGACTTTTCTGGTCTCCAGGTTCAGGAGCACGCTGTAGGAAGTGCCCCGGAAGCAAACCTCTCCCTCTTTCGTGTAAAATATAAAATCCCTTCTAAAATATGGACCTTTTCGACCGGATTTCCAGGTTTTCGCCTGGAGGATCCCCGGCGGAATTTTGGAATTGAGCACGTCCACGGACAGGGAGATGAGCACCCAGGCCACCCCATATTCCATGATTTTATCGCTCCCGGCATCGTAGGCGGACAGATGCCGCTCCACCAGTTCGCAATAGAGCGCTTGGTAAGACTGGGGTTTCAGGATCCCATTGGGGTTCAGCTGGGAGGGGTCCAGCTGCAGAGAATACAGATTCGACTGTTCGTGGTCCAGTTTCATAGCGATGGTTTCCTTTCTCGGGCATGCTGTCATTCTATATCGAAGCGGCCCTGTATTGCAAGGAAAGAATGGAAGAGCGCCAAGATCTGTGATACAATAAATTCTCGATAAAGGACCATATAGCCCATTTAGTGAGGAGAACGGCATGGGGTTTACCCACCTTCATTTACATACGGAATACAGCCTGCTGGACGGCGCGGCGCAGATCGACAGAGTCGTAGCCAGAGCCAAGGAGCTGGGCATGAAATCCCTGGCCATCACCGACCACGGGGTGATGTTCGGCGTGGTGGAATTCTACGAAAAAGCCCACAAAGCCGGGATCAAGCCTATCATCGGCTGCGAAGTCTACACCGCCGCACGGACCCGATTCGACAAAGAGGGGGTTTATGACAAAAACCAGGGCCATCTGGTGCTCCTGGCCAAAGATATGGAAGGCTATGTAAACCTGATCAAACTGGTCTCCGCAGCCTATACGGAGGGATTTTACTACAAGCCCCGGGTGGACCACGAACTGCTGCGGGCCCACAGCAAAGGCCTGATCGCGCTTTCCGCCTGTCTTGCGGGGAAAGTCCAGTCCGAGCTGATGGAGGGGCGCTACGAAGGGGCCCGGCAGGAAGCCCTGGCCCTTCTGGATATTTTCGGGAAGGACAATTTTTATCTGGAGCTTCAAGACCAGGGCTTGCCGGAGGAGCAAAGGATTTTTTCCGATATGCTTCGCCTGTCCAAGGAAACCGGGATCCCCTTGGTGGCCACCAACGATGTGCACTACGTCAACCGGGAAGACGCCCGGTCCCACGATATCCTTCTCTGCATCCAGACGGCGAAATCTCTCAGCGACACGGAGCGGATGCGGTTCCCCAACGATGAGTTTTATCTGAAATCGGAAAAGGAGATGCGGGACCTGTTCGCCTCTGTGCCGGAAGCCGTGGACAACACCCAGGTGATCGCCGACCAGTGCAATTTCCACTTCAATTTCAACGAGCTGCACATTCCGGATTTTCAGGTGCCTCAGGGGAAAACGGAGCAGGAATACCTGCGGGAGCTCTGCCGGGACGGGTTGGTTCGGCGCTACAAAACACCGGGACCGGAACTTTGGCAGCGCATGGAATACGAGTTGGCCACGATCGAGAAGATGGGCTATGTGGGCTATTTCCTGATCGTGTGGGATTTCATCAACTACGCCAAAAGCAACGGGATCATGGTGGGGCCCGGCCGGGGCAGCGCCGCGGGAAGCATCGTGGCCTACGCCCTGGAGATCACCGACATCGACCCCATCCGCTTCGGTTTGATTTTCGAACGCTTTCTGAATCCCGAGCGGATCAGCATGCCCGATATCGATGTGGATTTCTGCGTGGAAAGACGTCAGGAAGTGATCGACTACGTGATCGAAAAATACGGCGCGGACCACGTGGCCCAGATCGTCACATTCAATTCGCTGAAGGCCAAAGCCTGCGTGCGGGACGTGGCCCGGGTCCTG
>CAZCTS010000063.1:0-7589 GCA_964501635.1 uncultured Oscillospiraceae bacterium | reverse complement strand
TCTTCTGGGGCGAATTTCCCCTTGGCGATGCTGCGATCCAGGACGGCCTCCTGCTTGATTTTTCCCTTTGCGGCCAGCTCCGGCGTCACGTCGGAAAGGACCACCCGCATTTTTTTCTTCGCAAAGCACAGGGCGATCTCCGCGCCCATCATCCCGGCGCCGACTACGCCAACCTTCTTCGTTGTCATCTTCTCTTCCTCTCTTTCAGAAGCTTACAGGATATTCCGGATGATCAGCGCAGTGCCCATGCCGCCGCCGATGCACAAGGTCACCAGTCCATACAGGGCCTTGCGGCGCTTCATTTCGTAGATCAAAGTAGTCAGCAAACGGGTGCCGCTGTTGCCCAGGGCGTGACCGTGAGCGATGGCTCCTCCGTTCACGTTGACGCGCTGATACAGTTCGCTGCCCCTGTCCATGCCCAGTTCTTTTAGGCATCCCAGGCTCTGGGCTGCGAAGGCTTCGTTCAGCTCGAACAAATCGATGTTTTCCAGGGTCAGGCCCGCTTTTTCCAGCGCTTTGCGCACCGCAGGCACCGGTCCAAGGCCCATGTGGCGGGGATCTACGCCGGCGCTGGCCATGCTGACGATTTCCGCCAAAGGTTGCAGCCCCAGTTCATCGGCCCTTTCCTGCGACATGACGACCACTGCGGAAGCGCCGTCGTTCATGCCCGAAGCGTTGCCGGCCGTCACCGTGCCGCTGCCGTCCTTCTTGAACGCGGGCTTCAGCTTGGCCAGGGACTCCAGGGTCGTGTCCGGCTTGGGATGCTCGTCTGTTTCGAAGAGAAAAGACGTCTTGCGCTCCACCACCTCGAAGGGAAGGATCTCTTCTTTGAATTTACCGGCTGCTGCGGCGGCCTTGTATTTCATTTGGCTGTCCAGGGCAAAGCGGTCCTGCTCTTCCCTTGTTATGTTGTACATCTGGGCCACGTTCTCCGCGGTGAGTCCCATATTGACATCCGGATACAGCGATTGGGGCT
Source organism: uncultured Oscillospiraceae bacterium (assembly GCA_964501635.1). Taxonomy (GTDB): domain Bacteria; phylum Bacillota; class Clostridia; order Peptostreptococcales; family Anaerovoracaceae; genus UBA10908. Next base: position 6,613 of record CAZCTS010000063.1, on the reverse strand, counting down.
GCACGAGGGTGACGCCCCGGGCGAATGTGTCGTAGAGGGTCTTGTCCCCCATTCGAAAGGGAGTGTAACGGGTGGCGGGATCAAAATAATAAGGCATGCGGGACATGACTTCCACCCCGCCGGCCAGGACGATATCCGCTTCCCCTGCCCTGATCTGGCAGACCCCGCTGATGACCGCCTGCAGAGAAGAGGCGCACTGGCGGTCGATGGAATGGGCCGGCACCTCCAGGGGCACACCCGCCAGCAGGGCGGCGCAGCGGGCCACGTTCGGGGTGTATCCGTATACATCCCCCAGGATCACCTCGTCGATCCGATCCATGCCGATGCTGCTTCTTCGGGCCGCCTCCCGGATCACCGCCGCCCCCAGATCCTGGGCTTCGACCGTCTTCAAGCTGCCCAGGTAGCCGCCCACCGCTGTTCTGGCGGCCCCGGTGATGACACACGTTTTCATGACTTGCTCCTTCGTTTTTATATTGCAATCCCATCCATCGACTGGGATCCATCGCGCAAAAACCTAAGATCATTATACATAATATTCTTGCTTTAGACTGCCCCAATTTTTGAATAATATGGTATGATTTTAATTGGACTTGCCGAAGATGTCCTCTTGCAGCAAACCGGCTCGGCTCCGTCAAAAGCGGTCCGATCAAAAAAAGTTCTTATTCAAGCCCAAAGACACGGAGGTCTTTATGCGCCACCTAAGCCTTCATCACGAAAACGGCGTGGCCGTGGTGAGCGTTCACCGCCCCGAAGCCCTCAACGCGCTGAGCCGGGAGATCATCGACGAGCTGGACGCGATGCTGGATCAAATTCGTTTGGATCCCTCCATACGGGTGCTGGTCTTGTGGAGCGAACAGAACTTCGCCGCCGGAGCCGACATCAAGTCCATGGTGGAAATGACCGTGGTGGAAGCCGCCGATTTCATCTTCACCTCGACCTACAACAAACTGGACCTCCTGGACATCCCCACCATCGCCGCCCTCGAAGGCTATGCGCTGGGCGGAGGCTTGGAATTGGCCGTGGCCTGCGACATCCGCTTTGCCGCAAAAAGCGCAAAGATGGGCTACCCGGAAATCAATCTGGGCATCATGCCCGGGGGTGGCGGCACCATCCGCACGCCGGTCAAGATCGGCAATCCCTGGGCGCGGGAGCTGATCTTTTCCGGAGAGATCATCGACGCGGACAGAGCTCTGCAGATCGGCCTGGTCAATCGGGTCTTCGAGGACGGGGACCTGTATCGGGAAACGATGAAATTTGCGGAAAAATTGTCCAGGAAAGCCCCTCTGGCAATGAACGCGATCAAGCGGACCATGCGGGAAGGCCTGGCCTGCGCCGACCCTCTGGACGGCATGGAGGTCGAAAAGAGGAATTGGGTCGCCCTTTTTGGCACCGAAGACCAAAAGGAAGGCATGCGGGCCTTCATCGAAAAAAGAAAACCCCAGTACAAAGGCAGATAAAGGCAGATAATGGAGGAAATGCTATGAACACGGTCAAGCTGGAAAAAATCGAGGGGATAGGGATCCTTCGCATGGATCGACCCGAGGCCATGAACGCCCTCAACGAAGAAGTGCTGCGGGATCTGGACGCCGCGCTGGATCGAGTGGAAGAGGACCCGGAAATAAGAGTCCTCATCCTGACGGGGGAAGGAAAAGCTTTTGTCGCAGGGGCGGACATCGCCCTGATGCAGGGGCTGGACGAGGCTGCCGGTTATGCCTTCGGGCGGCTGGGACAGCAGGTGTTTCGCAGGATCGAAACCATGGATCCAATCGTGATCGCCGCAGTGAACGGCTTTGCCCTGGGCGGCGGCTGCGAGCTGGCCATGGCCTGCGATATCCGGATCGCCGCTGAGCGGGCGAAATTCGGACAACCGGAGGTCGGCCTGGGCATCACGCCGGGCTATTCGGGCACGCAGCGCCTTCCGCGGCTGGTGGGAAAAGGCCGGGCGATGGAGCTGATCGCGACCGGCAGCATCATCCCGGCGGAAACCGCGCTTTCCATAGGTTTGGTCAACCGGGTCGTGCCCCAGGAAAACCTGATGGAAGAAGCCTTGTCCATGGCTCGAAAAATTGCCGGCAACGCCCCTCTGGCCGTTTCTTACTCCAAAAAAGCGATCCAGCAGGGCCTGGAGCGCTGCGATTTGGACGAGGCGATCCTGGTGGAGGCCGAGCTTTTCGGAAAATGCTTTGCCACGGCGGATCAAAAGGAAGGCATGAGGGCATTCCTCGAGAAGAGAAAACCTGAGTTTACAGGGAAGTAGTACATGGTGTACAATACAGTATGTGCCCAGTTAAATCATGGCCGACTGCTTCAGGAGGCCCCGCAAGATAAACAAGGAGGAAATCTATGAAAAAAATTGGTGTTTTAGGTACAGGAACCATGGGCGCCGGCATCGTTCAGGTGTTGGCACAGAGTGGATTTGAAGTCGTCGTGAGGGCCAGAAGACAGACATCGGTGGACAAAGGAATCTCCACGGTGGAAAAGAATTTGGACCGGCTGATCGCCAAAGAAAAGATGACAGCTGACGAAAAAACCGTCATCATGGGCCGGATCAAAGGCTCCACCGATATTGAGATCATCAAGGACGCGGACCTGGTCATCGAAGCGGCCACCGAGGACATGGAATCCAAGAAAGCCCTCTTCGCCGAATTGGACGCCCTCTGCAAACCCGAAACGATCATCGCCACCAACACTTCTTCCCTTTCCATCACGGAGATCGCCACCGCCACCAATCGGCCGGACAAGATCATCGGCATGCATTTCTTCAACCCGGTCCCCATGATGAAACTGGTCGAGATCATTTTGGGCCTCGCCACTTCGGAAGAAACCAAGACAACGATCGTGGCGCTGACAGAGACCCTGGGCAAGACGGCAGTCCAGGTGGAAGAAGCGCCGGGATTTGTGGTCAACCGCATCCTGATCCCCATGATCAACGAAGCCATAGGGATCCTGGCCGACGGAGTCGCCAAAGCCCAGGATATCGACGAGGCCATGAAACTGGGCGCCAACCACCCCATGGGCCCCCTGGCGCTGGGCGATCTGATCGGTCTGGATGTGTGTCTTGCGATCATGGAGACCCTGCATTCGGAATTCGGCGATCCCAAGTACAGACCCCACCCCCTGCTCAAGAAGATGGTGAGGGGCAATAAGCTGGGAAGAAAGACGGGCATCGGCTTTTTCGATTACAGCAAGTAGGCAGGCCTGAAAATTCTAAATCAAAACAACAAAAGGATGTGTGAAAATATGAAAAACAAGTTAAAATCGGCGGACGAAGCGGTTTCGCTCATTCAAGACGGAGCCAGCGTGATGGTCGGTGGTTTTATGGCCTGCGGCACACCGGAGATCCTCATCGACGCCTTGGTGCGCAAGAATGTCAGGAACCTGACGATCATCTGCAACGACGCCGGCGTTCCGGGCAGAGGCGTGGGAAAACTGCTGTCAAACGGTCAGATCAAGACGCTGATCGCTTCCCATGTGGGACTCAACCCGGAAGTTGCCCAACGCATGAACACGGATGTGGAAGCGGACAAGCTGGAGTGCATCCTGGTGCCCCAGGGGACCCTGGCGGAACGCATTCGCGCCGGTTCCACCGGTTTGGGCGGATTCCTGACCCCCACCGGCGTGGGCACCATCGTAGCCGAAGGCAAGCAAGTGATCCAGGTCGACGGCAGAGACTATTTGCTGGAGCTCCCGCTGAGGGCCGACTTCGCTCTGATCAGAGGTTCGGTCACCGACCGCTTCGGAAATACGACCTACAACGCCACGACGCAGAATTTTAATCCCTTGATGGCCGGAGCCGCGGAGCATGTCATCGTAGGCGCCCACAAGGTGGTGGAAGTAGGAGAAATCGATTCCAACGACATCAGAACATCCGGAATTTTCGTGGATTCCATCGTAGAGGGAGAAGAAAAATGGCAGATATAAAAGAAATCATCGCACGGCGCGTTGCGAAGGAACTGAAAGACGGCGACGTGGTCAACCTGGGCATCGGTCTCCCCACGATGGTAGCCAACTATCTGCCGGAAGATGTCCACATTATCCTGCAGTCGGAAAACGGCATCATGGGAATGGGTTGCGCGGCAACACCGGGAGAAGAAGACACGGATCTGATCAACGCCGGCGCCCAATATGTCACCCTGAGCCCGGGGGCCATGTGCTTCGACAGCGCCACCTCTTTCGGTATTATCCGCGGGGGCCATGTGGACGCCACGATTTTGGGCGCCCTGGAAGTGGACAAGCACGGAAATCTGGCGAACTGGATCGTGCCCGGCAAGATGGTGCCCGGCATGGGCGGCGCCATGGATCTGGTCGTGGGCGCCAAAAAAGTGATCATCGCCATGCAGCACACCCAGAAGGGAAAGCATAAGATCCTGGAGGAATGCACCCTGCCTTATACAGCAGTTAAAGTGGTGGATATGATCATCACCGAGATGGGCGTCATGGAAGTCACCCCGGAAGGCCTGCTGCTCACCGAATTGAATCCGGAATACACCCTGGAACAGATCCAGGAAGCCACGGGCACGAAGCTGATCATCAGTCCCGACTTGAAACCAATGATCTAAAACATGAACTCAAACAAAAAGGGCAGGATCATTCGATCCTGCCCTTTTCTATTGCGATGGCGCCGCCCGCTATGCGCGCTTTGCTGCGATCGCCCACCATTCCCCTTCCTGCAGGGTTTCCACCACCCGGAATCCCCGGGACTCCAGGGAAGTCCGAACCGCATCCTCTTTTCCTTGGATGATCCCGCCGGCGATGTAAACGCCCTCTTCCTTTAAATGCTCTTTGATGCTGCCCGCGAAGCGAATGATCAGATCCGCCATCAGGTTGCTGACGATCACATTCGCCTGAAAATCGATGCCTTCGGTCAAATCGGCCAAGGCTACCCGGACGATGGGATCCACCCGGTTCTTGATCACATTCTCTCCGGCGGTTTGGACCGCCTGGGGATCGATGTCCACCGCCAGGACTTCGCCGCTGCCAAGCATGGCCGCTGCGATTGACAGAATTCCTGTTCCTGTCCCCACATCCAGCAGTGCATCCCCGGGTTTAATGTATTTTTCCAGCAAGCGCAGGCAGAGTCTGGTGGTGGCGTGGGTGCCGGTCCCAAAGGCCATGCCCGGGTCCATTTCGATCACCTGTTCCCCGGGAGCCGGCTGATAGTCGCACCAGTCGGGTTTTACGACAAATCGCTCGGTGATGAGCGCGGGTTTAAAATAGTCCTTCCAGCGGTGAAGCCAGTCCTGATCGTCCACGTCGCGAGCCTCGATCTGCCGGATGTCCAGGCCCTCCAGAAGTTTGACCGCGTCCGCGCCGGCCTCCAAATAAAAAGTGACCGACGGTTCGGCGCCAAGCTGGCTCAGCACCGACTCGTCGATATAGTCCCAATGGCAGGTATCCTTTTGAGCGATCAAGTCGGGCAGATCCCGGGGATCGCTGAGGATCAGATCCGCAATGCCCCGGTCCCCCAGTTGAAGGATCAAGGCATCCAACTTCTCCAGGGTGGTCCGGAGGACGATTTCCTTGTATTTCAACGGCCGCTCCTACTGAAACAGCTCTTTGACGCTGTCCATGAATTTTTTCTTCTTGCTGTATCCTTCGACGCTCTTCGCTTCGCCGAAGCTCTTGATGAGTTCCTTTTGCTCGGCCGTCAGCTTGGTGGGCACTTCCAGATTCACCTGGACATACAGATCGCCGGGTCTGCCGGAACGAACATTGGGGATCCCTTTGCCCTTCAACCGAAAGACGGTGCCCGGTTGGGTGCCCGGCGGCACCTTATAAGAGATTTTTTCTGACAGAGCCGGCACGGTGATGCTGTCGCCCAGGGCTGCCTGGGTAAAGGTGACCGGAATATCAAGCCAGAGATCGTCTCCCTTTCGCGTAAATAATTTATGGGGCGCCACCGACAAGACGATGTACAGATCTCCTGAAGGCCCTCCGCTGCTGCCGGGTTGGCCCTGCCCCCGAAGGGGAATGACCGACTCGTTGTCCACGCCGGCGGGGATATCCACTGACAGAGTGACCGTCTTTCGGACCTTGCCCGACCCGTCGCACTTGGGGCAGGGCTTGTCGATGACTTCTCCCGATCCCCCGCAATGCTCGCAGGGGCGAACGCTCTGAAACTGCCCCAGAGGAGTGCTCTGGACCGTCCGGACCTGACCGGAGCCCCCGCAGCTGGGACAGGTTTTTTTCGTCGTTCCCTTTTCCGCCCCGGTGCCGTTGCAGTCCGAACAAGAGACATCCTTCGTAAGGCGGATCTCTTTTTTAGTGCCGAAAGCCGCTTCTTCGAAGGAGATCGTCATATGCTTCTGGATATCGGCGCCCCGACGGGGACCGTTTCGCCTGGCGTTGGAAAAGCCGCCGCCGAACATGTTGAAAATATCCTCGAAACCGCCAAATCCGCCTTCGAAACCGCCGAATCCGCCGCCGCCGTAGCCGGCGTTGGGATCCACTCCCGCATGGCCAAAGCGGTCGTACTTATTTTTCTGGTCCGGATCGGACAGGACGGAGTAGGCCTCGTTGATTTCCTTGAATTTGTCTTCGGCTTCGTTGTTTCCGGGATTCTTGTCCGGATGATACTTCATGGCCATCTTTCGGAACGCCGATTTGATCTGGT
>CAZCTS010000062.1:1481-7650 GCA_964501635.1 uncultured Oscillospiraceae bacterium | reverse complement strand
TTGGAAAAGTTAAAATAGTCCCATAGTATTTTCCGCTGACTAGAGGAGGGACTGAATGGATCATCCATGGGAAGAGATCAGCCTGAGCGACTATGAGAACCACATGAAACTGGATTCCGTGATGCAGCTGCAGGCGATGAATCAGGTGATGAAAGCCCAGCTTACCGAATATCAGGTACAAACGGTGATGATCCTTGGCGTGGCGGGTGGAAACGGGCTGGAGCATGTGGACCCGGTCAAGATCGGTCGCGTGTACGGCGTGGACATCAATAAGACCTATTTGGCAGAGTGCGCCCGCCGGCATCCGGCGCTGGACGGCGTCCTGGAATGCATCTGCGCCGACCTGACGGACGCGTGCGTCCAGCTTCCCCATGCCGGCCTTGTGCTGGCCAACCTGGTGGTCGAGTATATCGGATACGACTGTTTTGCGGCGGCGATCCGCCAGATCTCTCCTTCGATCGTCAGCTGCCTGATCCAAATCAATACAGATGAAGGGTTTGTTTCGGACTCGCCCTATCTTCACGTGTTCGACTGTCTGAAAAGCGTGCATCGGCAAATGGCTCAGAATGAGCTGAACGAAGCGATGCAAAGCATCGGATACAAGCTGCTTTCGGAATAGGACCACCCTCTGCCCAACGGAAAAAAATTAGTCCGCATGGATTTTATTCCGTCCGAAGAAGCGCCTGACGGGTTCCCGGAACTCGAATAGGGCAGGCCTTCCGCGGAATATCGGACCACCGGCAAGCGCTGCGCGCAGCAAACGATGCTGGGCGCAGCTTTTATTATACAGAAAAGGTTCTGAAAAGGGTAAAATATGCGCATACTTATAATTATATGCATTTAACCCCAACAATATTAAATAAATACGCATAATTATTAAAAAAGTACTTGCATTAATATAAAGGGGTGTGTATATTTATAAAAAATATTCAAAACAAAGAATCAGTGGAGGCACATCGGATGAAAAAAGTGATCCTGGCATTTTCAGGCGGACTGGATACCACATTCTGCACGATCTATCTGCAGGAGAAAGGGTATCAGGTGATCACCGCCACCGTGGACACCGGCGGATACAGCGAAGAGGATCTGAAACGGATCGAAGAAAAATCCAAGCGCCTGGGCGCTGTTAAGCATTATGCCGTGGACGCCAGGGAGACGATCTATCAGAACATCATTCAATATCTGATCAAATTGAACGGCTTGTACGAAGAGGATTATCCCTTGATGTGCGCCGACCGCTACATCATCGCCGAGGAAGTGTTAAAGATCGCCGAACAGGAAAACGCCGACGCCGTAGCCCACGGATCAACAGCGGTGGGCAACGACCAGGTCCGATTCGACGGGACTTTTTTGACGCTGAACAGCCGCATCGAAGTGATCACGCCCATCAAGGAGCTGGGGATCACCCGGAAGCAGGAAATGGAATATCTGGAACAGCGGGGCATCGCCGTGGATCACATCTACACGAAGTACTCCGTCAATCAAAACATCTTCGGCGTGACCGTGTCGGGCACCGAAGTGGACGAAAACAAAGAGCCGGACGAGAGCGCCTACCAGCTGACAAAAAAAGAGGCCGGCGCAGCCGGCGAGTACGTGACGATTGAATTTTGCGAAGGCGTTCCCTGCAAGCTGAACGGAGAAGCCTTGCCGGGCATCCAGATCCTGATGAAGCTGAACGCCATTCTGGGCAAGTACGGCTACGGCAGCGACATTTACATCGGCGACTGCATCATCGGCATCAAAGGCCGCATCCTGTTCGAGGCGCCGGGCCTGCTGGCCCTGGTGGAAGCCCACAAAAAACTGGAGCAGCTGACGCTGACAAAAAAGCAGATCTCCTTCAGCCGCGTCGCAGGGACCCAGTGGACCGACCTGGTGTACAACGGCCTCTACTATGAGATGCTGACCCGGGATCTGGAATGCTTTGCCGATTCGGTGCAAAAGCGCGTGAGCGGCACGGTCAAAATCAAAGCGGAGGCCAATCGCATCGCTGTGGTGGAACTGTCCTCCCCCAACAGTCTGGTGAAAAAAGATATTGCCATGTACGCCCAAAAGGCCAGCTGGAGCGCTGCGGAGGCCAACGGCTTTATTCGGCTCCACACCTTGCAGCAGCAGTTGACAGGAACAAAGAAATGAAGCTTCTGAAAGATCTGATCGAATGCAATACCTACGAAGGCGACTATACCCGGATCCTGAAGGTCATCGGGGATTTCGTCCGCAGCAACACTAAGGGTCGGGTAATCGAGCAGCATGTGACGGACACAAAGTCCAACCTGATCGTCTGCTTCGGCGCGCCGCAGTTGGTGATCAACTGCCACATGGACACCGTGGTACCCGGCGGCGAGTGGAGCCATCCTCCGCTTCAGCTCCACGAGGAGAACGGACGCCTCTACGGGCTGGGCACAGCGGATACCAAAGGAAACCTCTACATGGTCTTGAAGGCTGCGGAAGCCGTAAAACCAAAAGATCTGATGCTCCTGTTCAGCATTGACGAAGAAGCCGGCAGCAAGACCGGCGTCGAGTATTTCCTGGCGGCAGGGCATGGAAAAAATTTAAAGAAAGCGATCGTCTGCGAGCCCACCGCGCTGCAGTTCGCCAAGCGCCACAAGGGCGCCTATTCCTTTTATGTGGAGCATCGCACGGAAGGCGGTCACTCTTCCATCAAAGGAGAAAGCGCTGTGGTGGAGGCCGCGAAAGATATCCTGGCGCTGGACGCTCAGGGCTTCAACATCGGCAAGGTATCCTGCGCAAGCGCCAGCAACATCCTGGCCGAAAACTGCCGGTTCAAGGCGTCCCTTCGGACTTATGAAGATCCGGAGACCGCCAACGAGCGGATCCGCAAGCTCTCCCGCAGGGGGATCATCCTATCCTCTTTTATAGGAAGACCGCTGGTCAACGACCACCCCCACATCCGCGCGGCGGAAGGCGAGCTGGATTTCTGGACGGAAGCTCCGCTTTTTCAGGACGCCGGGATCAACGCGGTGGTCTTCGGGGCAGGAAACATCCGGCAAGCCCACAGGATGAACGAATATGTGGAGCTGCAGCAATTGGTCGATGGTCAGCGGATCATCGAGGAAATCATAGGAGAAGAAAAATGACAGAATGCCTCATGAAGTATCAGGAAATGGATCTGGAGATCTATCTGATCGTGAACAAAGCCTATTGGGACAAGTACCAGAAGATGATGGAGGTCCTGCCTTTCCCAGCGAAGTTGATCGATCCGGCCACGCCGGAGGCGGCCGACTTTATCCACGAGATCGTCGTGCTGAACGAGAAGGCCTATGGGGCCGGCATGGCCGCGCCGGACTGGACCTTTGCGAACTTCGGGACCATCGGCGCCGGGATCACCGCCGGATTTTTGTCCAAGGGGAAGCCCGTATCCCAGTTGAGCCTGATCGGCAACATTTCCGACCCGTCCATCGCCCATGAATGGACATTGCTGGTGGACCCGGACCTGGGAGGACAGGCCATCGGGACCCTGACCTTCGCCCTGGTGCTTCATCTGGCCCAGGAGAAGGATTTCCTCACTTTTATCATGCAGACGGACAACACCAGCGTCAACATCTATCTGAAACACGCCTATCCCCTGGAGATCACGGCCTACGGCTTTGTGCACACCCGCAGGAACAGCATGATGATGAAGACCCTGATCCCCAAGAAAGACGGCTTTGAAACGCTTGTAAAAGGCAAGATCAAGCCCTTCGCTTTTGGCGACTTCCCCGAGGCAAAAGACCTGATCCCGACGGAGGTCAAGCGCTTCTGGCTCCGCCACGACAGCCACGCCTTGTATCAGATCCTGAACGAGAAGATCGGCGCCGGTGAAAAGTACGCGGTCATCGGAAAGGCCGAGATCGGGCCGGACATGTATCTGCTGATCGAGAAAGGGTGATCCCGCTATGAAATTGTGGGCCGGCCGGTTTCAAAAGGACACCAGCGCGCTGATGGACGACTTCAACTCCTCCATCGCCGTGGATTCCAGAATGTTCAAGCAAGACATTATGGGAAGCGTTGCCCACGCAAAGATGCTGGGCAAATGCGGCATCATCCCTGCAGCGGAGAGCGATGCGATCTGCCGGGGGCTGCTGGGGATCCTGCGGGACCTGGAAGAAGGCGCCGCATCGCTTTCGGCGGATGCGGAAGATGTGCACATGAATGTGGAAACACTGCTCATCCAGCGGATCGGCGAGGCAGGCAAGCGGCTGCACACAGCCAGAAGCCGCAACGACCAGGTCGCTTTGGATGTGCGGATGTATCTGCGGGACGCCGCGGAGGAGATCCTCTCCCTGCTGGCAGCGTTGCAAAACGTATTGCTGGAGACGGCTCAGGAGAATGTGGAAACCATCCTGCCCGGATATACCCACCTGCAGCGGGCCCAGCCCATTTCCCTGGCCCACCACCTTCTGGCCTATTGCGAGATGTTCGCCCGGGATGCGCAGCGGATCGGGGAAGCAGGGAAAAGGATCAATGTGATGCCCCTGGGGGCAGGGGCCCTGGCGGGCACCACCTACCCCATCGACCGGGAATTCGTCGCCCGGGAACTGGGATTTGAAAGCGTGTCCCTCAATTCCATCGACGCGGTGAGCGACCGGGATTTTGCGCTTGAATTCAGCTTTGATCTGGCTTTGATCATGATGCATCTGAGCCGCTTCAGCGAAGAGGTCATCCTCTGGTCGACCGCCGAATTCGGCTTTGTCACCCTGGATGAGGCCTACAGCACCGGCAGCAGCATCATGCCCCAGAAGAAAAACCCGGACGCCGCGGAGCTGGTGAGGGGAAAGACCGGCCGGGTCTTCGGCGACCTGATGGGCCTGCTGACCATGATGAAGGGGCTTCCCCTGGCCTACAACAAAGACATGCAGGAGGACAAGGAACTGGTTTTCGACAGCCTGGACACGGTGAAAATGTGCCTTCGGGTCTTTACCGACATGCTGAAGACGATGAAGATCAACAAGGACGCCATGCTCGGGGCGACACAGGAGGGTTTCCTGAACGCCACGGATCTGGCGGATTACCTGGTGACCAAAGGGGAGTCCTTCCGCAACGCCCACGAGATCGTGGGAAGAATTGTTCTGGTCTGCGAGCAGCAAGGCAAACGGATCCAGGACCTTTCGCCGGAAACCCTGGGGGAATATTCCGCCCTGATCCAGGAGGATGTGTACGAGGCGATCTCCATCGAAAACTGCGTCCGAAGAAGAAATTCGCCGGGCGGAACAGCCTTTGAAGAGGTGAGAAGACAGATCGCCCGCCTGAAGGGCGCTTCCATTGGTCCGGGCAACGTGGTATAATCGAAAAACACATATGCCCAGGGCCATTGGAAGGAGATCCGAATGAAAAGAATCATCACAGACAAAGTAACAGGCTTCCGGGCACAGGACGGAGCCGGGGTAAGCCTTGTAAGAGTATTGGGGAAAAGCACGGTGGAGACCTTCGATCCCATTCTGATGCTGGACTCTTTCGATAGTCAAAATCCGGCCGACTACATCGCCGGATTCCCCCTGCACCCTCACCGGGGCATCGAGACGATCAGCTGGATCGTCCGGGGGAATATGGTCCATCGGGACAGTCTGGGAAACGAAGAGGCCATCTCGGACGGCGAAGTCCAGTGGATGACCGCCGGCTCAGGTATTATGCACGAGGAGAAACTGCCTGCTTCGGAAAGAATGCTCGGGGTCCAGCTCTGGCTGAACCTGCCCGCCAAGGAGAAAATGGCGCCGCCCGAATACCGCAGCATCCGGAAGGAAGAGATCCGGCAGATCCCCCTCGAGGGCGGCGTGCTGCGGCTGATCAGCGGTTCCTATAAAGAGCACGAAGGCTTCAAGGCAAAGCATCTGCCCCTGGACTATTACGATATCCGGTTGGAGCCGGGCAAAAAATTCACCCTGGACACGCCGAGGGAGAAGTCCGTCATGGTCTTTCTCCTGGCCGGCAACGCCAAGGTGGCAGGGGAGTTCGTAGCGGAAAAAACAGCGGTCAAACTGTCTACGGGAGATTCTTTGGACCTGGAGACCCTGGATCAGAGCGCGGAGATCCTCTTTCTGAGCACCGACCGACTGGGCGAGCCGGTCTCCTGGGGCGGCCCCATCGTCATGAACACCCGGGCGGAATTGCAGAAGGCCTTCGACGAGCTGAACGAGGGGACATTCTTAAAGGACCAGGTCGATTACTGATTTTA
>CAZCTS010000062.1:0-1381 GCA_964501635.1 uncultured Oscillospiraceae bacterium | reverse complement strand
CCGGAAGAGGTTTTATACGACCTGGCGGAGCTGTTCAAGGTCTTCGGCGATTCCACAAGGGTACGGATCCTCTGGGCCCTGGACGAGGCGGAGATGTGCGTCTGCGACATCGCGGCCCTGCTGAATACCACCCAGTCGGCGGTTTCCCATCAGCTGCGGTATTTGAAACAGGCCAAGCTGGTCAAAAACAGGCGGGAGGGCAAAACCGTTTTTTATGCGCTGGCGGACGAGCATGTCAGGCAAATATTCGACCAGGGTCTGGATCATACCTTGGAAGACGCAAAATAAAGGAGCGCGGTCATGGAGCACGAATACGAAGAAGAAGGCATAAGCAAAAGACAGATCTTCCGGCTGGTCCTGGGGAGCGTTTTGTTTCTGATAGGGATCCTCTTCCCGCTTCAGGGCTGGCTGGAGCCGGCTGTGTTTCTGCTCAGCTATGGGATCCTGGGCGCCGGCGTCCTGGGGCAGGCGGTGAAGAGCATCGCCGAAGGCCAGGTCTTCGGGGAGCATTTTCTGATGAGCATCGCCACCCTCGGCGCGTTTCTGATCGGCGAATACCCGGAAGGCGTGGCCGTGATGTTGTTCTATCTGGTGGGAGAGCTGTTCCAGGAAATGGCGGTGGGACGCTCCAGGCGGTCCATCAGAGCCTTGATGGACATCCGGCCGGAGTATGCGAATCTTCTGGTGGACGGGGAAATCAGAAGAGTACCGCCGGAGGAAGTGCGGATCGGAGACCGGATCCTCGTGAAACCGGGAGAAAGAGTGCCGCTGGACGGGAAGGTGACGGAGGGCGCCTCCATGGTCGACACCGCAGCCCTGACCGGCGAGTCCCTTCCCCGGCTGCTGGAGCCGGGCAGCGACATCCTGAGCGGTTTTGTCAACAGCAGCGGGGCTTTGACCGTCGCTGTCGAAAAGGATTTTGAAAATTCCACGATCTCAAGAATTTTGGAGCTGGTGGAAAATGCGGCCAGCCGAAAGGCGCCCACGGAGCAGTTCATTACGAAGTTTGCCCGTTATTATACGCCGGCCGTGGTGCTGGGCGCCCTGGCCCTTGCGTTCATTCCCCCTTTGGTGCTGCCCGGAGCGGAGCTTGCGGTCTGGGTCTACAGGGCCTTGGTGTTCCTGGTGATCTCCTGCCCCTGCGCCCTGGTCCTGTCCATTCCGCTGGGGTTTTTCGGCGGCATCGGCGGGGCTTCAAAAGAAGGCATCCTGGTGAAGGGCAGCAATTATCTGGAAGCCCTCAACCACGTGGACACCGTGGTGTTCGACAAGACCGGCACCCTGACCCGGGGCGTCTTCCAGGTGGCGGAGATCCAAGCCCGCAGCGGATACACCCAAGAGGAGGTGCTGGAGTTTGCCGCCTATGCCGAAGGCCGCTCCA
>CAZCTS010000061.1:0-7663 GCA_964501635.1 uncultured Oscillospiraceae bacterium | reverse complement strand
TCCGCGTGGCGGGATACATGGCGTATTTCACAGAGCTGGACAAGAGCGCCCAGGACACCATCATCTACAGGACCGCGCATTTTTCAAGCGACAATTAGACGGGGCTGCCGGTCTCGACAGATTTGACGCCCAATCAAAGTTGATTACAAGTTCATTAATAAAGTAGTCCGATCGCTGAGATCGGACTACTTTTAATTATAGGTATGCGAGTGGGATATGGAGATTCCTGTATTCAAGCAATTATGAGGGATTACAGGATCGCGTAAATGTCGTAGTATCCGCCTCTGGCATCCGTTTTGCCGACGCCCACCGTGATCAGGTTATTCAGCCAGGCATACTTCCCGTCCATCTTTGCGGTGAATCTCGGCGCCGTTCTGAAATAATATTCGGAAGGATCCATCATCTCTCCCTGATACATCCAGCGGTTGATGAAGTCGTTCGGTCCGTAAATGAATCCCTCATAGTGCATGTAGATCATTTCGCCGTCATCGGTCTTCAGGGTGTTTCGCGCGTTGACCAAAGCCACGCCGTCCGACTTCCGGATGGTCATCCAGTCCGCGCCTTCCAGAACGATGCCCTTCAGCTTTGGCCCTTCAAAAAATCCGTTCGGCGCCCGGCCTACCATCTGAAAACCATAAGGGGTGTCGCCGAAAACCTGGAAGCACTGGGCGATTTCTTCCGGTGTACTGGGAGAATAGCCGAGGAAGGTCATAATGTACTCATATTTCAGGCCTTCCGGATTGTCCAGCAACAATTTGGGTCTGTCCATTTTCAATCTCCTTTTCTGCATTTGTGTCGCGTGCAATTTTGCCCGGCGCAGCAAAACTTAAATATCCAGTCCTGCGTAGTAGGCATCCAATGTGGCATTGAGTATTTTAGAGGGATTCTTGACGTCCCCGATCACAACGACCTTCATTCCTTCATCCTTTAATTGCCGGACCAGTTCCAGACCTTCCGGCCTTTGCCCTGCGGCCAGCACGATCATGTCCGATTCGAGGCTCTCTTCTTTCCCGTCCTTGACAAATGTGACGGCGTCAGCCGATATTTTTGTCGCAGTGGCGTTGGTTTGGACATTCACGCCATGCGCGGCGAATTCGGCGAGCATATCTCCCACGTGCATTCCTTCCAAGCCGTTGGCGATCTGCGGCAGCATTTCCAAAATCGAGACCGCATTGTCGTTTCGGATCATCATTTGGGCGATTTCACAGGCGACGATGCCGCCGCCGATGATGGCGACCTTCATTTGATGGGGCACTTCCACATTCCCGTTCAGGATGTCCCAGGCCTGGACCGTATGTTCCAGTCCCTCTACAGGTATTTTAGTGATAGGCAAAGCGCCCGTGGCGACGATGACGCCCTCCGGAGCCATGGCCTTGATACTGTCCAGATCGGCCGTGAAATTGCATTGGACGTCGATGTTGCGCCTTTTGACTTCCCGGGCGTACCATTCCTTGGCTTCTTTGATTTTTCCTTTGTTGGGAGGGATGCACGCCAGATTCATCTGGCCGCCGAGGGTGTCGGATTTTTCCAGCAGGGTGACGCGGTGTCCCGCGTCGGAAGCCGTGATGGCCGCCTGCATGCCGCCTACGCCGCCGCCGATCACGACCACGTTTTTCGGCGTCTCAGTTTTCGAAATCCTTCCCAGTTCCAGCTCTCGACCCGTCACCGGGTTGATCGAGCAGGTGACGAACTTGTCTTCCACGATCCTTTTGACACAGCCGTCACAGCAGGACATGCAGGGCCTGATTTCATCCACTCTGCCTTCCTGGGCCTTTTGCGGCCAAAACGGATCGCGTACCAGTGTCCTGCCCAGAGACACAAAGTCGACTTTTCCTTCCCTGATGATTTTGTCGCAGTACGCCGGCTCTCTCAAAACACCCACAGCCCCTACCGGAATGGACACGGCTTTCTTGATCCGCTCCGCATTGACGACTCTGTCCCCCTGCGGGTATATTTCGGTCTCCATCAGCTTGGAGGCCACATCCGTGGCGCCGCCGCTGACATCCAAATAATCGCAGCCCGCGGCTTCGAAGATCTTTGCGATCTCCACGCATTCCTCGTCGCTCAGTCCTGTGGGGACCCACTCTTTTCCGGGGATCCTGGCGCCGATGACAAAGGCGGGACCGCAGGCTTGGCGGATGCCCCGGAGGACCTCCACGGCAAAGCGCGTCCGATTTTCCAGGCTTCCGCCGTATTCGTCTGTTCTTGCATTCATGTCCGGTGAAAGAAACTGGTTGATCAGATAGCCGTGGGCGGCGTGGATGCTGACGCCGTCGCAACCCGCGTTTTTACAATTGATTGCGCCGAATATGAATTTCTGGACCAACTCCTTGATCTCCTCGGTGGTCAGTTCTTTCTGAGGCCCCGCCATTCTGTATCCCTGCACAAAGGCGTGATTCACGTCCTTGTTGGAAACGCAGAGCGGCATATTCCCCTCCGTATTCAAGAAGAAGGTCTGCGCGCCGGCGTGGTGGATCTGAGGAATGAACAAGGCGCCGTAGCGATGGGCCTTTTCAGCCATCCGCTCCAGATCCTTGACACATTTCACATCATCGACCCGCACCTGCAGCTTAACGGTTTTGCCCTTTGGGTAATCCACACAGAATACGGCGGGCGTGATGATCGCTGCGCCGCCTTTGGCTCTTTCCTCATAGTAAGCCATCATCTGATCGCTGGGCGATCCATCGCTGTTCGCCATCAATTCGCCGACCGGAGACTGCACGATTCGATTTTTGACCGTCCGCCTCCCGATCTTCATCTCCTGGAACAAGTTTTCGAAATGTTTCATTTTGACCTCCTTGTTTTTCCTGCTTCAGCGCGGTAGTTTTTGTTTTGGGAATACAATAAGACTATCGTTAAAAATGTGCTGCAAACCGCATCTTCGGCTGGTATACTATGTATATCATGGATGCTTCAAAGGATTCAATGTGACAGGGGATCAAATATCGGATGTTGCATTGTGCTGGCATCACAATGGCAGGAACGCAACAGATCAGAAAAGGGAGTGCGGCGATGAAATGGAGTGAATTGGCCGAAAAACTAAGGGCAGATCATCCGGACCTGCATTGCACAACGGAAACGGACGCTCACATTTACAGCGCAGCGATCCTCGGCAGCGAGCGGGCGCATTTTTCAGAGCATTGCGTCTACATAGCGCTGAATCATGAAGCAGCCGGCCGAAAGGCTGCCGGCCGGCCCTTGAACACCATCGTCGCAGAAAGTCAGCATGTGAGCCTTCAACATGCCGATCGTAATGTCATCGCCGTGAGCGATGGAAAGGCGGAGTCCCTGCTGTTGGAGGTCACCCAGATACTCGAAGCAGACAACGCCGAAAAACAGATCCTATCTGAGCTATATGGATTTATCTCAAAGGACAAGTATCTGGAGCCGCTCATGGACCGGGCCTTTGAATGGATCGGGAACCCCATTTCCTATTACGATTATTCGCACAAGATCATTTCGTACCGCATTTCGGATCCGGTGGACAATGCCATCTGGAAGGCCAACATCGAGGATGGCCTCTATGATTACAGTACGCTGCACGAGACCTTCTACACCGATGTGGACCGGGTGACCAGGCAGCGAAGCCCCTTCCTCATTCAATTGCTCAATGACCGCTGCCTGACCTGTTCGGTGATGTACAACAACAACCTCATCGGATTTATTTCGGCCATCGAAGCATACCGGCCGATCCAGGACATCGATTTCAAAATAATCCGCGCGGTCGCAGACGTCATCGCCGTCAAGTCCGTCAAGGACCATTTGGCGGGGATCGAAGACGATTATGTCTATAAAAATATCTTTAAGGATCTGATCGAGGGCAGCATCACGACGGAGCATGAGTTCAAGGCAAGGCTCGGAACGCAAATCTGGAAGCAAAAGCCCATGAAGCGGATCATCGCCGTCGATGTTTCCCACAATGCTTCGGACGCCTATATTTCTTATATGAAAAACAGATTTACATATATTTATCCGCACATAAAAATAGTCAGCCATAAGCAATATATGGTCCTGATAGAAGAATTTAATGACGAGGCGGAGCTTGCTTTCCACGAGCAAATCGCCGATTTCATTACGGAAAGCAATTTGAAGGCGGGTGTGAGCAATGTCTTCGCCGATATCCTGCAGTTGAAAGAATACTATGGGCAGGCCCAAAAGGCCCTTTATTATCAAAAACTGCTCCACAGCGAAAGGCACATCTCGAACTACGCGGAGTACCAATTTATCGATTTTATCAACGAGTGCAACAGCAAAATGAACGCAGAGGAATATTATCACCCGATTTTGCAACAGCTGGAAGCTTATGATCAAAAGAACAACACCGAGCTGGGGAAAACGGCGTTCACCTATCTGGATAACGACAAAAGCATCGCCGATACGGCGGAAAAAATGCATCTCCACAAAAATACGATCAACTACCGGATCAACAGGATCAAGGAATTGGTCCAAGTCGATTTTACGAACTACCAGGAAGTCCTTCATATCGTTTTATCCTACAAATTGAAGAACTCAATGGAGCTCGGCAAATCGATCAAATAGCCTGGCATTGCAGTTCGCCGCGCCGCATCGCGGCGCTGTGGGAACCTGGAGGACATTCTAAACGATCCGAAAGGGACGTTCTTCAAGCTCAAGGAGGTAGAACAGACTACCTTTCCAGATCCGGATGAGAGAAAGGTAAAAATCGCATGAATGGATTGCTGGCAGGCGCGAGGAAAAAATGAAGAAGATCGATGCAGCACATCAGCGGGGAGAATAATCGATGAGGAATGTATTCTTTCTAGGGTTGGTCAGTTTTTTTTCGGATATCAGCGCGGAAATGGTCTATCCGATCATCCCGCTGTATCTGACATCCGCTTTCGGCGCCACACCGGCCTTGATCGGCATTATTGAAGGAGTCGCGGAAAGCCTTGCCAGTCTGCTGAAAGTGTTCAGCGGGTATATCACCGACAAATACAAGCATAAAAAGCCGATCGCTTTTTTGGGCTACGCCGCCGGACTTTTGTACAAGGCCGCATTGATCGCGGCAAGCTCCTGGGCGGGCGTACTGGCCGCAAGGGTGGTCGATCGAATAGGGAAAGGGATCCGAACAGCGCCCAGAGATGTGATGGTCTGTGAAAGCGCGGACAGCGAGCGGATGGGCGCCGCGTTCGGTATCCATAAGGCCATGGACATGGCCGGATCAGCCATCGGGATACTCATCGCCTATCTGTTACTCTCAAGCGCAGGCGGAACGTTCAATTATAAAAATCTTTTCCTGATCTCCATGATCCCGGCCTTCTTGAGTTTGTCCGTGTTTCCATTCATAAAAGAAAAGAGGGAATGCCGGGTCGCAAACGAATGCCGGCCCTTTTGGAAGGACGTCAAAAAGCTTGACGCTCAGTTAAAATTGTATCTGCTGGTCGCATTTTTATTTACATTGGGAAATTCATCCAACGCATTCTTGCTGCTGCGCGCTAAGAGCGTGGGGTTTCAGGATACTTCCGTTATTTTGCTTTATTTTATCTATAACGTCACCGCTTCTTTGCTGGCGATCCCTTTGGGGAAACGGTCAGACCGGGTGGGCAGAAAGCGCTTGCTGGTCTCGGGTTATATCGTTTTTGCCCTCGTGTATCTGGGCTTTGCGTTTGCCGGCGATCGGGTGTGGATGACGGCCCTTTTTGTGCTTTACGGCGTGTATACGGCGATGATCGCAGGGGTGGAAAGAGCGTTCATCGCCGAAATTTCCCCCACGAATCTGAGGGGCACGATGCTGGGCCTGCACTCCACCATCGTGGGCGTCGCCTTGTTCCCCGCAAGCGCGATCGCCGGCATTTTGTGGACTACTTTCGGAGCCAGGGTCCCCTTTGTATTTGGGGCTTGCCTGTCTCTGGCCGCCGCGCTGGTGCTTCTGATCCTGTTGAAAGGGGGCAGGCCGGTGAGCGAAGCACGCTGAGGGCGAAGTCCGCTTGCAACTTGCGCAGCGGAGCATATGTTGTAAATCCAACATATATAGCATGCCGTTATGTGCTAACATGAATCAGCAGCGCCTCTGCTGCAGTGGATAAGGCGGAAAGGAAAGAGGGCGGAAAAATGGCAAAAGAGCGATCCTTTTATACAACTCATAAAAAGTTGTTTCAGACCCTGGAGCAGTATGTGCCGGTGGTGGACAAGGTCCACGGCTCGGCCCACCCCGAGTTCCACGAGGTGCGCCGGCTCTTCGATTCGATTGATAAAAAAGCAAAAGAAAAAGATTCGGAGCCGGGCGGATTCCGGGAAGAATTTGGAGAGCTTCGGCAAATCACAAACAATTATTCCATCCCCCAGGGCGTATGCGAAAGTTTCGAGGCTGTGTACAGCATGCTGGCTCAGTTGGATGAAGCCTGCGCCGGATCGGAGTGAAAGCTTTGCAAAGAGTGATTCTCAGCAAGAAAAAGCAGATCACCTTCCTCAGCGGCATCCTGATCGCCCTTGCTTTTTTAAGCGAATGGACGCTGGAGAACGAAGAGCTGTTTCGGTGGGCTTTGATGGCGGCTTCCCTGCTGGGAGCCGGGCCTATTGCGATCCAGGCCTATCAGGCCTTAAAGGTCAAGGTAGTGAGCATCGATGTGCTGGTGACCATTGCGGTGCTGGGCGCCCTGGCCATCGGCGAGTTCGAAGAGTCGGCCATCGTGACCTTCCTGTTCCTGTTCGGCGCTCTTCTGGAGCAGCGCACGCTGAACAAGACCCGCTCCGCCATCAAGGAATTGACGGAGATGGCGCCGGAAAGCGCTCTGAGGCAAACAGAGAACGGCGACTTTGAGGAAGTGGAGATCGAAGAAGTCGCCGTCGGCGATGTTCTGCTGGTCAAGACCGGCGCCAAAGTCCCGGTGGACGGCACCGTCCTTTCAGGGGAAGGCCATGTGGACGAAGCCAGCATCACCGGCGAATCCTTTCCGGTCCGAAAGGCCGAAGGCGCCCGGCTGTACGCCGGCACCATTCTGGACAACGGCACCCTTCAAATGGAGGCGGATCGGGTAGGGGAGGATACCACCTTTGCCAGGATCATCGAGCTGGTGGAGGAGGCTCAGGATTCCAAATCGGCCGCGGAGCGCTTTATCGACCGGTTTTCCAGATATTACACGCCGGCGGTGCTGCTCCTGGCTTGCATCGTGTGGGCTTTTTCCCGGGATGTGGAGCTGGCCATCACCATACTGGTCCTGGGGTGTCCGGGAGCTCTGGTGATCGGAGTGCCGGTCTCCAACGTGGCGGGCATCGGCAACGGGGCGCGGCACGGCGTTTTGTTCAAGGGCAGCGAGGTCATCCAAAACTTCAGCCGGGTGGACACCTTCGTGTTCGACAAGACCGGGACTTTGACAGTGGGCAGCCCCAAGGTGTCGGACAGCGCGCTGTACGGAGAGGACGGGGACCGGGTGCTGCGCTATCTTGCCAGCGTCGAAGGAGAGTCGGACCATCCTCTGGCCAAAGCGGTGACGGAATATATCGGAAACACGCAGCGCGAGGCGGTCACCGGCACATCGGTCGTCAAAGGCGGCGGCATCGTGGCTTTGGTGGACGGCCATCGGATCGCGGCGGGCAATCGAGCCCTGATGGCCCGGGAAAATGTGCCCTTCGATCAGAGAATGCTGGACGACATCGCCCGGCTGGAAGCCAGGGGAAATTCCCTTGTGCTGACATCCATGGACGG
>CAZCTS010000060.1:0-7683 GCA_964501635.1 uncultured Oscillospiraceae bacterium | reverse complement strand
CCGGGCGCGCAAGGCGTTGAGGCTGAATTGCGTTGCAATTTTGTTTTGGATGGCTTTTCGCCGAATATCCGCCGGAAAACCGGCTGGAAGGCTCCGAAACTTTCTCCCGGCCGGGCGGCACTATCGCTTCGGCGGGCGGCACTATCGCTTCGGCGGGCAGCACTTTCGCTTGGGCGGGCGATACTTTCGTTTGGGTGCGCATTCGGATCGCCGGATGGCACCCTGATGCCTATACCGACTGACATTCCTAGCTTTTGAATACTCCGGGAGCGGCGGGGGAACTCTTCGGTTCCCCCGCCCCGTTTTTTCGGCGGATCCGGCACGGTAGCGGGGCTTTGTCCGCCGCTCCGGTGCTGTTTCGCTCCGTCGGAGGCATCGAGGGAACTCTTCGGTTCCCCCGCCCGGTTTTTTCAGCGGATCCGGCACGGTAGCGGGGCTTTGCCCGCCGCTCCGGCGCTGTTTCGTCCCGCCGGTAGCATCGAAGGAACCGATCGGTTCCCTTGGCCGAATTTTTCTGCGGTTTTTGCACAACGGCGGGGCTTTGTCTGCCGCTCCGGTGCTGTTTCGCTCCGTCGGAGGCATCGAGGGAACTCTTCGGTTCCCTCGATGTATGAATTGCATTAATTTACAAATATGCGTGACAATCCGCAGATTAAAGTATATAGTTTACATTATTTACATTATTTGGTTGTTTATAATTCTTCGAAGAGCGCCATCGATCGAAAGGACAGCTATGCCGGAAAGCGTCAAACTGATACAGCGAGAACTTCAATATCGCCGGGAGCTGCTCCTGCAGTACGAAGCGATGATCCGAAGCGCGCCGGAGGGACACCTCTGCATGCGGACCTATCCAAGTGGAGAACAGGTGAACTATCATCACCACAGAGATGTCCGTACAGGCAAAGCGAAGCGCAGCACTCTTCACAGTGCGGACCGCGATCTGATCGCTAAACTGAAGTTGAAATCCTATGCGAACGCCTGCATTCCGGCTTTGAAGAAAAGCATACGGATGATCGAAGGATGCCTGAAGGCACAGGCTGTTTTCGACCCGGAAAAAACCGAACTCCAAATGGGGTCCGGTTACAAAGATATTTTTCTGGAATTCCACAGGTTGTACAAATACCCGGAGAGCGAAACCTGGCAAGCGCTCCGTGAAAGGCAAAACCTGTCGTTCCCCGAGTCTCTTCGCTACCAGACGGCAGAGGGACAATACCGTTCGAAATCCGAAATGGTCATCGCCATGCAGCTGGCGCGCTTTGAGATCCCATTTAAATATGAGCCGGTGATCGACCTGGGATCCTTTCACTTCTTCCCGGATTTTGCAATATTGAATCCGCTGGACGGCGAGCTGGTATATTGGGAACACTTGGGTCTTCTGGACAAGGAGGATTACCGCCGGTCAACTGAGCGAAAATTGGCGTTGTATCACGCAAGCGGGATCAGGCCCGGCGACAATTTGATCCTCACCTGTGACGGAGATGCGGCGCCGTTGTCGGCCCTGAAGATCGAGCGGGTGATCCGGGCCAACTTTACATAAAGAGAGGACCCGCCGTGACAGCGGGTCCATACGGATGAAAGATGCATCCGGGCTACAAAGCCTGTGGCGACAGCAGACTGCTCTTATTTCAGGTTTTCCGGGTTCAAGGGAACAAGGTCCGCCGGCAGGAACAGGCCGTCCTTGCGGATCAACTCTCCGTCGAAGTACATTTCACCGCCGCCCCATTCGGGCCGCTGGATCATGACCAGATCCCAGTGCAGGGAACTCAGGTTTCCGTTGTCGGCCTCCTCGTAGCAGCGGCCGGGAGTCAGGTGGAAACTGCCGCTGATCTTTTCATCGAAGAGGATGTCCTTCATGGGGTTGAGAATATAGGGATTGACGCCGATGGCGAATTCGCCGAAGAAGCGGGCGCCCTCGTCGGTATCCAGCATCTTGTTGATCCGCTCGGTGTCGTTGGCGCTGGCCTTGACGATCTTGCCGTTTTCCACCTCGAAACGCACATTTTCGAAGGTGAAGCCTTCCTCCAGAGAGGGCGTGTTGTAGGTGATGCAGCCGTTCATGGAGTCCCGCACCGGCGCCGTAAAGACTTCGCCGTCGGGAATGTTCATATTGCCGGCGCACTTGATGGCAGGAATTCCTTTGATGCTAAACGTAAGATCGGTGCCCGGGCCTGCCAGACGGACCCGGTCGGTGCGCTCCATCCGCTCCACCAGAGCGTCCATGGCCTTGTCCATGGCGGCGTAGTCCATGGTGCACACGTCGAAATAGAAGTCCTCGAACGCCGCCACGCTCATGCCGGCCAATTGGGCCATAGCCCCGTTGGGGTAGCGCAGCACGCACCATTTGGTGTGGCCGACCCGGTAGTCCAGCAAAGGGCTGAGCTTCTGATGATACAGGTTCATCTGCTCCGTGGGCACGTCGGCCAGCTCGGTGTTGTTGTCGCCGGCTCGCACGGCGATGTAGGCCTGCATCTCCTTCATGAAAGCCAGCTGATTCTCGTTCATCAGGGCCAGCTGGTCTTCTTTGGCGCCCAGCAAGATCTCCCGGGTGACGGAATCCTCCCGGCTGGTCACAAACGGAATGCCTCCGGCTGCATACACATCCCGGACCAGCTGGCGGACCAGCGGCAGGGGCGAGGCCCCCGAGTGGTCGATCAGGCAGCGTTCACCGGGCTGGATCTTCGTGGAATAGTTTACGAGTAAATGGGACAGTTTGGCCAGTCTTTCGTCCATGTTCATTCTCCTTTTTGTCGGCGGCGTCCAAGTCTTGGATCTGGGCCCCGCTCCTCTATTTTAGTGTTTTTAAAAATTCTTCAAAGTCCTCGAAGTCGCTTTGGGCGAACTCGTAGAGGACGGGCTCCTGGAACTGGTAGCGGGCGGTGGGAAACACGGCCGAAGAAAGAGGGCTGCCGTGGAGCCGGTCCTCCATCAGGCCGATGGCCTCCTGGGAATAGGCGGCCATGATCATCTGCCCGAAGTCCGTCACATAGTAGAGGCAGTTGATGTCGTCGCTCAGGTTGAACACCCGCTGGTCCACGTGGCTGTTGTCCTTCTTGAATTCCATGAACATCTCGCCGTTGGTGTGCTCCGTGCGCATGGAGCCCAGGGTGTAGTTCGTAAACTCCAGATCAAAGTCGTCCGGGTCCTGAAGGATCTCGTAGACCGTCACATATTCCCAGCGGCTGAGCATCATGGAGGCTTCGTAGAGGGAGATTTCGAAAGCGGATTTGCGGCGGGCCGAAGCGATGCGCCCCTGGCGCACCTCCAGCTCCGAGACCACGATCCAATGCTTGCTTTCTGTTTCCACCAGGGACTCGCAGAGGTAGGAAAAGCGGCCTGCCTCGTCCGTGTACTCCTCGATGGTGTTTCTGAGAAATGTGGAATGCTCTGTCAGGAAGAGCTGAGGGCCGGCGCCGGCAAGAAAACCGGGCGCGCAGAGGTAGCCCGCTCCTTTTAGGTCCATTCCAAAGACCCGCATCAGGTAGTAATGGATCAGCTGATACTCGCTGTGGATTTCCGTGCAAATTTTGGAGACCAGTTCCTCCTGTTCCTCGGAAGACAGCAGCACCGGCATTTTGGTGATAAACTCCAGGTCCACCGCCTCGTCGGGCAGGGGCAGTTTTCTGCGCCTGGTCTCGCTGATAAACTCCGACGCCAGATAGCGGCCTTCCCGCTCGCTCAGCGGCTTCATCTTCGCCCCCAGACCTCCGAAGAGGTTTTTGCAGGCCAATTCCACCGCCACGGGGTCGTCCCCCTCGTAGGTCCGATAGGTCTCCAGTCCCAGCTCCTCGACGTCATAATAGTAGTACTGGTGAAGGTGGGGCTCGGCCGCCGGATAGGGCAGCTCCCAGTGCAGGTGCATGCCAAGAACACCCATCAAGCGGGTGTCGGTGATCTGACCGTCGATAAACCGGTATTCGGCGAAGAGGTTTTCGCTCTTGCCGCCGGGCAATACCCTAAGTCTGCCTCTGTCCATGGGCCTCCCTGCTGTATGCGACCGTATTATACAAAAACCCGGCCTTGCGGTCCGGGTCTTTTAAGTGAGTCTGCCTGAGGATCATTCGATGTTGTACTTGTTCTTGAACTTTTCCACACGGCCGCCGCGATTGATGAATTTCTGCTGACCCGTAAAGAACGGATGGCACTGAGCACAAACATCCAAACGAATTTCGCCCTTCGTGGACCGCGTGGTAAATTCGTTTCCGCAGGCACAGGTGACCTTGCACTCTTTGTATTCGGGATGGATCTCCGGTTTCATGTCTCTTTCCTCCTTTTTCCCAACTTATCTATCGTCGATGTCCGATGCAAAAACTTCGCCCGGGCACGAGTACGCAAATGAACGCTTATGTATAATAGCACAGACCAAAGCGCCATGCAAGAACTATTTATCTGGATCTCCAGGCTTCCAGGACCCGGTGATTGCCCCCAAGATCGCGCAGGATCCGGCCTTCAGCGAAGGGCTTCCCTTCCCCCAGCGCCAGGGCTTTCACCGCCTCCGCCTGGTCGTATCCGATCTCCATCAGGAGGAGCCCGCCGGGTTTCAGGCGCCGTGGCGCTTCCCCAAGGATACGGCGGATGACGGAAAGACCGTCCGGGCCGCCGTCCAAGGCCATCCGGGGCTCGTGGGCCCGGACTTCCACGGCGAGGGTGTCGATCACAGCCGTGGCGATATAGGGAGGATTGCTCAGGATCAGATCATAAGCCGTTTTGCCTTCCAGCGGCTCAAAAAGATCCCCCTGATAAAATTCGATCGATCCCGCCACTCCGGCGGCGGCGGCGTTTCTCCGGGCCAGTTCCAGGGCTTGCGCGGAGAGATCCGCAGCGGCCACCCTGGCATTGGGAATTCCTTTGGCCACGGCGATGGCCAGGGCACCGCTTCCCGTGCAGAGATCAAGGACCCTGGGGCGCCCGGGAAAACGCAGCGGGTCGGAAAGCGCCCGAAACGCCTCTTCGGCCAGCAGTTCCGTGTCCTGCCGGGGGATCAGCACCGATTCGTCCACCATCAAAGAGACGCCCATAAATTCCGCAGTCCCCAAAATGTACTGCAGAGGTCTTCCGGCGGCGCGCTCTTCCAACAAATCAAAATAGCGCCGCCGAAGCTCTTCGGCCACCGGCTCCCGGCCGTAGGCGTACAGGTGGATCCTGTCTTTATTCAAGAGATGACACAGGAGCATCTCCGCCTCGAGGGCCGCATCGCTGATCCCTTTCTCTTTTAACAGAGTCACTCCTCCGTTCAAGAGTTCCCGCAGGGTCATCGGTGGGCACCGGGTTCCTTTTTCCGCTTTTGGTAGGCCAGGGTGGCCTGCTCGTCCTTCCGGAGCGAGCCGTCTCTGCGCAGTGTGCCCACCCAATAGCGGCCCAACTGGATATCGTTCATGAGCGGATGCTGCGCCCTTTTTTCCCGGGGCATCACCGCCTTCATGGCGGCGATGGCCACCTCCAGCTGCTCCAGGGTCGGCTCTTTGGTGGTGAGCTGCTGGAGGGCGATGCCCGGCATGCTCAAAAAGCGCACCAGGGGACCGTCATGCCGTCCGGTGAACTGCAAAAGCTCGTAGGAAAGTCCTGCGATCAGGGGGATCAGCAGCAGCCGGGAAATGATCCGTGCCGCCAGGCCCGGCCAGCCCAGCAGGGAAAAAATCAGCAGGCTGAGCACCATCACGAACATCAAAAAGCTGGTCCCGCAGCGGGGATGGAGCGTGTAGAAGGTCTGGGCGTTTTCCGGCGTCAGTTCCAGCCCGCTCTCGTAGCAGTGGATGGTCTTGTGCTCCGCGCCGTGGTATTGGAACACCTTTTTGATGTCCTCCATCCCCGAAATGAGCCGCACATAGACCACGAACATCAGGATCCGGACGGCGCCTTCCAGGAGATTCAAGGCAATCTCGTTTTGGATCCCGCCCCATTCTTTGGCTCCGTTGATCAGAAAGGTGGGAAGAATGATAAACACCCCCACCGTCAGCACCACGGCCATGATGACTGAGAGGTAGAGCATCACGTTCAGCGCGCCCTTTTCCCCAAAGTGCTTTTCCAACCATAAAGTGGTCTTGTCTTTTTCGTAGAGGGCTTTGCCTTCGTCGTCGGTAAATGTCTCCAGGACCTCGGCGGAGTACAGCAGGATGCCCGTGCCCTGGATCAGGGAAGCGATAAAGACCATGATCCCGCGTAGCACCGGGATCTTTTTCCACTTCCCGGCAGGCTTGAGCGGTTCCACGCTCAGGTGGATATCTCCGGAGGGCTTGCGGATGGCGATGGAAAGAAGCTCCGGGCCCCGCATCATCAGGCCTTCCAGGATGGCCTGGCCGCCGATCTTCGTGGGGCAGGCGTTCTTGATGAATATTTTTTTAAGGTCCATTACACGAGCCTCAGCTTCTTGAATATCTGAATAAAGTCCGCATTGCTCCGGGTGTGGACCAGTTCGTCGATGATGCGCTCCGTGGCTTCCTGGGGCCCCAGGTCTCCCATGGCCCGGCGCATCAGCCAAATGGCCTCCAGTTCGTCCTGGTTCATGAGCATATCCTCCCGGCGGGTCCCGGACTTGTTCAGATTGAGGGCGGGGAAGATCCGCTTCTCCGACAGCTTCCGGTCCAGGTGCAGCTCCATGTTGCCGGTGCCTTTGAACTCTTCGAATATCACATCGTCCATGCGGCTGCCGGTTTCCACCAGAGCAGTGGCCAGAATGGTGATGCTGCCGCCTTCCTCCAGATTTCGGGCCGCGCCGAAGAACTTCTTGGGCTTGTGGAGGGCTGCCGGATCAAGCCCTCCGGACAGGGTCCGGCCCGAAGGCGGCTCCACCAGGTTGTAGGCCCGGGCCAGGCGGGTGATGCTGTCCAGCAGGATGATCACGTGCTTGCCGTGCTCTACCAGACGCTGAGCCCGGGCCAGGACCATTTCCGCCACCTTGACATGATGGGAAGGCTGCTCGTCGAAGGTGGAGTAAATGACCTCTCCGTTGATCGAGCGCTGCATGTCCGTCACCTCTTCGGGACGCTCGTCGATGAGCAGAACGATGAGCTCGGCGTTCACTTTTTGCCGCTCGATGCTCTGGGCGATCTGCTTCAGCAAGGTGGTCTTTCCCGCCTTGGGCGGGGCCACGATCATGCCCCTCTGACCCATTCCGATGGGCGCCACCAGGTCGATCAGGCGCATGGAAAGCTCTCGGCTGCCCTTTTCCAGGGCGATGCGCCGATTGGGAAATACGGGCGTCAAATCCGAAAAGTCCGGGCGCTTCCGGGCGAAGCCAGGATCGTCCCCGTTGACGGTCTTGACGAAAAGCAAGGCGCCGAAACGCTCCCCTTCGTTGGGTCTGCGGGCGATGCCGCAGATCTTGTCGCCGGTCTTTAAATTGAAGCGGCGGATCTGGGTGGGCGATACATAGACGTCCTCATCCGATGTGAGAAAGTTGTTAAAGCGCAAAAACCCGAAGCCCCCGTCGGCCAGATCCAAAATACCCGTCTTCTCTGTCCGTCCGTCCTTTAAGGGTTCTTCTTCCCGACTGCCGTTTTCCGCCGGCTCGGCCGCCTCCTCTTCCTCAGGTTCCCGGGAGGAGGCGGCAGGCTCCGGCCTCCACTCGTAGATCCGCTTCGCCTCCGCCTTTTCGGGCTCGGGCTCCGGGAGACCTTCCGCCGCCTTTTCGCTGTCCTCCTGGGCCTTGGCTGCCTCCAGATGCATCTGGGTCAACAGTTCCAGGAT
>CAZCTS010000059.1:0-7787 GCA_964501635.1 uncultured Oscillospiraceae bacterium | reverse complement strand
GGAGAGCAATCGCCGGGCTGCAGCATGAACCTGGCCGAGAAAGTGGAGCTTGCCAGGCAGCTTGAGCGCATGAAAGTGGATGTGATCGAGGCCGGTTTTGCCATCTCCTCTCCCGGTGACTTTCTGTCGGTCAAGACCATCGCGGAAACCATCGAAAACACGGTAGTCGCCAGCCTGGCACGGGCTGTGCCCCTGGACATCGACCGAGCCTGGGAAGCCGTGTCGAAGGCGAAGCAGCCAAGGATCCACACCTTTCTGGCCACTTCGCCCATCCACATGGAATACAAGCTCTGCATGAGCCCGGAGCAGGTGCTGGAGACCTCGGAAGCCATGGTGCGCCGCGCGAAAGGATACTGCGGCGATGTGGAGTTCTCCGCGGAAGACGCCACCCGAAGCGACCCCATGTTTCTGGCCCGTGTCTTCGAAGCGGTCATCAAAGCCGGAGCCACCACCATCAACATCCCCGATACCGTGGGCTATGCGGTGCCGGAGGAGTTTTACGAGTTTATCATGAAGATCCGCCAGTACTGTCCGGCGCTGGACAAGGTGACGGTCGCGGTGCACTGCCACAACGATCTGGGCCTTGGAGTGGCCAATTCCCTGGCCGGGATCCGGGCCGGAGCCACCCAGGTGGAGTGCACGATCAACGGGATCGGGGAACGGGCAGGCAATGCGGCGATGGAAGAGATCGTCATGGCCCTGGCCACCCGGAAGGATCTGTACGGTGTCCAGACCGGTCTGGTCACCACCGAGCTGGTCCGGGCCTCGAAGCTGCTGTCCAGGATCACCGGTGTCACCGTGCAGCCCAACAAAGCCATCGTCGGAGAGAACGCCTTTGCCCACGAGGCCGGCATCCATCAGCACGGGGTCCTCAAGAACAAAAAGACCTACGAGATCATGACACCCGAATCCGTGGGATTTAAAGCCAACCAGATGGTCCTGGGCAAGCACTCGGGCAAGCACGCCTTCCGAACGAAGGTCAGGGACCTGGGCTACGAGATCACCGAAGCGGAGTTGAAGACCGCGTTTGAGCAGTTCAAGGATATCGCCGACAAAAAGAAACTGGTGTACGACCGGGACATCGAGGCCCTGATCACCAAGCGGCTGGCCGAAGTGCCCACAGTGTACAGTTTGGACCGCTTTGTGATCAACAGCGGAAATTCCATCACTTCCACGGCTGTCATCGCGTTGATCAAGGAGGAGAAGACCTACGAAAAAGTGTCCCGGGGAGAAGGACCCATCGACGCGGCCTTCAAAGCGATCGAAAAGATCGTGGGCTTCAGCATCAATCTGGAGGATTATCAGCTCCGGTCCATCACCGAGGGAGAGGACGCGCTGGGCGACGCTTTTGTCAAACTGGAAACCAGGGGAGGCCATTATACAGGCCGGGGCTTGTCCACAGATGTGATTGAAGCCAGCATTCTGGCCTATGTGAACGCAGTCAACAAGGCATTATACGAAGACAGCCTGGCCTCCTGAGGGAAGCCGGATCAGGGGATGCGGCAGGGATGCCGGAAAGGCAGGGACAATGATGAGTATGACGATGACACAAAAAATCCTGGCCGCCCACGCGGGAGTGCCAAGCGTGGAAGCCGGAGATTATATCGAAGCGTCTTTGGATGTGGTTCTGGGCAACGACATCACGGCGCCTTCGGCTATTCGGGAATTTCGAAGAATGGGCGCGGAAACCGTGTTCGACCCCCATAAAGTGATGCTGATCCCGGACCATTTTGCGCCCAACAAGGATATCAAAGCCGCGCAGCAGTGCCTGGAGATGCGCCGCTTTGCAGAAGAGCAGGGGATCAGCAACTATTACGAAGTGGGCCGCATGGGCATCGAGCACGTGCTGCTGCCGGAGCAGGGCCTGGTGACCGCCGGGGACTTGATCATCGGCGCCGATTCCCACACCTGCACCTACGGGGCGCTGGGCGCCTTCGCCACCGGCGTAGGCTCCACGGATATGGCGGCTGGCATGGCCCTGGGCAAGGTCTGGCTGAAGATCCCTTCCGCGATACAAGTGGTCCTGACAGGAAAGAAGGGGCCCTGGATCTCTGGGAAGGATGTGATCCTGTCCTTGATCGGCCTGATCGGCGTGGAGGGCGCCATGTATCGATCCCTGGAGTTCAGCGGACCCGGCGTGTCGGAATTGTCCATGGACGACCGCTTTACCATCGCCAACATGGCCATCGAAGCCGGAGCCAAGAACGGCATCTTTCCGGTGGACCAGGCCACCCGGGACTATGCGCAGGCGAATCCCTGCCAAAATCCCCATATGAAAAAGGAGTTTCGGGTGTTCGAGGCGGATCCGGACGCCGCATACGAAAAAATCGTTCCGATGGATCTGTCCCAAATCGGCTTGACGGTGGCTTTTCCCCATCTGCCGGAAAACGCCCGGCCGGTCGAAGAGGCAAAGGGCATCCCCGTGGACCAGGTGGTGATCGGGTCCTGCACCAACGGCCGCCTGGAAGATATGGCGACAGCCGCGGCGATACTCAAAGGCAGAAAGGTTGCAGAAGACGTCCGCCTGATCATCATTCCCGGAACGCAGCAGGTCTATCTGGACTGCGTCGAAAAAGGCTGGGCCCGGATTTTTGTGAAAGCGGGGGCGGTGTTCTCCACCCCAACCTGCGGCCCTTGCCTGGGCGGGCACAGCGGTGTGCTGGCAGCCGGCGAAGTGGCCCTGTCCACCACAAACCGAAATTTTGTGGGGCGAATGGGGCACCGGGAATCCCAGGTGTACCTGGCAGGCCCTGCGGTGGCCGCCGCTACGGCGGTCCTGGGCACGATCGCCTCTCCCTTTGATTTATAGGCAGCCGCAGAGAGGATGCAGATTCCGCAGAGGAGAAGAAAGGAAATTATTATGGGAAAAGCATTTAAATACGGAGACAACGTGGACACCGACGGCATCATACCGGCCAGATATCTGAACACCTCCCAGCCGGACCAGCTGGCGGCCCACTGCATGGAGGATCTGGATGAGCAGTTCGCCGGACAGGTGAAGACGGGGGATGTGGTCGTTGCCGGGCGCAACTTCGGCTGCGGCTCCTCGAGAGAACACGCGCCGGTCGCCATCAAAGCCTCCGGGATCCAGTGCGTGATCGCCCACAGCTTCGCCAGAATTTTTTACCGCAACGCGTTCAACATCGGGCTGCCGATCATGGAGTGCCCCCGGGCCGTGGAGGGGATCTCTCCGGGAGATCAGATCCGGGTGGATTTTAAAGCCGGCCGGATTTTCAACGAAAGCACCGGAGAAACCTACGAAGCCCGCCCATACCCGCCCTTTATGAACAAAATGATCGAAAACGGCGGCCTGGCGGGCTATGTGCGCAGTGTGCTGGAAGAAGAAAGAAGGGTGCGGAATGACGTATAAAATCGCGGTGCTTCCGGGAGACGGCGTGGGGCCGGAGGTCGTCAAACAGGCCGTCAAAGTCCTTCGATGGGCGGAGAAAGCCTCGGGTCGGGAGATGCTCCTGACAGAATACGCCGCCGGCGGCGCAGCCATTGACCAAAGCGGGACCTATTTGCCCAAGGAGACGCTGGAGCGCTGCAGGGAAAGCGACAGCGTTCTCTTCGGCTCCGTGGGCGGCCCCAAGTGGGATGCCCTGCCGGGGGACCGGCGACCCGAGCAGGCGGTGCTGACGCTCCGCAAAGAGTTGAAGCTGTACGCCAACCTGCGCCCGGCCCGGCTCTACCCGGAAATGGCCGGCAGCAGTCCGCTGAAGCGGGAAATCGTTCAGAACGGATTCGATCTGCTCATCGTCCGGGAACTGACAGGGGGCATTTATTTTGGCGAAAAGGGGATCGAAGAGACCCCCATAGGCTTGTCGGCCTACGATGTGGAGCGCTATTCAGAAGCCGAGATCCACAGGATCGCCCGGGTGGCCTTCGAGGCGGCCGCCGGGCGCCGCGGCAAGCTTACCAGTGTGGACAAGGCCAATGTGCTGGAGACCTCCCGGCTTTTCCGGCGCATTGTAAGCCAGGCAGCTCAGGACTATCCCCGCGTGGCGCTGGATCACCTGTACGTGGACAATGCGGCGATGCAGCTGGTGCGGGACCCCGGGCAGTTCGACGTGATGCTGACCAGCAACCTCTTCGGGGATATCCTGTCCGACGAGGCCTCGGTCCTGACCGGCTCCATCGGTCTGCTGCCCTCGGCCAGCATGGGCACCGGCACCTTCGGGCTCTATGAGCCGATCCACGGCAGTGCGCCGGACATCGCGGGAAAGGATGTGGCCAATCCCCTGGGGTCCATCCTGTCGGCGGCAATGATGCTCCGCTACAGCCTGGGTCTGGAAAAGGAAGCGGACGCCGTGGAAAAGGCGGTCAGGCAGGTGCTGTTGGCAGGATATCGGACGGCGGACATGACGCAGCCGGGAAATTCTCCGGTGGGCAGCGAAAAGATGGGGGAACTGGTGGCCTGCGCCCTGGAAGAGTCCGTTTATTCCTGAGGAAAAATGTGATATGATGAATCCGAGTAGATGGGAGGGCTTGCGCCGTGTACCCGGATCTGCAAAAAAAGCTGGAGACCTATAGAGACTGCCGGCCGTCCAATCCCGAGTATAAAGCCTGGGAAGAGGAAAGCGCCTTGTGGGGGTGGCTTTTTTCGTGCATGAGATTCCGCGGGACCCCGCTGGAAAAAGCTCAGGTGGTCAGCATCCTCCGCGGCGAACTCCTGGAGAATGTGCCCCTGGAGCACTACGGATTCCTCCATCGATACCGGGAGGTGTACCGGGATATCCGAAGCGGTCTGGAGATGAGATCCACCCTCACCGCCGAACTGCTGAACCGCTACTACGAAATGTTGATGCTGCAGCCGGCGGCTTTCCGCAAGGACAACCCGGTCGTCTACCAGTGGTCCTACAATCCCCCCCATTTCAGAGAAGTGGGGAGTCAAATGGATCTTCTGTTCCGGCGCATGGCCCTGGAGCGCCGCACGGAAGACCCCCTGACCATCGCCGCCCGGACCCATTTGGGCATCCTGGAGATCTATCCCTACGGGGAAGACAGCGTCACCATGGCCGGCGTAGGCTTGCTTTATGTCCTGATGGAAGAAGGATTTCCGCCCGGGAGCCTTTTCGCCAGCGAGCAGGAGTACAACGGGCAGATCGCCGCATATCTAAAGAGCGGCAACGAGAGCGCCTTCCGGGAAATGCTGGGGCGCAGCCTGATCAACCGGCTGGATGTGCTGATCCAGGTATGCCGAGCCGCAGAGGAGTAATATGGAACAAAGGATAGAATCGATCAGGCGGGAATTGGCGGATCATGTGGATCCGGCCAAGCTCCATCCGAATTGTCCCATGATGCAATACACCACCATGAAGGTGGGCGGGCCTGCGGCGCTCCTGGTCTCCCCCGGATCCCTGGCGGAGCTCTTCGGCGCATTGGAAACAGTGGAAAAAACCCGGACCCCCTTTTTAGTGATGGGGAACGGCAGCAACCTGATCTTTGACGACGAAGGGTTTGACGGCGTGGTGATCCGGATCGGAGCCGGATTGGACCACTTGCACATCGAAGGGAACATGGTCTTCGCCGAGGCCGGCGCGCTGCTGTGGAACGTGGCCCGCAGCGTGTCCAAGGCAGGCCTTGCAGGCATGGAATTCGCCTGCGGCATCCCCGGCAGCGTGGGGGGCGCCGTGTACATGAACGCGGGCGCCTACGAGGGCGAAATGAGCCAGATCGTTCATTCCGTCAGTTCCGTGGCTCCGGGCGCCATCATGAAGGACCGCCTCGGAAAGGACCTGTCGCTTTCCTATCGCAGCAGCCTGTTTCAGCAGGTCGACGAAACGATTCTGGGCGTCAAGATCCTGCTTCGACCGGGGGATCCCCGGGCCATACAGGAGAAAATCGACGACCTTACCCGGCGCAGGACCACCCGGCAGCCCTTGCAGTACGCCAGCTCGGGCAGCTTCTTCCGGCGCCCTCCGGGCCATTTTGCCGGGCAGCTGATCCAGGAGGCCGGCCTGATGGGGCTCTCCTGCGGCGGCGCCCAGGTGTCGGAGCTGCACGCCGGATTCATCATCAACCGGGGGAACGCCACCACCCAGGACATCCTGGATCTGATGCGAATCGTCCAGGAGACGGTGCTGACCCGCAGCGGCGTGCTCTTGGAGCCCGAAGTCCGGATCATCGCAAAGGATGGCAGCAGAAAGCAGTTTTTATAAGCACAACAGGAGGCAAGGGATGGAGTTTATCATTGTAACCGGATTGTCCGGGGCGGGGAAGAGCCACGCGGTCCACTGTCTGGAAGATCTGGGATACTACGCCATCGACAATATGCCGCCCCGGCTCATAAGGGAATTCGTGGGCCTGGTCAACAAAACCTCCGGCAGCATCGACAAGGTGGCCTTTGTGGCCGACATCCGGGGAGGCCGGTTTTTCGACGACCTCAAGGAGAGTCTGGACTATCTGGAAACTGTGGATATCCAATACAGGATCATGTTCCTGGAGGCTTCCGACGAAGCGCTGATCCGCCGGTACAAGGAGACTCGCCGCAACCATCCTCTGGCGGCAAGCGGCAGCCTGCAGGACGGGATCACCTGCGAACGGAACCGGCTGGAGACCCTGCGGCAAAGAGCTTCTTTTGTGATCGACACCTCCAACATGAAAGTCGCCGCGCTGCACAAGGAGATCAAAAGACTGATCCTTTCGGCTCAGGAAGCCGAAAGTTTTACGATTACGATCCAGTCCTTCGGCTACAAATACGGCATGCCCGCGGAGGCAGACTGGGTGCTGGATCTGCGCTTCCTGCCGAATCCCTATTATCTGACCAGCATGCGAAAACTGACCGGGAAGAACAAAAAGGTCCGGGATTATGTGATGGGTTTTCCGGAAGCCCAATCCTTCATCGACGGCATCACCGCTATGATCCTGCGATTGATCCCCCATTACATCCGGGAGGGCAAGTACGATCTGGTGCTGGCCCTTGGCTGCACCGGCGGTCATCACCGCTCGGTGGCGGTGGCCAACGAAATGGCCCGGATTTTCGAAGCCGAGGGCAAACAAGTGGTGGTCATGCACCGGGATCTATGATAAGATTTAGCCAGGTCAACTATGCGGCGCCCGGTGCGGCGCAAAAAGGGCAGTAAGCATAAAGGAGAGAGAAAAATGGAAAAACTGATCATCAGCGCGTGCATCTGCGGAGCCGAAGTCACGAAAGAACAGAATCCCGCAGTCCCCTATACCGTGGAAGAAGTGGTCCGGGAGGCCAAATCGGCCTACGACGCCGGCGCTTCGCTGATCCACCTTCACGTCCGCTGGGACGATGGCACGCCGACCCAGGATACCGGGCGTTTTCAGGAGTGCATGGACGCCATCCGCAAGGTTTGTCCCGACGTGATCATCCAGCCCTCCACCGGCGGGGCAGTGGGGATGACGGATCTGGAAAGGCTCCAGTCCACCGATGTGGTGCCTACCCCCGAATTCGCCACGCTGGATTGCGGCACCTGCAATTTCGGCGGGGACGATATTTTCATTAATACGGACAACACCATCATGAACTTCGCCAAGATCATGCAGGAAAGAGGCATCAAGCCGGAACTGGAAGTCTTCGACAAGGGCATGATCGACATCGCCCTTAAAGTAGACAAGAAGGGCCTGCTGGAGCACCCCCTGCACTTCGACTTCGTGCTGGGCGTCCAAATGTCGGCCACCATCCGCGACCTGGTCTTTATGGCCGGCAGCATTCCCGCCGGTTCCACCTGGACGGCCACAGGCATCGGCAAGAACGCCTGGAGCATCGCCGCAGCCACCATCGCCATGGGCGGACACGTCCGCACGGGCTTTGAGGA
>CAZCTS010000058.1:0-7834 GCA_964501635.1 uncultured Oscillospiraceae bacterium | reverse complement strand
AAGCAAGGCGCCAACAATATATGCCAAATTGTATTAAACTTTGTCCCTTTAGACAAAAGCAAAACCACCTATCGATCAGAGGTTCATCGGTAGGTGGTTTCATTTTACGCGCAGCTTACACCGAGGTGTATCCGCCGTCGACCTTGATGTTCTGGCCGGTCACGTAAGAGGCTTCTTCGCTGGCCAGGAAAATGGCCGCCGGATTCAGCTCTCCATCGCAACCATAGCGCCCCATGGGCACGGAGACTTTCATAAACTGGGT
The DNA here is from genome assembly GCA_964501635.1 of uncultured Oscillospiraceae bacterium. Lineage (GTDB taxonomy): Bacteria > Bacillota > Clostridia > Peptostreptococcales > Anaerovoracaceae > UBA10908. The sequence goes on along the minus strand of CAZCTS010000058.1, from coordinate 7,572 downwards.
AAAGGCCTCGCTTTGAAGCGTGTCGATGGTCAGTTCGGTCTCGAAATAGCCCGGGCTGATGGTGTTGCAGGTGATGTTGTACTTGGCCAGCTCCGCGGCGACTGCTCTGGTAAAGTTGATCACGCCGCCTTTGGAAGAGTGGTAGGCCACGGTGTCCATGGCGGTGTTGCCGACCTGTCCGTAAATCGAGGCGATGTTGATGATGCGGCCGTATTTCTTTTCGACCATGTAATTCGCAAAAGCCCGGGTCACTTTGAACACGCTGGTCAGATCCGCATCCATGGTGAAATTCCAGTCCTCGTCGCTCATCTCCAGCACGCCGGCATTTTTGGCCGCGCCCGCGTTGTTTACCAGAATGTCGACTTTTCCGTACTCTTTGATGGCAGCCTCCGCTGCCTTGTTGACATCCTCGGTGTTGGTGACGTCGCAGCGCAGCGCAAGGCATCGGGTTCCCTTGGAACGAAAATCGGCAGCGATGGCTTCCAATCTATCCATGCGCCTGGCCATGATGACCAGATCGGCTCCCTGCTCTGCAAATCCGCGGGCCATCTGGAGCCCCAGCCCCGAAGAAGCGCCGGTAATGGCTGCCACGCGACCCTTTAATGAAAACATATTCAACCTCCTGATACAATTCAATATTGACAAACAATTAACAATCTTGATGAAAGCATATCATAAAATATTTGGCACGTCAACCCCTCAGGCATTAAAATATGGTGCGTAAGAGAGTATATCGGCAAAAATATGCGGCGATAATGGTCAAAAGCCGAAAACTGCGGCATAAGGCATCAGGCGTCAAGCAGAGGCAAAGGGTCGGATGCAAGATACAGGGGAGATATTATCACCGGAGTGTGGTATAATTATTCGATTTTAGCAAAAGTTCCCGAACAAATTCAAAGGGGTACATCCGCTTGCCACTGCGCCAAACAAAGAAAAATACGGTGCTGGCCGCCATGCTGGCCGGCATGTTTCTGGGCTATCTGCCCTGGTATAATTTTTCCGCCGTCTCCAGTTACATCGCCCGGGACCTGGCGCTGTCGGTGAACCAGACCGGCATGATCCTGTCCTCCTTTCAGCTGGGGTATGTGATCGTGGTGCTTTTTACCGGATGGCTGTCGGATCGCATCGGCAACCAGAAGGTGGTGGCCTGGGCCACGCTCTTGACGGCCTTGTCCTCCACGATGTTTTCGTTTTTGGCCCGGGACTTTGCCAGCGTCCTGATCCTGCGCCTGATCACCGGACTGTCCGCCGGGGCGATCTATGTGCCCGGCGTGGCCCTGCTGTCGGGCTGGTATCCTCCGGAAAAGCGGACGGGGGCCATCGGCGCCTACACCGCCGCCATGGCATTGGCCTATTCGGGCGGATATTTTATCGCCGCCCCCATCGCCGCCGCGGCCACCTGGCGGCAGGGCATGTTCTGGACTTCCATTCCGGCGTTCCTGGCAGCGTTTTTGGTTTTCGCTTTTGTCCGGGATGCGGCATCCTCGGCGCCGGCGGCGGAAATGCGGCCCGAAACCAAGAAGCAGGATCTGACCGGGCCGGCGCTGATCACCGCCGGGTATATGGGTCACATGTGGGAGCTCTATGCCTTCTGGGGCTGGATCGGACCCTTTATGGTAGCCTGCGCCAGAGCGGCGGGCTACGACAGCATGTCCGCCGTCTCCCTGGGCGGCCTGCTGGCGGCGTTTATCATCCTGCTGGGCGCCCCCTCCGTATGGCTGGCAGGGCTGGCCGCCGACCGCTTCGGCCGCAGCGCGACGATCCTGGTCTGCGCCTTGAGCAGCCTGGCTGCGCAATTCTTCTTCGGCCATCTCTACGGGCGTTCGCTGACTGCCGTGGTGCTCGCAGGACTCTGGATCGGATTTTGGGTCGCTGCGGATTCTTCCATATATAAGGCCGGCATGACGGTGATGGTCTCCCCCAAAGTGAGGGGCACGGCCCTTGGGATCCAGTCCGCTTTAGGGTTTTCGGTGACCATCCTGTCCCCCTACGTTTTCGGCCGGGTGCTGACCGGGGTCAATCAGGGGCTTCAGGATGCCTCCCAGGCCGCCCGATGGGGACTGCCATTTGCTATTCTGGGATTGGGGGCGCTTCTGTCGCCGCTGTCCATCTTGCTGCTGCGGATCTATCAGCGCCGCAAAGGAGAACCTATATAATGTTGGATTTCATGTTCGTCGCCGCAGCGGTGCTGCCGGCCCTGGTCCTGATGCGCTACATTTATCGCCAGGACGCCATCGAAAGCGAGCCCAAGCAGCTGCTGCTCAGCCTGGTTTTGGCGGGGGCTTTCGCCATCGTGCCGGTCTTGATCCTGGAAACCACGGGACAGTATCTTTTGAGCCGGCTCGTGCCGCCGGACACGACCCTGTACATGGTGTTGCTCATGTTTTTGGTGGTGGCCCCCTCGGAAGAAGGCTGTAAATATTTTTTCTTAAAGAGAAAGACCTGGCGTCATCCGGCCTTCAACTACCGCTTCGACGGGCTGGTCTATGGAGTCTTCGTTTCTCTGGGTTTTGCGGCGCTGGAAAACATCGCCTACGTGATGCAGTTCGGCCTTTCCGTGGCCATTACCCGGGCCCTGCTGTCGGTGCCGGCCCACATGAGCTTTGGCGTCTTTATGGGATCTTATTATGGAAGAGCTAAAGTCCGGGAAATACAGGGCGACCTGGCAGGCTCCGCGGCGCTTCGCCGCACTGGGCTGCTGGTCGCCATCCTGCTCCACGGATTTTTCAACGCCTGTCTGGTCCTGGAAAACGGAACGGCCATGACGGTGTTTATCGCCTTTATTTTGATATTGTACGCGCAGGTGTTTCGCAGGATCAAAGGGGATGCCCGGGGCGACGTGCTCCTGCAACCCGTGGAAACGCTTCCGCAGTCCGGTGACGGGGACGGGGAGATATCGTGATGCAGCTTGAAATCACGCAGCCGGGGCCCCTGTTGGACGCAAACGGATCCCTGCGGGAAGCCGGATATGCCACCCGGCCGCTCCTGGACTACGACCGCCTGGCCGTCAGAGCGCCCGCCGGACAGATCAAGGAATGGGACCGCTATCTGGTAGCCTGCGAGGATTTTGCCCTGGAGCTGACCATGGCCGACCACACCTGGATGGGGGTCAACACCCTGTCCTTCATTGATTTTCAGGAAAAGGTGATGGTAACTCGAAATATGCCCCGATTTTTCCAAAGGGGGAAAAGGATCCTTTCGACCACCTCAAAAATTGGGGATTCCCTGGCCAAAGGCAGGGGGTATTCCATGGAGTTCCGCAACGGCGGAGGCCATCGGACCCTGACATTTTCCATGGATCGACTGGCGTGGGGAAAAAACATCAAAGGCGAGATCATTCTGGATTCCCCGGACCGGGACAGCCTGGTCATGGCGGCGCCCTTTCCCCGGGAGCCCCAAGCTTTCTTATACAATCATAAGATCTTGGGCATGCCGGCGTCGGGGACCGTTTTGTGGGGGAAGAAGGAGTACACCTTCCGCCACGGCACGGCCTTCGGCTCTCTGAATTGGGGCAGGGGAGCCTGGTCCCGCCCCAAGGAATGGCTCTGGGCCCAAGCCGCCGGACTGCAGGACGGAGTGCCTTTCGCCCTGAATCTGGGGGACGGCTTCGGCAGCGCAGCCGCAGCCACGGAGAATGTGCTGTTCTACCGGGGCAAGGCCCACAAGCTGGGGGAAGTGCAGTGGGACATCCCAACGGAGAACGCCAAGACCAATTATATGGGGCTTTGGCACATCACCTCCGATGACGGCCGGGTGGAACTGGTGTTCGAGCCGGTCCTGGACCGGAAGACCCGCCTGAACCTGGGCTTTTTCTGCGCAGGCCAGCATCAGATCTTTGGCCATTTCAGTGGCAATGTGATCCTGGATGACGGGACGGTTCTGGATGTGGATCCGCTCTTAGGATTTGCGGAAAAGATTTGCAGCAAGCGCTAAAAGCGCCGGCTGCAATGACCCAAAGGAGGCTATTGATGAAGAAGCGATGGATGATATGGCTGGCAGTGTCCGTGATGCTGGGCGCGTCGGCCTGTGCCGCGGAAACCCTTCGGGCTTCCACGGCGGGCGCAATTGCGCCGGAGCAGGCCCTCGAAGCCCCTGCCGTCCTGGATTTCGAAAACGCCTGCTCCCAGGCCGACGCCGCCCTTCTCCTGCGGGCCTTCGGCCCCCTGGCCGCCTACCTGTCCATCTCGGTCTACGAGATCGACCTGGCCCGACCCGAGCCCGAGGACTTCTGGCTGATCCTGTCCCTGGTCACCTACGGGGCCCGTCCGGAGTCCGTGGGGGAATTCGGCACCATCGACCTTTCCGAGGCCGAAGTGGAGGACATTGCCCGGACCATCTTCCCCGAATATATGGAAAACAACAGCCTGCCCCCCACGGAGCAGGCCTACGCCGGAGAATTCGTGGCGGCGGAAGGGCTCTACGAATTGCAGCCCATGGAGATCGGCAGCATGGAATATGTATTGGAATCCTTGGGACCCGACCGGGAGGGCGAAGGAAGTTTTCAGATGGGCATCCGCCTGAAGGATCCCCAAAAGCGCACAGAAAAGCTGGATTGGGTCGTATCCCTCAGCCCCTGGAGCGACCGGGAGGATCATATTTTCCCCTGTCAACTTTCGGGCATCCGGCAGGCGCTTACTTCTTCGCCTGCGCCAGCAGGTCTTTGATATCGGCCAGACGAAGCCTCTTTCTTGTAAAATCCAGCCCCAAAGCCTGCCCCAGGGCGTCGGAAACCGGACTCCGGTAATGGAACAGATAGACGTTTTCCGATTCGTTGACACAGCTGATTTGCCTTAGGCAGTCCCGGATCTCATCCATCCGGAGCTGCCCCCCTGCGCGCAGGAACCGTCCCCCTGCGCGCTTTTCCATGATCCGCAGGATCAGGAGAGCGATGTAGCCGGTCAGGAGACGGGCTTGCGCCGCCGGCTGCGGGTCTTGATCTTCTTTATACGGCCGGCAGAGCTCTTCCATTTCCCGCAGGCAACGGCCGATGCGGATCACCTCCGGGTCGGGCAGGTCCAGTTCGCTGGTCGCCATGGCCGAATAACCCTCGAAGCGCTGCTCTTCCACAGCCAAGGCGCAGTCCGGCATGCAGAGGCTGTTCTTGTTCCAGCGGGCCCAGCAGACCACCTGCTTTTCCGTCACCGTCTTTGTCACCCGGTTGCCACCCGGCAACTGGGTGCTGATATCCCGGCTCACACGCCGGCTCTTCACCTTAAAGTCCGCATCCTCCCGGGCCGGAAGTCCGTTCAGGTCCAAATAGTTGTCCGGGGAGAGCGTAAAGCGTTTCGAATCTTCGGATTCACTTCGAAAAGCTGTGCGGATTAAATAGCCGTTAAAGCTGGCCTCCCGTTCTTTTGCCTGCAGACCCAGGATCGTTTCGCTCAAAGCACCGCCCATATTCGCAACGGCCAGGACCCGGCGTGACCCGTATTTTTTGCGGAGTTCCGCTACAGCCGCCCCCAGGGTCTCCCGGTTTGCCCGGCCGCCGGGAAACACGTCAAAATGAAGGGGAAGGCCTTCCGCGTCCGCGGCCAGGCCCATCTGGGAGCCCGGGAAGTCTGCCATATAGTAATAAACGGTTTCTTCGGAAACCCCCTGCGGGCCGGACATTTCCCCCCGGAGAAAGGCCGGAAGCTCCTGGGCGAGCTCGGCCAATCGGCTGCAGGCGTCGTACACGTCCGAAAGGGAAAAGTCGAAGCGTTCAAAGTAGCGGTCCTTCTGTTCAAAGGACGCCCGAAGGGACCCGGGGGACAGGATGGCCGAGATCACCAGCAGCCTCGCCACAGCGCCGATATTATATCGCAGATTCTCCGGCCGGTGCCGGTTCACAAGATACTCCTCCAGCCCCAGCTCCCCCGCGATTTTCAGGATCGCTCCGTAGCCCAGGTTCCTGGGCTCTTCGGTCCGGGGAGGGAGCGCTTCGTTCAGATCCACTTCGAAAGCGGCCTTTTGTTTTCGCTTGTCTTCCTCGGTCATCCGGCGGGCTTCTTCCCGAAAAAAGGCCACAGGATCCGGGTACTCCTTTTCCAGGATGTCCAGGTATCCCAGGGAGCGCACCGTGGTGGCCCGGGGCTTGCCGCTGGCCTTGTCCCGGTAGGCTTTTTCGATGGACAGGTACACTCTGCCGTCTTTGCGGCGGGATTGTTTCAAGTTCATGGCTGCCTCCTTTCGGCGGATCGGTTTATAGGAACAGAATAGCAGATTATCCTATATATTACTATACGTATCCCAAGGAGGCAAAAATTGCGAAAATGTTGATATTTCAAGGGGTTTGGGTACTTTTACAGAATCATTACAAAAATATTTTTTAAATTACGCATATAATATGGTAAAATCCATTGCAAGTTAAAGCAAACAGCAGCGAATTGAATATTTTGGCAAACCAGTCGAGAGGTTGGGACGCAAAGCTCGAAGTCTTCCGCGTGATGGCAAAGATAGTTCGGTTGCATTAGGGTAAGTGCGGCCGGATTTTTTGTTTCAAACGCATGGATCGGGTCATACAAGTCTCTGCAAACTGCCCTGCGATCTCCGGTGCCAGAATGTCAGCGCAAGGAGGTTGTGAATGGTTGGAACGTCCCAGAATGAGAAGGCAAAGGGCCACAAGCTCTGGACCGCATTGGTTGTACTGGTCTGCGTGCTCCTGATTCCTCTTCTGATCGTCAACCTGACGATCATCGTCAAATCCATCTCGAATCCCCAGCAAGTGCCGGGGTTTATGGGATATAAACCACTGATAGTGCTTTCCGGTTCCATGGAACCCACGATCCTGCCCGGCGACATCGTAGTCGTCAGGGAAGTGCCCGCCGACACCCTCCAAAAGGGGGACATCGTCTCTTATATGAGCGGAAAGTCGGTGATCACCCACCGGATCATGGAGATCAGCCAGGCAGACGGAAAGCGGAATTTCTACACCAAGGGCGACAACAACAACGTGGACGACGGCGTTCCGGTCACGGACGACATGCTCCAGGGGAAATACCTGTTCAGGATCCCCCGCATCGGGCACGCAGCCATGTTCATGCAGACCCCCACCGGAATGCTCCTGTTCATCGCAGTGCCGCTGATCCTCTTTATCCTCTACGACGTCTTCCGCAGAAGGAACTACGACAAGAGGGAAGAGAAGGCGACCAGGGAGCTGGAAGCGGAACTGGAAGCGATGAAGAAAAAGTTGGCGGAGGCGGAGGCCTCGGAAAAGAAAGACTCGTAGGGACGGCGTCGGCGAACAGATACCCGGCAAAGCAAGTAAATCGTTAATATTATCAAGGAGGAGAACAAAAATGAAAAGAAGTTGGATATCTAAATTTGCGGGGCTGGTCCTGGTCTTGACCCTGATCACCACATCCCTGGTGGCCGGCACCTATGCGAAGTACATTACGACAGCTACCGGTACCGATACCGTGACGGTTGCGAAGTGGAAAGCGGACCTGGAAGGTGTTGGAACCACCAGCAGCGGAGCCATCGTATTCGATTTGATCGGCACGTTGAGCGATACCGGCGTTGACGGGAACCTATTGGCTCCCGGCACAGTCGGAAGCTTTGCCTTGGATTACGATACAACCGGCACACTAGTAG
>CAZCTS010000057.1:0-7909 GCA_964501635.1 uncultured Oscillospiraceae bacterium | reverse complement strand
CGGAAAATGGAATCCACCACGCAGCGGATATCCTCCAGCGGATCTCCCTCCACCACCACCAGATTGGCTTTCTTTCCAGCCTCCAGGGTGCCCGCCAGGTGGTCCACCCGGGCGATCTGGGCGCTGTACTTCGTGGCTTGCAGAAGGATGTCCAGCGGCTCCATGCCGATCAGGTCCCGGCGGATCAGGAATTCCTTTCCGTTGTCGCCGTGGAAGCAATCCGGCACGCCCATGTCGGTGCCGAAGCCCAGCTTCAAGCCGGCCCGGTAGGCGGCCTTCATGCTGGCCTCGATCTGCCCCAGCATGGGCTGTATCCTTCCCCAGGCCGCCGGATCGTTCATGGTGGGCTCGTCCCACGTGAACAGCCCGATGACGGTGGGGACCAAATAGGAGGTTTCTTTTTTGAGGAGCTCGATCCCCTCCTCGTCGATAAAGGAGCCGTGCTCGATGGTGCGCATGTTGCAGCGGATGGCCTGCTTGATGGCGCTGGCGCCGTGGGCGTGGATGCCCGCGTAGGAGTTTTTGAGCGCCGCCACCCGGGAGATGGCCAGGAGCTCCTCGTCGAAGGCGATCATGGAGCCGGGCTCGCCGCCCGGGTTCATAAAGGCGCCGGAACCCATCACTTTGATATAGTCCGCGCTTTTTTTGAATTCTTCTCTCGCCCAGCGGGCTGCCTGTTCCGCTCCGTTGAACTCGGAATAGAGGTCTTTAAAGTAGTCATCGCCGATCTCGATGGGGGTCAGGACCTTGCCCGAAGCGATGATATCCGGGCCCACCAGGCTGCCCTTCCGGATGCTGTCCCGCAGAGCGATGGCCACGCCGTTGCTGGCCCCAGCGTCCCGGATGGTCGTAAAGCCCGCCTTTAAAGTGTCCTGGGCGTATTTCAGGGCATCCAGGGTCTGGGTCGCCACAGACTTGGTGTTGTCCTCCAGCGTATTCCCGGCAGACAGGCCGATGTGCACGTGCAGGTCAAAAAACCCGGGAAGCACGGTCCGTCCGTCCAGATCCACCGCCTGATCCGTATCCATGGCCCCTGTTCCGGCCTTTGTGATCCCTTGAATGAACTGGTCGCGGATCTGGATGTCCACCAGGGAATGCTCGGCCCCGCCGGACAGCTCGGGAATGATCCTGCAATTCTTTAAAAGCATGTTATTTTTCTCCTATTCCACTTCCACCATCAAATGATCCCCCACGACCTTGATGGGGAAGGATTTGAGGGCCTTGGGCTTTACCTTGAACATCAGCAGCTTGCCGGGCTCGTGGAGCCGGCCGCCGGCCGCGTCGAAGACAGAGCCGTGCTTTGGGCAGGTGATATACCGGCCCTCCAGGGTGCCCTCGACCAGAGATCCGCCCATGTGGGGACAGGTGTTCTCCACGGCGTAATAGGACGCCCCGTCCCGGACGATCAAAATATCCTGTCCTTCGATGGTCACCTTCATTTTCGGATCCTGCTCCAGTTCGGAAACGTTTGCTGCAAAGATCTCTCTCATTTTCTTTCTCCTCTCCGGCGATGGTCTGGATGCCGGCCGCGCGCAAGAACCGTCCCCCTGCGCATTAGGCCCGGGGGAAGGTGACCGCGATGGTGGTCCCTTTGCCCGGGCTGCTGGAAAGCTCGATGCCGGCCTTGTGATAGGCGGCGATGTGTTTGACGATCGAAAGGCCAAGACCCGTGCCGCCGGTCTCTTTAGAGTGGCTTTTGTCCACCCGGTAAAAGCGCTCGAAGATGCGCTCCTGCTGCTCTGCGGGAATGCCGATCCCGGTGTCCGCCACCGTCAGCCGGGCGCCGGACGGGCCCTCTTCCACGGTTACCAGGACCTTGCCGCCGTCCTTGTTGTACTTGATCGCGTTGTCGCAGAGATTGACCAGAAGATCGTCGACCAGATGGGGCACGGCTCTTATCACCGCGCCGGCGCCCTCCACGGTGATCTCCACGTTGGCTTGCTTCGCCTGGGGGGCCAGCCGGGCCGCAACCGATCTGGCGGCCATCAGCAGGTCCACGTCTTCCATGGCTTCGGGAACGCTGCGCTCGTCCAGCTGGGACAGGTGGATCACATCCTCCACCAGTCTGATCAGCCCTGTAGCTTCCTGGAAGATGCGGCCCGCAAACTCCGCGGCTTCCTCCGGGGGGACCATCCGGTTCTTCAGCAGCTCCGCATAGCCCGAAATGGCCGTGAGGGGCGTTTTCAGCTCGTGGGAAATATTGGCGGTGAATTCCCGCCGCTGGATCTCCGAGCGCAGCTTTTCCGTCACATCCAGAAGCAGAAGGATCGCGCCGCTCACATTGCCCTGATTGATCACAGGGTTGGCCCGAAGCTGAAAGCTGCGGCTGCCGGCGCTCAGGACCAGCTCGCCGCTTTTTCCGCGGAGAGCCGATTCCACAGCGTCCCGCAGGGCAAGGCTTCGGTTGATCGTCGAATAATGCTTCCCCGCATAGTCCTCGTCAGGAGCCTCCAGAAAATTCAAAGCGCTGGGATTGGCCGAGATCACATGGCCTTTCCCGTCCAGCACCACAAGACCCTCCACCATGCTTTCGGTGATCTCGGCAAAGTGCCGGGTCCGCTCCGCCAGCTCCTGCATCTGTTCCTCCACGGAAGCGTGGAGGTGGTGGATCCTTGTAAGGAGGGGCGCCAGCTCATCGTAGGTCTGGCTGTTTTCCGGATGACGCAGATCGATCTGGTTGATGGGCTTGACGATGCTGCGGGTCTGCAGCCGGGCCAGCAGAACGGCCAGACCGATCACCAGGAAAAGCGTCAGGGCGATGGCCGGGATGTTGCCGGTAAAGGCCTTCGCCACGCTGCTGCTGGTGGTGGACACCCGCAGCACGCGGCCGTCGGCAAGCCGGACCGCCAGATAAAAAGACTGGGCCCCAAGGGTGTCCGACAGGCGGACGATCTCTCCCTTCCCTTTGGCAAAGGCCTGGGAGATCTCCGGGCGGTCCAGATGATTGTCCATGGCGGACGCATCGGCCCGGTTGTCGAAGAGGACCGTTCCGTCCGCGTCGACCAGGGTGATCCTGGACTGCCTGTCCGCGCTGCGGATGGATTCCAGGTATGCGATGCCTTCTTCGTCATAGCCGGCAGACAGATAAGCCGCCTGGCTTCTCAGCTCCCGCTTCATGTCTTCGGCCAGCTGCTGATACAGGACAAAAGAAAACAGCGCGACAGCCAGCAACAAGGTGGTCAAAGATAAAAGCAGCATGCTGCGGAAAATCTTGCGTTTCATATCCGGCTCCTGATCCGATACCCCACGCCCCGGACCGCTTCGATCATGTCAGAGAAGTCGCCCAATTTTTGCCGAAGGTTCCGGATGTGCACATCCACCGTCCGGGTCTCGCCTTTGAAATCATAGCCCCAGATGGTCTCCAGCAGTTTGTCCCGGGACAACACCCGATCCTCGTTCTGCATCAGGTGCTGCAACAATTCGAATTCTTTAAACGTAAGGACCAGTTCCTCTCCCCCCAGCAATACCCTCCGCTGGGCGGCCAGGAGCCGGAGAGGGCCGATCTGCAGGTCTTGCGCCGCAGGTTCCGGAGCCGAACGGCGCAGCACTGCCCGGACCCGGGAGAGCAGCTCCAGCACGCTGAAGGGTTTGGCGATGTAGTCGTCGGCGCCGGCGTCCAGACCCTGCACCTTGTCGTATTCCGAGCCCTTTGCAGTCAAAAGGATGACCGGGATGTCCCGGGTCTCCTTCTTGCTTTTCAGGTCGCCCAGGATCGAAAGGCCGTCGGTGCCCGGCAGCATGATGTCCAGCAGAAGAAGGGATGGTTTCGCGGTTTTCAGGCCCGCGTAGAATTCAACGGCGTCCGCAAAGCCCTCCGCCTGAGCGCCGCCGCTTTTCAAGGCGTACACGATCAGCTCGCGGATGTTCTTGTCGTCTTCGACGCAGTAGATCAGCTGTCCGTCGTCCTTCATATCACATTATAGCTCCCGTCCAGATCCTTGTGTTCGCCGGTGATCGAAAACACCACCCACTCGGCGATGTTCACCGCGTGGTCCCCGATCCGCTCAAAGTACTTGGCCACCATCAGCAGATCCATGGCCTGGCCGCCCTTCCTGGGGTCTTGGTGGATCACGTCGATCAAGTCATTTTTGACCGTAATGAACAGCTCGTCCACGATGTCGTCGGCCTCGATCACCTGTCTGGCCAGCTCCAGATCCTTCCGCACAAAAGCGTCGATGCTGGCGGTGACCATCTTGATGGTCTCTTCGGCCATTTTGGGGATCGTCTCCAGCTTCTTGATATAGGGCTCGCCGGCCAGCAGGATCGTGATTTCGGAAATGTCCGCGGCCTGGTCCCCGATCCGCTCCATGTCCGTGATCATCTTCAGGGCGGCGGAGATCAGCCGGAGGTCCCTGGCCACGGGCTGCTGCTGCAGCAGAAGCTTAAGACAGAGGTCCTCGATCTCTTTTTCCTTTACGTCCACCAGCAGATCCAGCTTGATGGCGCTGATGGCCAGCTCCCTGTCCTGACGGCAAAGGGCCTGGACCGCGCTGCTGATGGCGTCCTCCACCAGGGCGCCCATGTGGATCAGTTCGGTGTTCAATTCATCCAGCTGTGTGTCGAATCGGTTTCTCATCATCCAAACCTCCCGGTAATGTAATCCTCGGCGCGTTTGTCCTTGGGGACCGAGAACAGAAGATCGGTGTCGTTGTATTCGATCAGCTCGCCCAGGAGCAAGAACGCCGTCTTGTCCGAGATCCTGGCCGCCTGCTGCATGTTATGGGTGACTGTAACAATAGTATACTGTTTTTTCAGCTCCACCACAAGGTCTTCGATCTTGGCGGTGGAGATCGGGTCCAGGGCGCTGGTGGCCTCGTCCATCAGCAGGACCTCCGGCTCCACCGCCAGCGCCCGGGCGATGCACAGCCGCTGCTGCTGGCCCCCCGACAGGGCCAGGGCGGACTTCTTCAGGTTGTCCTTCACCTCACCCCACAGGGCCGCCTGCTTGAGGCTTTTCTCCATGATCTCGTCCAGCTCCGTCCGGTTGGTGATCCCGTGGCGCCTGGGTCCGAAGACCACATTCTCGTAGATGGATTTGGGGAAGGGGTTGGGCTTTTGGAACACCATGCCCACCCGCTTGCGAAGCAGCACCACATCGGTGGCGGGGCTCAGGATGTCCTCCCCGTCCAGCAGGATGGAGCCCCGGACCTTCGTGCCCTCGATCAGATCGCTCATGCGGTTCAGGGTCTTGAGCAGCGTGGATTTTCCGCAGCCCGAGGGACCGATCAGGGCGGTCACCTGGTTCTCTTCGAACTCCATATTGATGCCGTACAGGGCCTGACTGTCCTGGTAGAAAAATTCGAGATTTTCGACTTTTATTTTTGTTGCCATGGTATCCTCCCGGGCACTCCTAATCGATTCTGTTCTGGTATTTGTTGCGCAGCAGGATCGCCACCGCGTTCATGGAGAGCAGCAGCGCCATCAGCACGATGATCCCTGCGGAGGCGATGTTCTGAAACTCCGCCTGAGGCCGGGAAGTCCAGTTGAAGATCTGCACCGGCAGCACCGTAAACATGTCCATGGGGCCTTCCGGAAGAAAGGCGATGTACCCCGCCGCCCCCACCATGATCAGGGGCGCCGCCTCTCCCATAGCCCTGGAAATCGCCAGGATGGAGCCGGTCATGATCCCGGGCATGGCATAGGGAAGCACCACGCCGGTGATGGTCTGCAGCTTGGTGGTCCCAAGGGAATAGGAGCCTTCCCGGATCGACCGGGGGACGCTCTTGATGGCCTCCTGGGAGGCCACGGTGATCACCGGCAGGATGAGCAGCGTCAGGGTGAGCGCCCCGGCCAGGATGCTGCGTTCAAACTGGAAAAGCCGCACAAACACCGCCAGACCCAGCATGCCGTAGACGATGGCGGGCACGCCGGCCAGGTTGGCGATGTTCACCTGGATCAGCCGGTTGACCCGGCTTTTGGGGTCGGTGTATTCCTCCAGGTAGACCGCGGTCCCCACGCCCAGGGGCAGGGAAAAAGCAGCCGTCAGCAGGATGGTCCAGATGCTGCCCACCAGCGCCGACAGGATGCCTGCCTTCTCCGGGAAGCGGGAAGGCATGCTGGTGATAAAATCCCAGTCCAGCCAGGCAAGGCCCGCGCTCAGGATCTGGTACAGCAGCAGCGCCAGCACCAGGATGGAGAAGAGGATGCAGGACAGGAGCAGTCCGTGGAAAACGATGTTTTTCCGGTGCCTGGCCCGATACAATTTCATGTTCATCAATAGACCTCCCTGTTTTTACGAACGATCACCCGGGCGATCAGGTTCATGCCCAAGGTGAGCAGGAACAGCATGGTGCCCACGGCGAACAGGGTTTTGAATTCAATGGTCCCCTGCTGCACGTCGCCCAGGCTGATGTTGACCATAAAGCCGGTCATGGTCTGGATGCTCTTGAGCGGATTTAAAGTTAGAATGGGGCTCTGCCCCGCGGCGATAGCCACGATCATCGTCTCGCCGATGGCTCTGGAAATGGCCAGCACAAAGGCGGCGCCGATGCTGGACATGGCGGCGGGGATCGTCACCTTGACCGCCACCTCGAAGCGGGTGGAGCCCAGGGCGTAGGCCCCCTGCCGGATGGAATCCGGGACGGCCATCATGGCATCCTCGCTCATGGAGGCCACCATGGGCAGGGTCATGATCCCCACTGCGATGCTGGCGCTGGCGGCGTTGAACACCTGGGTGTCCGGGATGATGGACTGCAGGATGGGCGTAATAAAGTTGAGGGCAAAGAAGCCGTAGACGATGGAGGGGATCCCGGCCAGGATCTCCAGGATCGGCTTGACGATCTTGCGGACTTTTTTATGGGCGTACTCGCTCAGATAGATGGCGCTGCCCAGGCCCAGGGGCAGGGAGACCAGACTGGAGCCCACGGCGATCATCATCGTGCCCACGAGCAGGGGCAGGATGCCGAAGCTTCTGGGCTGCAGGGTGGGCGTCCACTGGGTGCCGGTCAAAAACTCGAAGATCGAAACCTCTCGAAAAAAGACAAAGGTTTCGCCGAACAAAATAAGTACAATGGCCGCCGTGGTCAAAACCGATACGGCGGCAAAGGACATCAATACCTTTTCGACCACGCCCTCCGCAGTGCGGAGTCTGGCCATGTCCTGTTTTGGTTTTCGCATAGTGCTCTCCTGTGTTGTCTGGAACTGCAAACGCCCGTCCCGGTTTGGGACAGGCGGCTGCAGAGAAGGAGGGTTACATTCAGTTGATCAACGCCAGTTCCGCCTCGTAGTCGGCGGCGGGCAGGGCCACATAGCCCACGTCCGGGATGATGTCCGAGGCGATGGTCAGGTAGAAGTTCACAAACTCCACGACCTCGGGGCGTTCCAGAGAGCTGGTCTTGACGTAGATGAAGATCGGTCGGGACAGGGGGGCGTAGCTGCCGTCCTGGATCGTGTCGAAGGCGGGCAGGACCGGGCCGGCTCCGCTGTCCACCGCGACCAGCTTCAGCTTGTCCTGGTTCGCTTCGTAGTAGGCGAATCCGAAGAAGCCCAGAGCGTTTTTATCGCCTGCGATCCCCTGGACCAGCACGTTGTCATCCTCGCTGGCGGTAAAGTCGGGGCGGATGGCGCCGGCTTCCCCGTTGATCTCTTCGGTAAAGTAGTCGAAGGTCCCCGAGTCGGTGCCGGGCGCGTAGAGGGTGATGGTCTCGTCGGGCCATTCGGGGCGGACGTCGCTCCAGGTCTTGACCGTGCTGTCCGGTCCCCAGATCTTGTTCAATTCTTCCACGGTAAGGCTGTCGACCCAGGTGTTTTCCGGGTTGACCAGGATGGAAAGTCCGTCGTAGGCCACCATCAACTCGATGTACTCGATGCCGGCGGCGGCGGCGTCCAGGGCCTCCTGCTCTTTGATGGGCCGGGAGGCGTTGCTGATGTCGGTCTCCCCGGCGATGAACTTCTTGAAGCCGCCGCCGGT
>CAZCTS010000056.1:6217-7953 GCA_964501635.1 uncultured Oscillospiraceae bacterium | reverse complement strand
ACAAGGGAACAACTGGCAGCGATTCTCCATCGCTACGCCACGTATAAAGATTATGCGATAAGCAAAGGCGCCAACCTCGCCGTCTATCCGGACAAACCCTCCGATTGGGCCCTTTCGAGCATGAGCTGGGCGGTGGCCGAGGGCCTTCTCCAGGGCAGCGGCGGCCGCCTTGCCCCGGAAGCCGGCGCCACCCGCGCTCAAGCTGCAACGGTTTTACAAAGATTTATCGAGACCATCGTAAACTGAATGGAATAATTGCACAAAAGAGGGATGGGCATGCGCCCTCCCTCTTTTCTTAGTGTTTGTCAATTCCTTTGTTTGTGCGGCTCTTGATCCCCCCGCTAACCGGCTCGGGACTACCGGTTCAGGAACTGATAGATGAACTGAGCGGCTTCCGCCCTGGTTACATTTTTCAAGGGAAACAGCTTCCCTTCATAGCCTTGCACGATTTCAGACTGGACGAGGCCACCCAGGGCTTCTTGCACCCAAGGGGCGGCGTCCCCGGCGTCGGCGTAATCGGCCAGGGTCTTTCCGGACGCCGCCTCCGGCAAACGGCCAAAGCGCTTCAGCGCGTTGTACAGCAGCGCAAACATTTCCTGCCGGGTGACCGGCGCCTCCAGCACGAAGCGGTCGCCCCCCACGCCCTTGGCGATCTCAAGGCTCCTGGCGGCCGCCAGGTATTTTGCAAAGAAATCGCTGCCCGCATCGGTAAAATTGGTGACCGCCCCCTCCTCCGCCTCCAGGTCCAGGGCCCGCATCAGCAGAGCCATGCACTCGCCCCGGGACACGAGCCGCCCCGGCTCGTAGGACTCCAAGGCCATGTCCGCGGGAATGCGGCGGGCTGCCAGGTAGGACACGGCGTCGCTGAAGGGAGCATCGGCCGCCACGTCCGGATAGGCTGTGGGGTTGTAGCCCACGCCGTACTGGCTGAAGTGGGTCACCGAGAAGTTCACCGTGCCTGTGCCCGGGTCGTAGCGCCCGTTGGACACGCATGCCGGCTTGCCCTTGCCGTCCAGGTACCAGACCGTGATGGAGCCCGGATCCTCCATTTCTTCGGCGGTGGGGGCGTAGGGCATGGACACCTTGATGGGCGCCCCCAGATTGGACCAGGAATAATTCCGCACTTCATTTTTATAATTATCAAAAATATTACGGAATTCTGTGTTTAAGCCCAATTGGATGATCGGGCGGTCAGCCACCAGTGCTTTTTCCTCCTCGGATAGTTTATCCTTACTGCCTTTGCTGATGGAAACATTTAAGTATTCACTCCTTAAATCTCCATCGTAGGCAAACCCCCCGCCATCGATTATCCTGGCATCCGCCAGCATGTTTTGCGGGATGGATACGCTGCCGAACCCCGTGGACAGTGTCAAATAATTGGAGCGGGCTTCCTTCGAAGTGCCTGCAAGGCCCGCAAGGTCCGCCCCGACGAAGGGCAGCTCAAAGTGCTGAAATGCTGTCAGCTGTGTGGCGTCCAGCACTGTTCCGCCCTCTTTGAAAAGTTCTTCTCTCGGAACACGAAACCCGGCGCTGTTTTGATCAGTAATAACCGCCTTTTGTTCTCCGGATTGCTCGTCGATCTCTGTTGCAAACCGCATGACGCGCGCTGTCTCCCCGTCTTTCCTGGCGGCCAGCTCGAATCTGGGATCGATGGAACTTTCGCTCCTGCGGTGAGAGGGCTCCGGGTCCGGCGGAGCTGGCGGTTCGGGCGGTTCGAGCGGTCCAACCGGCACTTT
>CAZCTS010000056.1:0-6207 GCA_964501635.1 uncultured Oscillospiraceae bacterium | reverse complement strand
CCGAATAGGCGTTGTACCCCTCCTTTAGACTGGGGGTCACGGCTTGAAAGGCGGAGCTCCCGAAGGTCATGGAGACATCGAAGGAAATAATGCCCTCCACCGTCACCTCTGCATCGGTGGACACGTTGACGCCGATGCCGCCGGCGCCGGTGGGCATCACGTTCCCCATGGCGTGGACGATGCCTCCCTGGGCAGCGTCGATGCCAGTAAAGATTCCATATATATTTTTTTGGACCGTTAGCTCGCCGCCGCTTCGGACATAGCCCGCGAAATATCCGAACAAATCGCCGCCGGCCTCGATCTTGCCGCCGAATTCAGCATAGGCCCCTTTCCCGGCGTCCGTCGCATCCTGGGAGATCAAATCGCCCAACACGACGATGTTCCCGCCGGTGGAATAGCCGCCGATGCGGCCGGCCACCACATTCCCGTCCACGGTGATCTCGGAGGTGCCCCCGGATTTGACGCCGGTGCTGCCGGCAAGATCCGTGGTCACCTTCCCGTTGATGTCGATGGTGGCATCGTATGCGTCCACGCAGGCCAGTCCGCCGCCCCCGCCGCCGCCGGCATCGCCGTCGACCTCCACATTTGCCCCGGATTGGGCGCTGACGGCGCTGTTCACCCCTGTCACATTGCCCTCCACATGGACGCTTGCATCATTGTTGGCCTTGATCCCGTTGTAGCCGCTGACGGGTCCCACTTGAACGACCGCGGTGTTTGCGCCTTCCGCATAGATGCCAACGGCGCCTCCGGCCACGGCCATAAAGCCGCCGGTGGCGGACACATCCCCGGTAATGCCCACATTGGCCCCGGTTTGAGCATAGATGCCGTAGGAATAGCCTGTGGCGTTCAGCCTGCCGACCCCCACGGTCAGAAGTGTGCCATAAGCCCCGACCTCCACTGCCGCTCCGGCACCTGCATTGATCGTGATGGTAAAATTCGAGTCGATCTGCACCTTCTGGGAAGGATTGATCTTCAATGTGGTATTGATCTCCACATTGCTCAGCATGGTGATCGTCGTATACGTGTCGGCGGGGATCGCCGCAAGAGCTTCCTGGAGCGTATTGTACTGGACGTCCCCGATCTGGCAGACGGGCAGAACCGGGTCGACCGCATAGACCGGCAAGGCCGGCGCCATCGATAAGGCGACCGCCAGGACGGTCAGAGCGGATATGCATTTTCGGATCACGTCAAACACCTCCCGCAAAGCATCACAATTGCCTGTTATAATTTCGTAATAATCCAACCATTGGCCTTTGTCAATAGCCGGAAAGGGCAGGCTTGGGAAATTCATAAAAACATGTTTGCCAATCAAAATGAGTGCAAAAATTGAATCGAGTGCTGTATAATATAAGTGTTAGGGTCAATCCTTTTTTTGCACGAATCGTTTCGCTTCCGCCGGAGCCCAAGCGGCTCCCGATGTTTCAACAACAGGAGGTTGTGTATGGCACAGTATCCAGATCTGCAGAACAAGAGAGTGGTCGTCACCGGAGGCGCCAGCGGCATCGGCATGGCTACGGCAAGACGATTCATCAGCGAAGGAGCAAAGGTCGTCGTATTTGACATCAACGAGGCCGCATTCCAGGCCGCGAAGGATGGGCTGCCCGGCCTGGCCGGCATCGTCAAGGTGGATGTGAGCAGCGAGGAAAGCGTCCGGAACGGATTCCTGGAGGTGGACCGGATCCTGGGCGGCATCGACGTGCTGATCTCCAACGCGGGCATCAGCATCCGCAACAAGTTCGTGGATACGAACTTCGCCCAGTGGAAGAAAGTCCTGGGCATCAACCTGGACGGCATGTACCTGTGCTGCAAGGAAGCGGTGGACCGCATGATGCCGCAAAAGTCCGGCGTCATCCTGATGACCGCCTCCAACAACGGCATGAACGCCCATCCCTTCTACACCGACTACAACGTGTCCAAGGCCGGCGTCATCCTGCTGGGCAGGACCGTGGCCCTGGAATGCGCCCCCTATATCCGGGTCAACTCCGTCTGCCCCGGCTACGTCCTGACGCCAATGCAGCGGGCCGAATACACCGACGAAATGCTGGCCGTGGTCAACGAGGGGATCCCCATGAAGCGGCACGCGGAGCCGGAGGAGGTCGCCGCGCTCTATGCCTTCCTGGCATCGGATCAGGCGCAGTACATTACCGGGCAGCACATCCCCATCGACGGCGGGGAGACGGCGTGATCCTATGAAGCAGATCTATATCAACGGCCATGTGATCACCATGGACCCGCTTTGCCCGAAGGCGGAAGCTTTTGTTGTGGAGGATGGACTGTTTGCGGCGGTGGGGAGTTCGAAAGACATGCTGGCGCAAAGAGAGGCGGATTCAGAGGTCATCGACCTGAAGGGCGCCACCCTCGTCCCCGGATTCAACGACAGCCACCTGCACCTCCTGAACTATGCCTATGGAAAGACGAAGGTGGACCTCTCCCAGGCCAGGAGCACCGCCGAGGTGATCCAGACCGGCAAGGACTACATCGCCCGCCGGAGCCTTCCCAAAGGCAAATGGGTGGTGGGCACCGGTTGGAACGAGTATTTTTATCCCGACAGGCACATTCTGACCCGGGAGGACCTGGACGAGATCTCCACGGATCATCCCATCGTCTTTACCCGCAACTGCGTGCACACGGTGGTGGTCAATTCTCTTGCCCTGGAGCTGATGGGCATCACCGACGAGACCCCCGATCCCCCCGGCGGGATCATCCGGCGGGACGCCCTAGGCCGAGCCACCGGGCTGCTCAATGAAAACGCCCGCCACCTGGCCTACGCGCAGCTCCCCGACGCCTCGGAGGAAGAGATCCGGGCCATGCTGGAGCAGGCCACGGCGGAGCTGGCCTCCTACGGGCTCACCTCGCTGCAGACCGACGACTTCGAGACCTTTTCCGGCAAGAACTACGACCTCATCCTCAATGTCTACCGGGACCTGTCCCGGGAGGGCAGGCTCTCCGCACGCATTTACGAGCAGTGCCTGCTGCCTTCTCTTCCAAGGCTGCGGGACTTCCTGGACAAAGGATATACCAGCGGCCAGGGTGACGGGCTGTTCAAGATCGGCCCCTTAAAGCTTTTAGTGGACGGCTCCGCAGGCCCTCACACCGCTTTTCTTTCTCAGGAATACAGCGACGACCCGGGCAATGTGGGCGTCTGCCAGTTTACCCAGGAGGAACTGGACGAACTGGTCCTGGAAGCCCAGCGCAGCGGCATGCACGTGCTCTGCCACGGCATCGGCGACGCGGCCATGACCCGCATCCTGAACAGCTACGAAAAAGCGCTGGACACCTTTCATAATCCCGATGCGCGAAACGGGATCGTCCACGTTCAAATCTCCACGTTCGATATTTTAAAACGAATGAAGAAGCTGAACGTCATCGCCTACGCGGAGCCCGTGTGCATCGACGGGGACATGCACTGCGTGGAGGACCGTGTCGGCAGCGAGCGGATCAAGGAATCCTACGCCTACCGGACCATGCTGGACCTGGGACTGCGCTGCGGCTATTCTTCCGACGCGCCGGTGGACTCGGTGGATCCCATCGTGGCGGCCTACATCGCAGTCAACCGGAAGGACCATAGCGGCTGGCCCGAGGGCGGCTGGCATCCCGAACAGAAGCTGACCATCGAGGAGGTTCTGGAGGGCTACACCAACGGTTCCGCCTTCTGCTCCTTCGAGGAGAACGCCAAGGGCAGCGTTTCCGCGGGGAAATATGCGGACTTCGCCATCTTGTCCGAAAACATCCTGGAGACGCCGGCCGAAGATCTCCTGAGGGTCCGCGTGCTGAAAACATATCTGGGTGGGAAGTTGACCTATAGCCGGTCTAACAAGTAAGGAGGAAAATCTGATGATCGCGGATACCTATTACGGCCTGTCCGAACGGGCCTGCAGCAGAGCCTGGCTCGAAATCGACCTCAAAAGTTTAAGGCACAATGTCAATCTGATCCGCTCCCTTCTGCGGCCCGGCTCAGGCATGATCGCCGTGGTGAAAGCCGACGCCTACGGCCACCGGGCGAAGATCGTTGCGCCCTGCATCCAGGAGATGGGCGTCCATTCTTTTGCCGTGGCTACCTTGAATGAGGCGATCGAACTCCGGGAAGCGGGCATCACCGGCAGCATCCTGATTTTGGGTCACACGGATCCCTTGTTCCTTCCGGAACTGCTGCAGTACCACATCACTCAGACCCTGGTCGACAAGGAGCACGCCCTGCTGCTGGATCAGGCGGCTGGAAAAGCGGGCCGGATCCTGGAGACACACCTGAAAATCGACAGCGGCATGCACCGGCTGGGCATCGACGCCAGAGAGCCCGCGCAAGCGGCCGGCCTGTTTGCATTGAAAAACCTTAAAATAGCCGGTGTTTATACGCACCTTGCATCTACAGACAGCATCGCGCCCGAAGATATCGATTACACCCACAAGCAGATCGAGGCTTTTTACGGGCTGATCCGCAACCTGAAAGAACTGGGCGTGCAAGTGCCCATGACCCATATGCAAAACACTTACGGCCTGATCAACTATCCCGGCGTGGTCTGCGACAACGTCCGGGTAGGCGGCATGCTCTACGGCATGGGCAACCGGGAGCCCCAAAAGTCCAGCGTGGTTCTGGATCTGCGCCCCGTTCTCTCGCTTCGGGCCCGCATCACCACGACCCGGACCCTGGATATCGGGGAATGCTTTGGCTATGGGATGATGTTTAAGGCCGCAAGGCCAAGCCGCATCGCCATCCTGCCTTTAGGGTACACCGAGGGATTGCCGAGAAAACTGGCCTGCGGCAGAGGGAGCGCGCTCATCAAGGGGCAGCGCGTGCCCATCGCAGGGCTCATCTGCATGGACCAGCTGGCCCTGGATGTGACGGACGTGCCGGAGGTAAAGACCGGCGATGTGGCCACCTTGATCGGCTGGGACGGAGGCGTGGAAAACGAGATCGTGGCCATGGCCAACGCCGCGGAGACCCTCCACGCGGAAATATACTGCCGTCTGGGCAGGCGTCTGGCTACCGTGGTGATCGACGATTAACGAAAGCGGACGAATCAGGACAAGCAAAAAGGACGGTTTTCCGTCCTTTTTTGATGCGCGCGGATGGATTTTATTGATAGATCGGATGTTTTGCGCAGAGCGTCTCCACTTCCTCCCGGATCTGGTTGGCTTTGCTCTCGAAATCCGATGCCGTCAGATAGATCAGGCGGGCGACCTGCCTCATGTCTTCCTCCAGGAAACCCCGGGTGGTCACCGCCGGCGTCCCTACGCGAATGCCGCTGGTCAGGGCCGCGCTCTGGGGATCGTTGGGGATCTTGTTCTTATTGACTGTGATGTAGACTTCGTCCAAAAGCTTCTCCATCTCTTTGCCGGTCTTGTTGAAGTTTCGCAGATCCACCAGCATCAAATGGTTGTCGGTGCCGCCGGAGACCAGATCGAAGCCGTGCTTGAGCAGTTCTTCCGCCAGGACCTTGGCGTTTCGGATGATCTGGGCCTGGTACTCTTTGAATTCCGGGCGCAGGGCTTCTCCGAAGGCCACCGCCTTGGCGGCGATGATGTGCTCCAGGGGACCGCCCTGGCTGCCCGGGAAAATAGCGGAATTTATTTTTTTGGCGATGGTTTCGTCGTTGGTCAGGATCATGCCGCCCCGGGGTCCCCGGAGGGTCTTGTGGGTGGTGGTGGTGACCACATCCGCATAGGGCATGGGACTGGGATGAAGTCCCGCGGCCACAAGGCCGGCGATATGGGCCATATCCACCATCAGATAAGCGCCCACTTCTTTGGCTACCTCCGAGAACCTCTTGAAATCGATGATCCGAGGGTAAGCGGAAGCCCCGGCGATGATCATTTTGGGTCTGCACTCCAAGGCGATCCGCCGCAGTTCCTCGTAGTCGATCAAATGGGTGTCGCTGGTCACCCCGTAGGGGACGATATTATAGTATTTGCCGGAAAAGTTGACGGCGCTGCCGTGGGTCAGATGACCGCCGTGATCCAGGTTCATGCCCATTACGGTGTCTCCGGGCTGGCAAAGCGCCATATAGCAGGCGTAGTTGGCCTGGGCTCCGGAATGGGGCTGCACATTGGCAAACCCGGCGGAGAAAAGGGTCTTCGCCCGCTCGATAGCCAGATTTTCCGCAATGTCCACAAATTCACAGCCGCCGTAGTAGCGTTTTCCGGGGTAGCCCTCGGCGTACTTGTTGGTCCCGATGGAGCCGGCGGCGGCCAGCACGGTTGGACTGACGA
>CAZCTS010000055.1:5462-8041 GCA_964501635.1 uncultured Oscillospiraceae bacterium | reverse complement strand
TCCAGGTGGGGGAAGCTGTGGTCTGGGAGGAGGACCCCAACGCGCCCAAGCCCGACGAGCAGCCTTCCGGCGGCATGAGCTCCTGGAAAGCCGCCGCGATCCTTGTAGCTGCCGGCGGAACGATCTTTGGTGTGGTGAAATACCGGAAAAAGAGAAAGCTGATCCGGGACGAGGAGTTTAACCTGAATGAATAACCGGGACATCCTGGAGCTTTGCGCCGGGAACCTGCTTCGCCGCAGGACCCGGACCATACTGGCGGTGATCGGCGTGGTGGTGGGCACCTGCGCCATCGTTGTGATGCTCTCCATCGGCTTCGGGCTCAGCGCCAACTATCAGGAGCAGATCGAATCCTACGGAAATCTGCACACGGTCCAGGTGTACAACTACGGCCGGGGGACCAACGCCCAGGGGCAGACCACGGAGCTGGACGACCGGACCATCGCCTCCATCGAGGACATTTCCGGGGTCACCGCAGTGACCCCTGTCATCGAGCAGTACCTGACGCTGGGCATCGGCCGCATGGTCTGCAACACCTCGGTCTTCGGCATCCGGCCCGAGACCATGGAAAAGTTCGGCTTCGAGGTGGCCGAAGGAAGGCTCCTGGAACCGGGCGACAAGTATGCGGTGGTTTTCGGGCGCAACGTGGCCAGCTGGTTCTACAATCCCCGCCAACAACAGGGCGGCGGCTGGGGCGGCGGAGAACCCACCGTGGATGTGATCACCACGGACCTGGTCCTGACCGGAGACTGGAGCTACGGCACGCCTCAGGAAGGCGAGGGCGACATTCGCTACGAGACATACAAAGGTCAGGGAGTGGGCCTTTTGGCCGCCGAAAACGACGAATCCTCCTACCGGGCCTACATGAGCCTGGATATTCTAAAGGAGATCCAAACCGAGATCCGCAAGGCCAACGGAGAGGTGATCACCGGAGGGAAGACGGTCTATCAGCAGGCGCTGGTCTACGTGGACGACATCAACGACGTGGCGGCAGTCTGCGACGTGATCCGGGACGACATGGGCTTCGAGACCTACAGTTTGAACGACTGGCTGGAGAGCATGAAGGAGACGGCGGCCATGATCCAGGGCATCCTGGGCGGCATCGGCGCCATCTCCCTGCTGGTGGCGGCCCTGGGCATCGCCAACACCATGATCATGTCCATCTACGAGCGGACGAAGGAGATCGGCGTGATGAAGGTGATCGGCGCCAACCTGCGGGACATCCGCAAGATGTTCCTGCTGGAGGCCGGCATGATCGGCTTTCTGGGCGGATTGCTGGGCGTGGCCTTCAGCTACCTGATCTCCCTGATGCTGAACACCGTCCTGCTGCCGTTTATGCAGGGCTTCCTGGGCTCCATGGGCAGCAGCGGCTCCGTGGTGTCGGTGATCCCCTTGTGGGTGAGCGGCGGCGCCCTGCTTTTCGCCACCTTGATCGGTCTGGCTTCCGGCTATTATCCGGCTCAGCGGGCCATGAACCTGTCGGCCCTGGAAGGCCTCAAAAACGAATAGTTTTGCTTGACAATCGTGGCGGGCTGGATTAATATAACCTTTGCGCCGCATGCAAAGGCGCTGGTTTTCCAAAGGTACAGGCAGCCTGGCTGCCGCGGCCGAGCAGTTACAGTTTGCAGTGCTGAAACCGATGCGCGACACGCATCAGAGTAGGCGCCGAACCAGATGGGTCCCCCATCCCAGTAGGCAAGGAGGTTCCAATGTCATCTTATATTGCAAAACCTTCCGAGATCGAAAGAAAATGGTACGTGCTGGACGCAGAGGGCAAGACCCTTGGACGCCTGGCTTCGGAAGCCGCATCGATCCTTCGCGGAAAAAAGAAACCCACCTACACCCCCTTCCTGGACACCGGCGACTACGTGATCGTGATCAACGCCGAGCGCATCGAGGTGACCGGGAACAAGAGAAAAGACAAGATCTACACCCACCACACCGGTTTTCCCGGTGGTCAGCGGGAGGTCACCTTCGAGAAGTTGCAGGCAAAGAAACCCGACGAAATTATCCGTCACGCCGTCAAGGGCATGATGCCCAAAGGCCCCCTTGGCCGGCAGATGTATAAGAAACTGAAGGTTTTCACAGGTCCGGTCCATACGCACGAAGCGCAAAAACCGGAAATCTGGAATTTCTAATCGAAGGGAGAAACTGAAATGGCTAAAATGCAATACTGCGGAACAGGCAGAAGAAAATCCTCCGTTGCCAGAGTTCGGCTGATCCCCGGCAAAGGAAGCATCACCATCAATAAAAAAGATCTGGCCGATTACTTCGGCATGGAGATCCTGAAGAGCGAAGTCAGAAGGCCCCTGGGCCTTGTCAACGCCGAAGGGAAGTTCGACGTGGTCGCCACGGTGAACGGCGGAGGCTTTACCGGCCAGGCCGGCGCTCTGCGCCACGGCATCGCCAGAGCCCTTTGCGAAGCGGACCCGGAAAACCGGGGCGCCCTCAAGGCGGCGGGTTTCCTGACCCGGGACCCCAGAATGACGGAGCGGAAAAAGTACGGCTTAAAAAAGGCCAGAAAAGCCTCCCAGTTCAGCAAGAGATAGACCCGCAGGCTCCTACAGACATGCAAACATCCC
>CAZCTS010000055.1:0-5452 GCA_964501635.1 uncultured Oscillospiraceae bacterium | reverse complement strand
GTCTCTGCAGACCCCTGTCCCCGTGCAAACATCCCGCAGTTCGCTGCGGGATTTGTATTGACAGCGGAAGGGGTGTGACGGTATAATTACCCTATTATTAAAATGTTTTTTGTGACTGACGGATCAGTGGTTACCACAAGGGAGCAAAAAACAGCGACACAAATGCCGACCGTCTGGGCAGTCCTATGTGGCAATCATTGCGACGCCATAGGACTGTCCTTTTTATTTATTAGTGAAACACGGGGGTAGAGATGAAAAAAATCGCCCTGGTCATGGGCAGCGCCAGCGACCTTCCTGTCGTGGAAAAAGCGCTGGAAGTGCTCCAAAAATACGGCGTTCCCTTTCAGGTCCGCCTGCTTTCGGCCCACCGGACGCCCCGGGCGGCCCAGGCCTTCGCCGCCTCGGCCCGAAGCGAAGGCTACGGCGTGCTGATCGCCGCCGCCGGGAAAGCCGCCCATCTGGCCGGCGCCCTGGCCGCCAACACCACCCTGCCCGTGATCGGGCTTCCCGTCAAGTCTTCCGAATTGGATGGACTTGACGCTTTGCTTTCTACGGTGCAAATGCCTTCGGGGATCCCGGTGGCCACGGTGGCCATCAACGGGGCCGCCAACGCGGCGCTTCTGGCCATCCAGATCCTGGCCGTGGAGGAGGAGTCCCTGGCGGAAAAGCTGGAGGCGGCCCGGATCGCCGGCGAGCGGGAAGCGGCCGAAAAGGACGAAGCGATCACTAAACAGTACAGCAAGCATCAGGAGAAGTGACATGTTCAATGAAATCCACGAAGAATGCGGCGTGTTCGGTGTTTTCAGCCCCGCGTCCAACGGGGTGGCGGATCTGGCCTATCTGGGCCTCTTCGCCCTCCAGCACCGGGGGCAGGAGAGCTGCGGCATCACCGTCAATGACGACGGGATCTTCCGGACCCACAAGGACCTGGGACTGGTGGAAGACGTTTTTTCCAAAGGGGAGCTGGAAAAACTGGGTCAGGGGAATATGGCTGTAGGCCACACCCGCTACGGCACCACCGGCGGCAACGACCGCGCCAACTGCCAGCCCATCGTGGTGAACCACACGAAAGGGCGCATGGCCATCGCCCACAACGGCAACCTGGTGAACACCTTCGAGCTCCGAACGGAGCTGGAGGACTCCGGTTCCATCTTCCACGGTTCCAGCGACACGGAGGTCATCTCCCATGTGATCACCCGAGAGCGCATGAAATGCAAGTCCATCGAAGAAGCGGTGGACCGCTCCATGGACCGGCTGAAGGGAGCCTACTCCCTGGTGGTGATGTCCCCGGCCAAGATGGTGGCCGTGCGGGACGAATACGGATTCCGGCCCCTGTGCTACGGCCTGACCGAGGACGGCACCTATGTGGTGGCCTCCGAAAGCTGCGCCCTGGACGCGGTGGGCGCGACCATGATCCGGGACGTCCTGCCCGGAGAGATCATCGTATTTCAAAAGGACGGCGTCCGCTCCCTCACCGGCCACTGCGGCAGGAAGCCCAGCAGCTTCTGCATCTTTGAGCTGATCTATTTTGCCCGCCCGGACTCGGTGATCGCCGGCTGTTCGGTCCACGAAGCCCGGCTGCGGGCCGGCGCCTGCCTGGCCCTGGCCCATCCGGTGGACGCGGACGTGGTGATCGGCGTGCCGGATTCGGGACTGGACGCCGCCCTGGGCTACGCCAGACAGTCGGGCATTCCCTACGGCGTGGGCTTCATCAAAAATCGATACATCGCCAGGACCTTCATCTCCCCGGGGCAAAAATCCCGGGAGGCCAAGGTGCGGATCAAACTGAATCCCCTGGCGAAGACCGTCCGGGGCAAGCGGGTGGTGCTGATCGACGACTCCATCGTGCGGGGCACCACCAGCGCCCGCATCGTGGGGCTGCTCCGGGAAGCCGGCGCCACGGAGATCCACTTCCGCTCCTCCGCGCCGCCTTTTATGAATCCCTGCTACTACGGCACGGATATCGATTCCCGGGAGCACCTGATCGCCTGCAAGTACACCGTGGAGGAGATCCGGGCCATGATCGGGGCCGACTCCCTGGGCTACATGGATCCGGCGGATCTGCCCAAGCTTCTGGGCGACAGCGCCGTGGGCGGATGCTGCTCCGCCTGTTTTACGGGAGTGTATCCCACGGAGGTCCCAAGCCATCACAGCAAAATGCGCTTCGAAGGCAAGATCTCGGAAAAAGAGCAAGAGGAAAAGGACGGAGCAAGCGATGAACAAAAGCCAGAGTGACAGCTATAAAGAGGCCGGCGTGGATATCACGGAAGGCTACCGGGGCGTGGAGCTGATGAAGAAGCACGTGGCCCGAACCTGGATCCCGGGGGCCGACGAGGGACTTGGAGGGTTCGGAGGTCTGTTTTCTCCGGATTTAACAGGCATCGCGGAGCCGGTGATGGTGAGCGGCACCGACGGGGTGGGCACCAAGCTGAAGGTGGCGTTTTTGATGGACCGGCACGACAGCGTGGGCATCGACTGCGTGGCCATGTGCGTCAACGACATCGTCTGCTGCGGCGCCCGGCCTCTCTTTTTTTTGGACTATATCGCACTGGGACGGAACGTGGCCGAAAAGGTGGCGGACATCGTGGGCGGCGTGGCCGAAGGCTGCGTGCAGGCGGGCTGCGCCCTGATCGGCGGCGAGACGGCGGAAATGCCCGGGTTCTATCGAGAAGGGGAGTATGACCTGGCAGGCTTTGCCGTGGGCTTGGTGGACCGCAGCCGCATCCTGGACAAGGCGCGGGTCCGCCCCGGCGACGTGATCCTGGGCCTTCCCTCTTCCGGCATCCACTCCAACGGCTACTCCCTGGTGCGCAAGGTTTTGGATGTGGAGAACGCAGACCTGCACGCTCCCCTGGAAGCCCTGGGCGGACGGTCTCTGGGACAGGCCCTGCTGGAACCCACCCGCATTTACGTCAAGCCGGTGCTGGAATTGCTGGCCCATGTGAACGTGCGCTCCCTGGCCCATATCACCGGCGGCGGGTTCTACGAAAACATTCCCCGGAGCCTGCCGGAAAAAATGTCGGCAAGGATCAGCCGGTCCTCCCTGGAAATCCCTCCGGTGTTTGAACTGATCCGGCGGGCCGGCGGCATCCCGGAGCGGGATATGTTCAACACCTTCAACATGGGCGTGGGCATGACGGCCATCCTGGCGCCGGAAGACGCGCAGCAAGCGCTTGAGATTCTTGCCCGGCAGGGTCTGGAGGCCCGTGTGATCGGGGAAGTGGTCCCCGGAGAAAAGGAAGTGATCCTTTGCTGAGCCCCGAGGAGCCGATCCGGATCGCCGTGCTGATCTCCGGCGGCGGAACAAACCTGCAGGCCCTTTTGGACGCGGAGGCCGCCGGGGCCTTGCCCAGCGGGCGCATCGTCCTGGTGGTGTCGGACCGGGCGGACGCCTTCGGGCTGGAGCGGGCGAGGAAAAGCGGAATAAAAGCCCTGGTCGTTTGCCGGAAGGGCAGGCCGCAGGCGGTCTTCGAAGAGGAACTCCGGGAAGCTTTGGTGCGGGAACAGGTGGAACTGGTCATCCTGGCGGGCTTCCTCTGCATTCTGAGCGCGGATTTTGTCAAAAAATATCCGGACCGCATCCTGAACGTGCACCCGGCCCTGATCCCCTCATTCTGCGGGGAAGGGTACTACGGACTGCGGGTCCACGAGGCGGCCCTGGCTTGCGGGGTCAAGGTGACCGGCGCCACGGTGCACCTGGTGAACGAAATTCCCGACGGCGGGAAGATCCTGCTGCAGAAGGCGGTGGAGGTCCGAACGGAGGACACCCCCGAGACCTTGCAGCGGCGGGTCATGGAAGAAGCGGAGTGGATCCTGCTGCCCCGGGCGGCGGAGATGGTGGCAGCCCGGCTGCTGGAAGAGAAACGGAGCGCACCCGATGACCATACCATTTGAGAAAAGATCGTTAGCAGGCCTGCTGGCCGGAAATCCCTATCCGGGGCGGGGCCTGGCTATGGGCTGCGCGCCGGACGGACGGAAAGCGGTGCTGGTCTATTTTATCATGGGCCGCAGCGCCAACAGCCGAAACCGGGTCTTCGAAGAAAAGGGAACGGACCTGTTCACCCGGCCCTTCGACGGATCCAAGGTGGAGGATCCTTCGCTGATCATTTACGCGCCGCTCCGGGTCCTGGACCGGGACGGCCGGTACAGCCTGATCCTGAGCAACGGCGATCAGACGGACACGATCTTCGATGCCCTGACGCGGGGCGGATCCTTCGAGGAGGCCTTGGAGACCCGCTGTTTCGAACCCGACGGACCCAATTTTACCCCACGGATCAGCGGATTGGCGGAATGGACGGCCGGCGGAGAAAAAGGCTATCGCCTGAGCATCCTCAAGAGCGCCGACCCGGAAGGGACAGGCTGCCTGCGTCAGACCTTCCGCTACCCCATGCTGCCGGGGACCGGCCACTTCCTCTCGACGTATGTGACGGACGGCGCGCCGCTTCCCTCGTTTGAAGGAGAGCCCCGCCGGATAGATATTCCACAGGATGTGGAAGGCTTTGCCCGGGAGATCTGGAGCAATCTGGATCCGGACAACAAGATCTCGCTGTATGTGCGCAGCGTGGATCTGGAGACGAAAGAGACTTTGAACGTTTTGATCAATCGCCACGGGCGGTAAAGAGGAGGAAGCGATGAAAGAACTGGAGCTGAAGTACGGCTGCAACCCCAATCAGAAGCCGGCCTTTGTATATATGGAGAGCGGCGGGGAACTTCCCTTCGAGATCCTGTCGGGCCGGCCCGGCTACATCAACCTGCTGGACGCCCTGAACAGCTGGCAGCTGGTGCGGGAGCTGAGCGGCGCCCTGGAGCTGCCCGCCGCCGCGTCTTTTAAGCACGTGAGTCCCACCTCTGCCGCCGTGGGCATCCCGCTGCCGGAGCCCCTGCTTCGGGCGGTCTTTGCCCAGGATATCCCGGGGGTGAACGATTCCCCCCTGGCTTCGGCCTACGCCCGGGCCAGAGGCACGGACCGGATGTCCTCCTTCGGGGACTTCATCGCCGTGAGCCACCCCTGCGATACCGCCACGGCCCGTCTGATCCAGCCGGAGGTTTCCGACGGCATCATCGCCCCCGGCTACGAGCCGGAAGCCCTGGAGATCCTGAAGACGAAGCGGAAGGGCAGCTACACGATCATTCAGATCGACCCTTCTTACGAGCCCGAGCCCCAGGAGCGCAAGCAGGTCTTCGGCGTCACGTTCCGCCAGGGGCGCAACGACTGCCGGATCGACGGGACGCTCCTGGGCAATATTCCCACGGCGAACAAGGATCTGCCCCCGGAAGCCCTGCGGGATCTGATCGTGGCCCTGATCACCCTTAAATACACCCAGTCCAATTCCGTCTGCTTCGCCAGGGACGGCCAGGCCATCGGGGTAGGTGCCGGGCAGCAGTCCCGGATCCACTGCACCCGGCTGGCGGCCGGCAAGGCGGATCTGTGGCACCTGCGGCAGCACGAAAA
>CAZCTS010000054.1:0-8472 GCA_964501635.1 uncultured Oscillospiraceae bacterium | reverse complement strand
GAAATGATGGTGGGCCGGGAAGTCCAGCTCTCCTCCGCCAAGACAGAAAAACAGACCGGCGATGTTATTTTGGACGTGGCGGATCTGGTGGTCAGAGACCACCGAGATCTGCAGGCCCTAAAAGGCGTATCCTTTCAGGTGCATGCCGGCGAAGTGCTGGCGATCGCGGGCGTGGACGGCAACGGGCAAAAGGAGCTGGTGGAGGCGATCACCGGCCTTGCTAAAACTGAGAGCGGAAGGGTGAGTCTGTGCGGCAAGGACATCACCGGCGCAAAGCCGAGGGAGGTGATCGAAGCAGGCACGGGACACATTCCCCAGGACCGTCAGAAAAGAGGTTTGGTGCTGCAGAGCAGCTTGTCGGAGAATATGATCCTCGGCTATCACTATAAAGAGCCTTTTGCAAAGAGCGGGATCATGGATTACGAGGCGATCGCGCTGCACGGCAGAGCGCTCATCGAAGAGTTCGATATCAGGACCCCCGGCGAAAGCACCCACGCCGGCTCTTTGTCCGGCGGAAATCAGCAAAAGGTGATCATCGCCAGAGAATTTTTCAAAGACCCTCCGCTTTTGATCGCGGCCCAGCCCACGAGAGGGCTGGACGTGGGGGCCATAGAGTTTGTGCACAAAAGGCTTTTGGATCAACGCGAAAACAATAAAGCTGTCCTTCTGATCTCGCTGGAGCTGGACGAAGTGCTCAACCTGGCGGACCGGATCGCTGTCATCTATCAAGGGCAGATCGTGGGCACCCTGGACGTAAAGGATGCAACTGAAAGAAAGCTGGGCATCATGATGACAGGCGGTTCCCTGACAGAAGGGGGTGAAAAGCAATGAAGGACAGGCTGAAGTATATTTGGAAGGTCACCAAACTTCCGTTCATCGCAGTGCTTTTCGGCTTTATCGTCGGCGCAGTCTGCATCGCGATCACCGGAAACAATCCGCTGGTCGCTTACGCCGCTTTGTTCAAAGGCTCCCTGGGCAGCATTCCCAGTCTGGGCGAGACCATGTACAAGGTCACCCCAATATTATTTACGGGACTGGCCGCCGCCATCAGCTTTCGCTGCGGACTGTTCAATATCGGCGCCGAAGGGCAGTATGTGGTGGCCTCGATCGCCACGGTGGCTGTGGCCTGGTTTGGACAAAACCTCCCCCATGTAGTTTTGATCCCCTTGCTCTTGATCGTCGGGTTTGGCGTAGGCGGAATGTGGGGGGCGATAGCGGGCTTCTTTAAGGCAAAGAGAGGGATCAACGAAGTGATCAGCACCATCATGCTGAACTGGATCGCCCTCTTCGTCGCCAATTATCTGGTCCGCGTGCCGCTCAGCCCCAATGTGCTTGCCGGGGAAGTTCCTGCGGGCCACACGGTCATCATTCCCGACGTGGCCAAGCTTACCAAGCTGAAAGAGATCTTTCCTTCGTTCGGATACTCCTCAGCCCATACCGGCATCCTCATCGCCCTGGCGGCGGCCTTTGTGATGTGGTTCGTCTTATTTAAGACGACCCTGGGCTATGAGATCAGGACGGTAGGGCTGAATCCCTCGGCTGCCGAGTACGGCGGCATCAGCAACGCCAAAAACACGGTCCTGGCCATGTTCCTGTCCGGCGGCCTGGCCGGACTGGGGGGCGCCGTGCAAATTTCGGGCCTGGTATTTATGGTCAACCAGTCCTCTATGCTGCCCGGCTACGGCTTTATGGGCCTTTCCGTGGCGCTGGTGGGCTGTTCTCATCCCCTGGGGTGCATTCCCGCCGCCATCCTGTTCGGCATTTTGGAAAACGGCTCCCGGCAGATGCAGCTGGCCGGTATCCCCAGCGAGATCACCAGCATCATATCCGGCGTCATTCTGGTGTTCATAGCGGGTTCCCTGCTCATCAAGATCTTGGGAGACAAGATGGTCAAGCGCAGCGATCCGATCAAGGCTGCGACAGAAAAGGAGGGAGCATAGCATGACAACTGCCATTTTTGTCTCGCTGCTGACATCGTCGATACGCCTGGCCACCCCATTGCTTTTAGCGGCATTGGCCGGCGTGTATTCCGAGCGGTCGGGCGTCGTGAACATCGGTTTGGAAGGCTTGATGATCATGGGGGCGTTCTTCTCGGTATGGTTTACCCACGTGACCGGAAATCCCTGGCTTGGCGTGCTGGCCGGCATGTTGTTTGGCGTGATCACTTCCGCGCTTTTGGCTGTGATCGCCATCAATTTAAAGGGCAATCAAGTGATCGCGGGAACAGCGATCAATCTTCTGACGGTGGCGCTGGTGGCCTTTCTTTTGGAGATCATCTGGCATCGTTCCGGATCCACGCCCACGGCGCCGGCGATGCTGACCACCAATCCGCTCAAATTTTTGGAAGGGATACCGGTT
The DNA here is from genome assembly GCA_964501635.1 of uncultured Oscillospiraceae bacterium. Classification (GTDB taxonomy): domain Bacteria; phylum Bacillota; class Clostridia; order Peptostreptococcales; family Anaerovoracaceae; genus UBA10908. Next base: position 6,114 of record CAZCTS010000054.1, on the reverse strand, counting down.
TTGGGCACCTTCTTCAGCCAGCTGAATCCTTTTGTGTATCTGGCCTTTTTACTGGTAGGCCTTACGTTCTTTATCCTCTGGAAAACACCCTGGGGGCTCCACGTGCGGGCGGTGGGGGAGCATCCAAGAGCCGCCGATACAGTGGGCATCAATGTCTACCGGACCCGCTGGATCTGCGTCCTGATCTCCGGGGCCCTGGCCGGCCTGGCCGGCGCCACCCTGTCCATCGGCACGGTCGGCTTGTTCAGGGAAGGGATGGTCGCGGGAAAGGGCTTTATCGCCTTGGCCGCCATGGTCTTCGGGAAATGGCATCCGGTCAAGACCATGTTCGCCTGTCTGTTTTTCGGCTTTTGCTCGGCCATCAACATTCTCGCCCAATCCTTTGGCGTGGACGCGCCTACGGAGTTCCTGGCGATGATCCCCTACATCGCCACACTGGTGGTTTTGGTGGGCTGGGCCGGAAAGGCCCAGGGCCCGAAGGCAGACGGGGTGCCCTACGAGAAGGATGAGAAATAGTCAATAATAGTCAGCAACATCGAAAAAGGCTCCTCCGGCGGAGGAGCCTTTTGAATAAGCCAAATCATCATCGGTCGCTCAGGACAGATAGCGAAAGACTCCCTTGACCAGACCCAGCACGGTGACCTCTTTGACCAGGATCGGGCTCATGGCGCTGTTTTGGGGCTGAAGCCGTATGTGGCCGTTTTCTTTATAGAAGGTCTTGACCGTGGCTTCGCTCTCCATACCTTCGATCATGGCCACCACGATGTCTCCGTTCTCCGCGGAGCTCTGCATCTGGACCAGCAGGTAATCTCCGTCGAAAATGCCCGCTTCGATCATGCTGTCTCCGCTTACCGTGAGCATGAAATTGGTCCCTTTGCCTAAAAATCTGGAGGGCACCGGAATCGAATCCTCGATGTTCTCCTCGGCCAGGATGGGCGTTCCCGCCGCGATGCGGCCCACCAGAGGAATTTCCACCACGTCGATGCGGCTGGCCTTGGCGGGGACTTCCGGCCGCTCGGGCTGCCTGCGCGCCGGAGCGCCAGCTTCGGTGTCGGACAGAACTTCCACCGCCCGGCGCTTGCTGGGGTCTTTGCGGATATAACCCTTCTTCTCCAGGGCTTTGAGGGCGCTGTGGACCGTGGAAGTGGAAGCGATGCCCAGGGAGGCGCCGATTTCTCTGACGGTGGGCGGATATCCCTTTTTCCGGATCTCGTCGCGCATGTGGTCCAGGATTTTCTTTTCGCGGGGGCTGAGCGGGTTCATCGGTTTTCTCCCATAACAGTGCGGAGATAGCTTCATTAAAATCAATATAGCATAAGGACCAAATAATGTAAACAAATGTTCGCAATATTTTTGTTCATCGATTCCGATGAATATTCGGTTGACAAGCCAAAGAGGATTGTGGTACAGTACACGGGTAATAAGCAGAGGTTTCCGCCTCTCACCCCAGGGCTTCGGCTGCTGAGGTCGGTAATAAAGACTTGTTCGGAAGAGCGGGTCGCAGGGCGGAGCTTCGGCGTCCGCTTTTTTTAGTTTACCGGAGGTGCAAAACCATTAGCAAAGGGAATCTTATCAACGATCAGATAAGGGCAAAAGAAGTGCGCCTTATCGATTCGGAAGGAAATCAACTGGGTGTCGTCAGCCTCCAGGAAGCCAGGGCCATGGCCGAGGAGCAGAATCTGGACCTGGTGAACATTTCTCCGACCGCAGCCCCGCCTGTCTGCAAGATCATGGACTACGGGAAGTATCGCTACGAGCAGCAAAAGAAAGAAAAAGAAGCGCGCAAGAATCAGAAGGTCATCGAGATCAAAGAGATCCGTCTGGGCATTTTTACGGAGGAGCACGATCTGACGACGAAGGCCAACAACGCGATGCGATTTCTGACGGAAGGCGACAAGGTCAAGATCAGCATGCGTTTTCGCGGCCGGGAGATGGGCTACGTCAGCAAGGGGCGCGAGACGATGCTTCGATTCTGCAAAATGGTCGAAGAGATGGGCGCGATCGAAAAGAATCCCATACTGGAAGGACGGAACATGTCCATGGTCCTTGCCCCGAAATCGGAAAAAGATAAAGAAAAAGAGCAGAAAGAAAAAGATAAAATAAATCATAGGAAGGAATCAGATCAAAATGGCGAAGTGCAAAATGAAATCCCATCGGGGAGCAATGAAGAGATTTAGACTTACAGGCACGGGTAAGGTTAAAAGAAGCAAGGCCTATAAGAGCCATATTCTCACCAAGAAGTCGCCCAAAAGAAAGAGGGGCCTCCGCAAGTCCACGATTCTGAGCAAAGCGGACCACAAGAGGATCAAGAGCGTTTTGGTGGGGAAATAGGAGGTAGGAAACCATGGCAAGAGTTAAAAGAGGCATCAATACCAAAAGAAAGCACAAAAAGATACTAAAGCTGGCAAAAGGGTTTTACGGAAAAAAGAGCAAGGTTTTCCGCGCAGCCAATACGGCAGTCATGCGTTCGCTGCGCTCTGCGTATCAAGGCAGAAAACTCAGGAAAAGAGAGTTCCGCAGACTGTGGATCACCCGGATCAACGCGGCGGCCAGAGCCAACGAGATCTCTTACAGCCGTCTGATGGACGGACTGCGCAAGGCAGGCGTGGAAGTCAACCGGAAGATGCTTTCGGAAATGGCGATCCACGATCCGGCCGGATTCACGCGGATCGTAGACAAGGCCAAAAGCGCGCTGCAGTAAGCGATTTGAGGTCTATAAAGCGAAATGAAACCCTTTTGGGGCGGTTTTGCGGCTGCTCCCGAAAGGGTTTTATCCAGTATATGCATTGATTCCAGGAGCATGCATGAGCGAAAAACCGATGAGCCTGGGCCAGCGAAAAGCGCACTGGCTCAACGCCTTTTCCATTTTGATACCGGTCACCGTCCAGCACATGATCAGCTTCGGGCTGAACATCGTGGACACGCTGATGATCGGCCGGGTTGGGACCGACGAACTGGCTGCCGTGGGCGCCTCCAACCAGATCTACGGCATTTTTGCCATGATCTGCTTCGGCTTCGTATCCGGGGGCGGCATCTACATCGCTCAATATTGGGGTTTGAAGGATTTTGTGCGGATCCGGCACACGCTGGGCATCATTTATAAAGTCACGCTTCTCTTCGTGACGGCCGTTGTGCTCGTGATCCAGTGGCAGCCGGACTGGGTCATAGGTCTCTTTCTGCGAGAAGAAGCGGTGATCGGCCTCGGCGTGGATTATATCCGCATCGCTGCGCTGTCCTATCCGGTGACCGCGCTGTCCTTCTGCATGGCCTTTTCCAGCCGCTGCATCCAGCGGCTGCGCTGGCCCACCGCGATCAACGCCCTGGCGCTTGCGACGAATACCATGCTGAACTATGTCCTGATTTACGGGAAATGGGGCTTTCCGGCCATGAGTGTCAAAGGCGCCGCCTGGGCGACGCTGATCGCCCGCGTGCTGGAATTCCTGCTGCTGGCGGCCTACATTTATAAAACGCCCGGCCACCCTTTGGCTGCCCGTTTATCCGAGATGAGCGGCTACACGAAAGCCTTCCGCAACCAGGTTTTTCGGACCACCGGCCCCGTCGTGCTGTCCGACGGCGCATACGGCCTGGCGGCCGGCATATTTCTGGCCGGCTTCGGGATCATCGGATCGGTGGCGGTGGCGGCCTACCAGGTGGTGCATATCCTGGGCGAGTTCTCCCAATCCATTTTCTATGGGCTGGGAAACGCTTCCGGAGTGATCCTTGGGGAAAAGTTGGGGCGGGGAGACATCAAAGGCGCCGACCGGGATGCCAAAGGCTTTTTATGGTTTGGACTGGGCCTGCTCTCCGTGATCACGCTGCTCTTGCTCCTGATCAATCCTTCCGTGCCCGGCTGGTACGATTTCGACGCGTCCACCAGGGCGATCCTGATCCCGGCCCTTACGGTGTCAGCCCTGACGGTATGGGGCAGGGCGCTGACGTATCTGTTCATCTGCGGCGTGCTGCGAAGCGGAGGCGACACCCGCTACGCGATGTTTGTGGATATCGGCTGGACCTGGCTTTTCGGCATCCCCGTCATGTTCGCAGGCATCCTGCTCTTTGATTTTGTGCTGTGGCAGGCGGTGCTGGTCCGCTATCTTTCCGAATGCGCCAAGACGATACAGTTCTACATCCGCTACCGGACGAAAAAGTGGCAAAACGTGCTGACGGAAGGCCGAGCGCTTTCCACGGATGAAAAAGCGGAGCCCGCGCCGTCAAAATAACTTGTCCAGAACAGCGAAGGCTGATAAGATGACAAAGATGTGTCAAGACTTGGTGATCCTACAAGAGCATAACGTGTCGGCAGGTTTTACGACACGCCCCTCCATTGGATGGGAGCGCCGCAACGAACTTGCGGAGGCGCTGGGGTCAAAGGGCGGCGCCCTGGTGCAGCTGGGCCTGGTCCATGGGATTCGCGTGGTCCGGGTGGATCCGCAGGATCTTGCGCAAAACCCCGGGGAGATCCTGTACCTTGACGGCATCGACGGAGCGGTCACGGATCTGAAAAACGTGGCGCTCACTTCGGGTCACGGGGACTGCCTGCCGGTTTATTTTTATGACCCGTCGAGGGCGGCCATCGGGCTGGTCCACGCGGGCTGGCGGGGCACCCTCGGCAACATCGCCCGGGAGGCGGTGCGTTCGATGAGCGAATTTTTTTCCTGCGATCCGGCCGGCTTGCACGTCTGGATCGGACCGGGTATCGGCCGCTGCTGTTTCGAAGTAAGCCAGGATGTGGCCGAATCGTTCCGGGAAGCCTTTGTTTGGGCGGGCGAGTACATCGATGCCATGCCCGAAAAAAAATACCACATCGACCTGAAGGGCATCAACCGTCGCCAACTGAACGAGTGCGGCGTCGGAACGGTCCGGACTTCTGACCTGTGCACCGTGTGCCGGGACGACCTTTTCTATTCGCATCGAAGGAGCAAAGACCGGGAACGCATGCTGGCCTACATTTATCTAAAGGGAGATCATTGATGAAAAATCAAGACAAAATGGGCGGTTTTTTTACTCAGGCCATTGGATTTTTTCCGTTTATATTCCTATTCGCTATCCTCTTTTTCGCCCGGGGCTCCATGATGAACGCCATTCAGAACTGGGGTGTTGAACGGACTGTGGGCGAAGGAGATCCTCTGCTGGAGAAGCATGTTTTCGTCCAGGACCAATATTACCGGCGGGAGGTAAGCAAGCCGGACCGCGTGGTGGAGCTGGAAAACGGGACCCTGTCGGTCCAGCAGTATTCCGGATCGGACCTGTCGGTCACCGAAATGGTCATCGAACTGGACAACGGGGATGTGTATCACCACACCCAAATCCCGTTTTCCAACTTTTTGGCCCAATACAACCAGTACAAGCTAATCATCAACTTCGAATTTGTCAACGGGTGGGTCACGTATTTTGATCCGGAAGAACAGGAGTGGGTCTACAACAAGCGGCTGCGCAGCGGCGTATCTTTTCCAATGAGCATGGCCTTTGTGAACATCGAGAACGAGAAGTATCTGGTCTTCGACCAACCCTACGCCTACAGCCGGGGGCAGGATGGAAACCTGATCGCTCAGAACGAGAAGATGGGGAGAATATTTATCAATCCCAGAGGTTACGGATTTGATTTTGTGATCGGCTTTCCCATGGAGGAAGGCGTTTTTACGGAGATGTGGACGCTGGAAAGCGAAGAGCCTCTGGTGGACATGGAAAACCCGGAAGCCTCCATTCGGACCGGGGAAACCTATGCGGAATTCTGGCAGCGCTGCTGCTACGGGGAAGATCACCGATTCTTGATGGAGGGCTACTACAGCCGCACGCCGGAAAGCTATTCCGGATATCAGGAGAACGCATTCTGGCGCAATCCCGGCGTCCATGTGCCCTACAACTATATTTTGAACGGCGAAGACAGGGCATCCTACGACCTGGGCTATATACAGTTGTATCTATCCAGCCAGAACATGGAGGAGGCCGGCTACTTCAAAACGGAGCCGGAGAGCAGCTGGCTCAAGGAAACTTACGGTATTCCGGGCGGGTACTACGACACCCGCTTCAATGCGGACATGGGCGTAGCCCTGGTAAAAGCCTATCAAAAGTACAAGGAACCCTATTTTCTGGAGCAGGCCAAAAAGATGCTGA
>CAZCTS010000053.1:0-8568 GCA_964501635.1 uncultured Oscillospiraceae bacterium | reverse complement strand
GCTTTTATCTTCTTCTAATTTCCACCATAGTGTGCATAAGACAAACGACTCGAAATCAGTTTGCCGGAAACGGCGCGTGGGTTCGAATCCCACCTTCTCCGCCACAAAACGCGGCGTCCTTCAGTTTGGGGGATGCCGCGGTTTTATTTATAGAGATCGATTTTCATACTATTCTTTTATGATTTCTCGAACTTATCATTGTGACGTGTACTGTTTGGACTATAATCAATGTAATGCAAAGATTGGCAAGTTAGCCTAAGGAGAAAAAACCATGGACACGAAAGCCCTTGTCGTCATCGATATTCAGAACGACATCACGAAGCACTACAAGGAGATCATGGATCGCATCAACACGGCCATCGATTGGGCCGCGGGCAAGGGAATGCACGTGGTGTACATCAAGCACAACAACCTTTCCCCAGGGACGCGCACCTTTAAGCCGGACACAAAAGGCGCGGAGCTCGTTCCCGAAATGAAGATCGTATCCGAAAACATCTTTCTGAAAACCAAGGGCAACGCGCTGACCAGCAAGGAATTCGCCGCATTTATCGAGGCAAACGGCATCAAGGAGTTTTACATCACCGGGGCGGACGCCACCGCCTGCGTCAAATCCACCTGCTTCAACATGACCAAGGCGGGCTACACCGTGCATGTCATTTCCGACTGCGTCACCAGCTACGACCTGAGAAAGATGGACGAAATGCTCAGCTATTACGCCGGTACGGGCTGCGAGGTCAAGCCGCTCGCCGAATTTATTGGGAATATGGAAAGCGTTTGATGCACACGACAAAAACAGCGCTGAGTCAGAAGAGAGGCTAAACAAGTGACATCGATGACCAAAGTGATCATACAGGAATGCAAAAGCTACGAAATGGAGACGCTGATCCCCAAAATCAACGGGGCGGTGGAATTGCTGGGCGGGTGGGACGCGTTTGTCAAACCGGGGGACAGGGTGCTCCTGAAAGTGAATCTGATCGGACCCAAGCCCTCCGGCTCGGCGGCGGTCACCCACGCGGAATTTGTCCGGGCCATGGCGAGGATCCTGAAGGGCAGGGACTGCCAGGTGTGGATCGGCGACAGCTCCGGGGGCGCCATCGCCGGGATCGCGCCCACCGCCAGGAGTTTTAAGGTGGCGGGCTACGAGCAGGTCGCCGTGGAAGAAGGGGCGGAGATCAAGAACTTCGACCGGGAGGGCGTGGTGTGCGTGCAGCCGGAAAGCGGCTGCGAAGACGCGATGCATATCGCCAGGCCCATGTTCGACGCGGATGTGGTGATCAACCTGCCGAAGCTGAAGACCCATTCGGCCCAGATCTTTACCGGCGCCGTCAAAAATGTGTTCGGCTGCATCCCCGGTCTCAAGAAAGCCAAGTACCACAAAATGGCCCCGGACCCCACGGATTTCGGTCAGATCATCTGCGATATCCACAAGGCGACAACCATACAGCTGCACATTATGGACGGGATCCTGGCGATGCAGGGCGAAGGGCCCACGGCAGGCAGCCCGTACCAAGCCGGCAAGATCCTCGTCAGCCGGGACCCCCTGGCGCTGGACGTGGTTGCGGCAAAAATGCTGGGGCTGTCTTTGGAGGATGTGCCGATACTGGAAACAGCTCGGAATCGAGGGCTGGGAGAGGGCTGTCTGGACCGGATCGCGATCGCCGGCGACCACGGACAGATCCCCCGCCTGCCCCGCTATAAACTGCCGAAACGTTTGATGGGATCCCCAAAGCGCATCGGGAAGACCCTGGTCAAGGTGATCGATTTTTTCGACACGCGCCCCAGGATCGATTTGAGCCGATGCAAAAAATGCAATATGTGCGTGGAGAGCTGCCCGGTGCATGCGATCGATCCGGAAACGAAGCAGATCGATTACGACGCCTGCATCGGGTGCATGTGCTGCCACGAGCTGTGCATGCACCAGGCGGTGGAGCTGGTCAGTCAGAACAGGGTGGCCGGACTCATTTCGGGGTTCTTTAGAAAATAGTGTCCGAGCAACAATTATGGTTTAATGAAGAATCAAGAAGGAGAAATTCTTATGCGCATCGAACAGATCGAAACCCCGGCTCTGATCCTGGATCTGGACGGGATGGAACGCAATATGGACGCCATGGACAAGCTGCTGGAAGGCAGCAGCGCCCGGCTTCGACCGCACTATAAGTCCAATAAGTGCACGGCCATCGCCCACATGCAGATGGCCCGGGGCGCCAAGGGGATCACCTGCGCTAAGTTGTCGGAAGCTGAGGATCTGGTGCTGGCAGGAATTCCGGACGTCCTGATCGCCAACCAGATCACCGAGCCCACCAAGATCGCCCGTTTGGCCTATCTGGCAGGCTGCTGCCGGCTGACGGTCTGCGTGGACAGCGCGGCCAACATCGAGGATCTGCAGAGGGCTGCCGCCCTTCAAAACACTGTCGTCCACTGCCTGGTGGAGTACGACATCGGCATGGACCGCTGCGGCGTCCACACGAAGGAGGAGGTGACGGCGCTGGCCGGGCAGCTCAAGGGCTGCCCGAACTTGACCTTCGAAGGCATCCAGGCTTACGCGGGCAACCTGGCCCACCTGGAGGATCCGGCGGGACGGAAGAAGGCCTCCGACATCGTGGAAGAAAAGCTCCGCGCGCTCAAAAATCACCTGGAAGGGCAGGGCCTGCCTGTCAAAGAGATCAGCGGCGTCAGCACCGGCACCCTGGAATTCCACATCAAGGACACGGTCTACACCGAGCTGCAGCCCGGCAGCTACCTGTTTATGGACGCCGCCTACCGGGCGGTGGGCGTGGGCTTTGAGCACAGCCTGTTCGTGCTGGCCTCCGTGGTCAGCCGGGCCGGGAGCGGCGTGGTGACCGATGCCGGCCTAAAGTCCGTGAGCGTGGACCAGCGGCCGCCCCGCTTTGTGGGCTACGAGACCTTGGAGCCGGACATGAGCGAGGAGCACTGCGCCATCTACGGCCGGGATCTGCCCCAGAAGGTGGGCGACCGGATGCTCCTGATCCCCAGCCACTGCTGCACCACGGTCAATCTGTACGACCATATCTACTTCGTGCGCAAGGGCGAGGTGGCGGACCGGGTGCCGGTCACCGGGCGCGGCCACAGCCGCTAAGAATTTCCCGCAAGTAGTTGACAGGAGCGAAAAGCACGTCTAGAATAAAATTAGAATTTAGAATAGACGGCAAATGCGAAAGAAACTGTCCGCTGCGAAAGGGAGGCGCTCACGATGTATATCAAAAGAGCGATGGAGGCCGCCATCCTCAAGACATCCGATACTTTTCCAGTCTTGCTTCTGACCGGACCCAGGCAAGTCGGCAAGACCACGATCCTCCAACATCTTGCAGGGCCGGAGAGATCCTACGTTACACTGGATGATCCGGATGTCCGCTTTCTGGCAAAGAACGATCCGGCCTTGTTTATGCAAAGATATGCCGCTCCGATCCTGATCGATGAGATCCAGTATGCGCCGGAGATCCTTCCCTACATCAAAATGAGCGTTGACCGCTCGAAAATCAACGGGGATTACTGGCTGACAGGTTCACAGATATTCCACATGATGAAAAATGTGAGCGAATCCCTGGCCGGCCGGGTGGGGATCGTCAATCTGCTTGGCCTGTCTAGCAGCGAAATAGACCGGGTTCCTTCTGAGCCTTTTACGACCTCGCCCGAAAGGCTCCTGGCCCGGATGGGCGCTGCGCGCAAAATGTCCCTAGCCGAAATCTACGAACGTATTTTCCTGGGAGGTATGCCGGCTCTCCATGCAAATGGCGGGATCGATCCGGAAACCTTCTTTTCGTCCTATGTCAACACCTACCTCCAACGAGATATCAAGGATCTGACGCAAGTAGCGGATGAAATGGCCTTTTATAATTTTTTGGTTTCGGTGGCAGCAAGGACCGGCAAGCCCCTCATCTACGATGAATTGGCCAAGGTATCCGGTATCAGCGCGCCCACGGCGAAAAAGTGGCTTTCCATTCTGGTTTCGTCCCGCGTCGTGGTCCTGGTCCAACCCTATCACAACAATGTTCTGAAGCGCGTGGTCAAAACCCCGCTCTTGCATTTTCTGGACACGGGCCTGTGCGCCTATCTTCTGAAATGGGGGAATCCCCAGATCCTCGAAAGAGGAGCCATGTCCGGCGCATTCTTTGAAAGCTGGGTATTTTCCGAAATATATAAAAGCTATCTGAACGCGGGCAAGGAGCCGCCCGTTTTCTATTATCGCGACAAGGACCAAAAGGAGATCGATCTGCTGCTTCATTATGACGGCGCCCTCTATCCCATCGAAATCAAAAAATCCGCCTCGCCCGGATCGGAGGCCGTGAAGCATTTCAAAGTTTTGCGTCCGGTAACCGAACCGGAGCGGTTTGACGAACCTGGGTCCACCAAGCAAAAAATCGGGACCGGGGCCGTGATCTGCATGGCCGGCGACCTTCTCCCCATCGACCGGGACAACTGGTATGTGCCGGCGTGGCTGATCTGATCGAGGATGGAACGATTTGCCCCGCAAAAGCGTCAAAGGGGACAGAAAGCTACCGTTCCAAGGAGGATCATCATGAAAAAGAAATTACTTGTTGCCCTGATTTCCGCATCCCTGCTGCTGGCGGCGTTTCCGCCGGCCGCTTTTGCGCAGACGGATTTTAAAGACCACTACGCCGACCTTTCCGGCAAATGGTACGCCGAGGCGGCGGCGAAGTACGGCTATCCCGAGGTGTTCTCCGACGGACAGGGGTCCTTCTATGCCGGCCGGGATATCACGCGCATGGAATTCGTCCGGCTGCTGCACCGCGCCCTGGACATCCGCATCAACTATTTTGCCGCCCCCGATGTGTCCGATTCCTTTGACGACATGCAGAACAGCGACGTGTGGTCCGGCGAACTGATCGACCTGGTCACCAGCGGGATCCTCGAAAGGGGAGGCAATTTTCGGCCCAATGAACCCCTGCTGCGCGAAGAGATGATCCTTTGGACCGTGAACGCCCTGAACCACAAGACCGGCGGACAGTACCCCATGATCCTGATGATGCCGGCGCCCTTTGCCGACGACGCGGACATCGGCGAAGCCTATCACAACAGTATCGTGAGCGCCGTGCTGCTGAAGCTGGTCAACGGCCGCGGCGACAATATGCTGTTTCCCAAAGACGGCGCCACCCGGGCCGAAGCGGTCACCGTCGTATCCCGACTGATGACCCTTCTGGACAACTACGGCGCCCAGGTCGGCGTCCACGCCTCCGCCCTGCGGTCGGAGGATGGATCCATCCGGATGGCGCTGACGATCCGCAACCAGACCGGCGAGCCGGTCCTGATCAGCCACACCAGCGGCCAGCAATACGACTTCAAACTCTTTGACGCCAAAGGCAACAACGTGTACACTTGGTCTGCGGACAAAATGTTCATGATGATGCTGAGCGAAACCTCCATCGAAGCCGGCCAGGAGATCGTCTTTTCCGATATCATCGACGGCGGCACCAACGAGCTGATTTCGACGGCAGTGTCCATGAAAGCATATATTGTGGGGACGTCGGAGGATTTTGCGATTGAAGCGGAGGGGTACGAAGCGCTGATCGAAAAGTAGAAGTGTAGGAGCAAGCGGCACAGCACAAAGAATGGGGGCCCTCGATGGATATCAATATTTTATTGTTTCAGGATTTTGAAGCCTTGGATGCCTTCGGGCCAGTGGAGATACTGGCGCAAATTAAGGAATATCACCTGCGTTTTATTTCCTTCGACGGCGGGATCATCCGAAGCAAACAAGGGGTGGATATCGCCACCGAACCGATAGCAAATGCGGATTATTCCGGTGTACTGCTGATCCCGGGCGGTTGGGGCGCTCGAGCCCTTGTAGCTGACGATGAATCGATTCAAAAGCTGACAGAGATCGCGAGCCTTTCGGAATATTGCTTGACCGTGTGCACCGGTTCGGCCCCCCTTGCAAAGACTGGGCTTTTGAACGGGCGAAGAGCCACGTCGAACAAGCAAGCCTTCAATTGGGTCAAATCCGTCAATCCCGATGTGCAGTGGATCGGACACGCAAGATGGGTCGTGGACGGAAAATTCTATACCGCCTCCGGCGTTTCGGCAGGAATGGATATGGCGCTGGGGTTCGTCGCCGACCGGTTTGGCGCCCAGAAAGCAAAAGAGATCGCAGACTACATTGAATATTTGTGGAATTCAGATCCGGATCACGATTTGTTTGCGGTTTGAGCGAAAGGAAAGGTGAGCAATGAAGTTAGCACTATGCCAGATGGGTATGACGGAATCCTCTGAAAGAAACCTGGAGAAGAGCCTTGCCTTTATAGAGCAAGCCGCGCAAAACGGCGCGGATATGATCGTGTTTCCGGAGATTCAACTTTCGCCCTTTTTCCCGCAGTACCCCGGGCTTGACGTCCGGGACAGGAGCGTTGCGCCGGACAGCGACACGGTTGAACGCTTCTGTGAAGCCTGCCGGTTGCACCGCATCATCGCCGTGCCGAACCTGTATCTAAAGATCGAGGGAAAATACTACGACACCAGCCTGGTAATCTCTTCTGATGGGCAGGTAATCGGCGATCAAAAGATGGTGCATATTGCCCAAGCAGCTCAATTCTACGAACAGGATTACTATACACCGGCGTATGACGGCTTTAAGGTCTTCGACACCGAAGTCGGAAGAATCGGAATCGTAGTATGTTTTGATCGCCACTATCCCGAAAGCATCCGGACCGAAGCGCTGCGTGGTGCTGATCTGATCCTGATACCCACCGCCAATACGAAAGCGGAGCCCTCGGACATGTTCGAGTGGGAAATCCGCGTGCAGGCCTTCCAAAGCTGTGTGGCCATCGCCATGTGCAACCGGGTCGGGCTCGAGGACGGCATGGACTTTTCCGGCGAATCCCTTGTGGCCGACGCGACGGGGAACCTGCTGATGAAAGCCTCCGATCAGGAGGGTCTTTTCTATGCAGAGGTTGACATGCAAATGTCTGCCAAGGTGAGAGAAAGGAAGCCGTACACGAGTCTGAGAAGGACGGAATTATATGAATAAGTTCCGTAACTGGGCATGCGGGTATTTGCAGGTATCATTAAGATAGGAGTCCTATTATGCTACATGAAGGATTATATGAGCAAGTCATAAGCAAAGGGCTGAACCAAGAACTCAATTCCTCGAAAGGTAAATTATGCCAAACCGCGGCAATTGATTCAGTGGAAGCATCTAAAATACTTGCAAAATATATCGCTGAAATCATCGAAAAAGGTCTCGACCGTTTACATGATAATGATGGTACTTTAGCTGCTCAGATTCGACTTATCAACGAAATTGTATCAATTATTGCAAAAGAAACAAAACAAAATGACTTCGAAACACTGGTTGTTGCCAAACAAGCGCAGCAACTAATTTCTTTTTTTGATAAGAAAAACAGCATATTTTCCCTTGATGAGAATTCAAAGATTGTACGCCCAGAAACATCGATTGCACAGAGCTCCTTGTTTACCGGTGCCATCCATGAGCCCCAACTCTATACCGAGCTCAAAAAAGAAATTGCCTCGTGCAATCGCATAGAAATGTTAGTATCCTTCATAAAATGGAGCGGCCTACGCCTCATCATGGATGACCTCAAGAAATTTACTCAAAACGGTGGTCAACTGCGCATCATTACGACATCCTACATGGGAGCTACCGATGTTAAAGCAATCGAAGAACTGCGGCAACTTGCGAATACGCGCATAAAAGTAAGCTACGATACGAAGCGCACTCGATTGCATGCAAAAACTTATGTTTTCCAGCGTGATACAGGCTTTACAACTGCATATGTCGGATCATCAAATCTCTCCAACGTCGCCATTTCAAGTGGCCTTGAATGGAATGTAAAGATCACTAAGAAGGATCTTCCGGAGACAATTGATAAAATAGCAGCTACTTTTGAAAGCTATTGGAATTCTAATGATTTCGAATATTACGCAGAAGATCAGAAAGATCGTTTGATACACGCGCTGAAGGCAGAAAAATATTTTGATGCAAACAGTGCCGAACAATATCTCATGGATGTGAAGCCCTACACTTATCAACAGGAGATTTTGGACAAACTGGACGCTGAACGTAAAGTGCGCGGTTATTATCGGAACCTCATTGTTGCTGCTACTGGAACAGGGAAAACAGTTATATCCGCTCTCGACTACAAGCGGTTTCGCAAGGAAAATCCAGGCAAGCCCTGCAGACTAATGTATGTAGCGCACCGCGAAGAAATTCTCAAGCAAAGCATGTATACATTCCGTGCTGTTCTTAAAGATGATAACTTTGGCGAAATGTATGTTGGTAATTACCGACCTGAGAGCATTGACCATCTTTTTATTTCTATTCAGACATTACATTCACAGAGTTATTGGGAAAAAACTACGCCAGATTATTATGATTACATAGTGTTTGATGAATGCCATCACATGCCAGCTAGGACTTATCAGATTCCATTACAATACTATCAACCTCAGATTCTGCTAGGTTTGACAGCAACACCAGAACGTATGGATGGAGAAACAGATAAGATCTTGAATTATTTCCATAACCGAATTGCCGCTGAAATTCGCTTACCAGAAGCCATTGACAGAAAGTTG
>CAZCTS010000052.1:0-8597 GCA_964501635.1 uncultured Oscillospiraceae bacterium | reverse complement strand
GACCCGCAGGGAGGTATCCCGGACTTCTCTGGCTTTTTCGCCGAAGATGGCCCGGAGCAGGCGCTCTTCCGCCGTCAGTTCCGTCTCGCCCTTGGGGGTCACCTTGCCCACCAGGATATCCTGGGAATCCACTTCCGCGCCGACGCGAACGATGCCCTCCTCGTCCAGATCCTTGAGTGCGTCTTCGCCCACGTTGGGGATGTCCCTGGTGATCTCTTCGGGTCCCAGTTTGGTGTCCCGGGCTTCGGACTCGTACTCCTCGATGTGGATGGAGGTGAGCACATCGTCCATGAGCAGCCGCTCGTTCAGCACCACGGCGTCCTCGTAGTTATAGCCCTCCCAGGTCATGAAGCCGATGAGCAGGTTCCGCCCCAGCGCGATCTCGCCCTGGTCGGTGGAAGGTCCGTCGGCGATCACTTCGCCGGCCGCCACGTGCTCGCCGTGGTCCACGATGGGCTTTTGGTTGATGCAGGTCCCCTGGTTGGAACGCTTGTATTTGAGAAGTTTATAAGTGTCGGTGCCGCCGCCGTCGTCCCTGCGGACCACGATCCGTCTGGAATCCACATACTGGATGACCCCCTCGTTGCGGGCCATCACCACGACCCCGGAGTCCCGGGCTGCGGTATCTTCCACTCCGGTCCCGATGATCGGCGCGTCGGTGACCAGAAGGGGCACCGCCTGGCGCTGCATGTTGGAGCCCATCAGGGCCCGGTTGGCGTCGTCGTTTTCCAGGAAGGGGATCATGGCGGTGGCAATGGACACCACCTGTCTTGGGGACACGTCCATGTAGTCCACTTCGTCCCTGGGATAGAGGTTGATCTCTCCCAGTTCTCCCCTTGCAACGACCTTCTGATTCACAAACTGGCTGTTCTTGTCCAGCAGCTCGTTGGCCTGGGCGATGATCAGCTGTTCTTCTTCGTCGGCGGTAAGGTAGTGGATCTCCCGGGTGACGGTGCCGGTGGCTTTGTCCACCCGGCGGTACGGGGTTTCGATAAAGCCGTATTCGTTGATGATCCCGTAGGTGGTGAGGGATCCGATCAGACCGATGTTGGGACCTTCCGGCGTCTCGATGGGGCACATGCGCCCATAGTGGGAGTGGTGGACGTCCCGGACTTCGAAGCCGGCTCTTTCCCTGGACAATCCGCCGGGTCCCAGGGCCGAGAGCTTTCTCTTGTGAGTCAATTCGGCCAGAGGGTTGGTCTGGTCCATAAACTGGGACAGCTGGGAACTTCCGAAGAACTCCTTGATCGCTGCCGTGACAGGCCGTATGTTCATCAGGACCTGGGGCGTGGTGGCCTCGCTGTCCTGAATGGTCATGCGCTCTTTGACGACCCGCTCCATGCGGGCAAGGCCGATGCGGAACTGATTCTGAAGCAGTTCGCCCACGGTGCGCAGTCTCCGGTTGCCCAGGTGGTCGATATCGTCGATGGCGCCGATGCCGTCGCTCAAGTTCAGCAGATAGCTGATGGAGGCGATCACGTCGTCCAGAATAATGTGCTTGGGGGAAAGCTTGGTCTTGTTGGCGATCAACAGCGCCGTGAAGGCTTCTGCCGCCTCTTCCTTGGCCCGCTTGGATTTTCCGGCGGCCTGCAGCAGGGCCTCCTTTTTCTCTAAAAGGTCCCGCAGCGCGGGGAAAAAGACTTTTTCGGGCAGCTTCTTTTCCGACGGTTCGAAGGAAACGTAGTTCCGCAGCGCCACGAAGTTGTTGCCGATCACTTTGACCACGGCGCCTTCTTCGGTCTTGCTGCGCACGAAGACCTGCTCCACGCCGGCGTTCTCGATGTCTCTGGCCAGATCTCTGGAGATCTTCTGGTTCTTTTCGGCCAGGATCTCGCCGGTGAGAGGCGAAGCCACATCCTCGGCCAGAACGCAGTTGGCGATCCGGTTGGACAGGCCCAGTTTCTTGTTGTATTTATAGCGCCCCACCTTGGCCAGGTCGTAGCGCTTGGCGTCAAAGAACAGCGCTTCGATCAGATCGTAGGCGCTTTCGAAGGTGGCCGGCTCGCCGGGGCGTAGCTTTCTGTATATTTCCTTAAGGCCTTCCTCGTAGTTGGTGGTCAGATCCTTCTCCATGGATTTATGGAGCCTGGGATTGATGCCGAAGACCTTTTCAATTTCTTCGTTGGTCCCCTCGTACAGAAGGGAGGCGGTTGCGGTCTTGTATTCGCCGTAGCGGCGGACTTTCTTGACCAGATCCTCTTCTTTGATGCCCGGGTTCTTGCGTTTCTCTGTTTCGACCTTGTCCTCGACGGATTTGTAGGCCAGCGCGCGGAGAATAGCCGTGACGGGCTGCTTTCTGGTCCGGTCCACCCGGACGGAGAGCACCTCGTTTGAATCGGTTTCGTACTCCAGCCACGCGCCCCGGTTGGGGATGATCGTGGTGGAGAACAATTTGTTGTTGGACTTGTCGAAGGTCACATCGTAATACGGGCCGGGGGAACGGACCAGCTGGGTGACCACCACCCGCTCGGCGCCGTTATAGATAAAAGTGCCTTTTTCCGTCATGATGGGGAAATCCCCCATGAACACTTCCTGTTCCTTGACTTCGCCCGTGTCCTGGTTGACCAGGCGGACCTTTACTTTAAGCGGAGCGGCATAGGTGGCATCCCGTTCCTTGCACTCTTCCTGGTCGAATTTCGAATCGTTGGAGATGGAATGCTCCACAAATTCCAGTGCAAGATTGTCTGCGTAGTCCCTGATGGGAGAGATGTCCTCAAAAACTTCAGCAAGACCCTCGTTGATGAACCAATCGTAAGAGTCTTTCTGGATCTGAATGAGGTTGGGCATGGGCAGGACCGATTCGATCTTCGAATAGCTCATGCGCTCTTTTCTACCTATTTTAACGGGTTGGGGCATCGTATTCCCTCCTTATATAGAATCCGAAAAACTATGCGTGGCAATGTACTATAATACTACAGCGCCGGCAAGCAGTCAAGAAAAATTTCTTGCTCCAGCAACGCAGAAAGGGTTGCCCCTTCCGGGCAACCCTAACGCGCTTCTTCGGATTCCCTATTTGAGCTCTACGGTTGCGCCCACTTCTTCCAGCTTGGCTTTCAGCTCGTTGGCTTCTGCCGTGGGGGCAGCTTCCTTGACGACCTTGGGAGCGGTGTCCACCAGATCCTTGGCTTCCTTGAGCCCCAGACCGGTGATCTCTCTGACGGCCTTGATGACCTTGATCTTTTCCGGGCCGACGGCGGCCAGGACCACGTCGAATTCGTCCTTGACTTCTTCGGCTTCCACAGCTACGGCGGCGCCGGCGGCGGCTACGGGGGCAGCGGCGGAAACGCCGAATTCTTCTTCGCAGGCTTTGACCAGCTCATTCAGTTCCAGGACGGTCATCGCTTTGATGGCTTCGATGATTTGCTCTTTGTTCATTGTATTTCCTCCATTATGATTGCATTGTCATTTCGGTGATAGGCATCTGCCGGTTAAGCTTTTGCGTCGGCCACAGCCTGCAGGGTACGGACGAATTTGCTCACGGGAGACTGGATGCTTCCCATGAATTTGGCGATGAGCACGTCTCTGGATGGGATGGCTGCAATGGCTTTGACGGCTTCCCCATCGTACAGGACGCCTTCTACGACGCCGGCCTTGAAGGCCATTTTGTTGTATTCTTTCATGACGCCGGCCAGGACTCTGGCGGGGGCGATGGCGTCATCGTAGCTGATGGCGATGGCGCTGGGTCCCTGAAGCACGTCTTTCAGTCCTTCGTAGGGCGTTCCTTCCATCGCGCGGGCCATCATGGTGTTTTTGTACACCGTGTAGTCCACGTTGGCTTCCCGCAGCTTCTTGCGCATGGCGTTGGCCTGTTCCACGGTGGTGCCCAGATAGTCGATGACCACGGCGGCTTCGGCTCTGCTGAGTTTTTCCTTGATTTCGTCGATGATCGCTTGTTTCATTTTAAGATTTTCTACTGACATGAATTCTCCTTTCCGGCTTTCAAAAAAGAAAGCCTTTTCGTGTCTGCAGACGGAAAAGGCTCATAATCTATGAATCGTAACCTCGGCCGGATATTGAGCGCTGGCGCACCGGCTGTCTACAGTTTGTTATATTCTGTTTTGTTGCGATTCGGCCTTGTCGTCTTAGCCGAGTGTCAGCTTCTGCGGGTTCAGCTTGATTCCCGGGCCCATGGTGGTGCTCAGGGTGACGCTCCTGAGGTACTGGCCTTTGGCCGCAGCGGGCTTCGCTTTGATGACGGCTTCGATCAGCGCGGTAAAGTTTTCCTGAAGCTTCTGGGCTCCGAAGGAGGCTTTTCCGATGGGCGTATGGATGATGTTGGTCTTGTCCAGACGATATTCCACTTTCCCTGCCTTGATCTCTTCCAGAGCTCTGGCCAGGTCCATGGTGACGGTTCCGGACTTGGGGTTGGGCATCAGGCCTTTGGGACCCAGGATCTTTCCCAGTCTTCCCACGACGCCCATCATGTCGGGCGTGGCCACGACCACATCGAAGTCGAACCAGTTTTCGGTCTGGATCTTTTGAGCCATGTCCTCGGCTCCAACATAGTCCGCGCCCGCCGCTTCGGCTTCGTGGACTTTTTCGCCCTTGGCGAACACCAGCACTTTTTTGGTCTTGCCTGTGCCGTGGGGCAGGACGATGGCGCCTCTGACCTGCTGGTCTGCGTGCCGTCCGTCTACGCCCAGGCGAATGTGGGCTTCCACGGTCTCGTCAAACTTGGCTTTTGCCGTTTTGCCGACGATTTCGAAGGCTTCTGCGGTGTCGTACTGCTGGGTCTTGTCGTAGAGCTTTACGGCATCCTGATAATTCTTTCCTCTTTTAGGCATTTGTTTCCTCCTGTGGTGCATGCGGCTTTCGCCTCCCACTGTTACTCCTTGACTGTGATCCCCATGCTCCTGGCGGTCCCCTTGATCATCCGGGTGGCGCTTTCCAGGTTCGCGGCGTTCAAGTCGGGCATTTTGGTCTTTGCGATGGCTTGCATCTGTTCGTTGGTAAGGGATGCGACCTTTTTCTTGTTGGGCTCTGCGGATGCGGAATCCAATCCGGCGGCTTTTTTGAGCAGCACGGCTGCGGGCGGCGTCTTGGTGATAAAGGTGAAAGACCTGTCGCCGTACACGGTGATCACGACCGGGATGATCATTCCGATCTGGTCTGCGGTCCTGGCATTAAACTGCTTGACGAACTCCATGATGTTGACGCTCTTCTGCCCCAGCGCGGGTCCTACGGGAGGCGCCGGTGTGGCTACGCCTGCAGGGATCTGCAGCTTAATATAGCCTTCGATTTTCTTAGCCATATTCTCTTCTCCTTTCCACGGGGCGACCCCGTTTTTCGTCTATCGTTCCGGTGGATCAAACCTTGTCCACCTGATCGTATTCCAGTTCCACTAAAGTGTCTCTTCCGAACATGGACACCCGGGCCCGGAGGGTCTGCTTGTCCACGTTCACTTCCTCCACCACGCTCATAAAGCCTTTGAAGGGACCGCTGATCACCTTGACCATGTCGCCCACATCGATATCCAGCACGATGATGGTCTTTTCGATGCCCATCCGCCGGACCTCTTCGTCGGTGAGGGGAATGGGCTCGGAGCCGTGGCCCACGAATCCGGTGACCCCTTGGGTGTTTCGGACCAGATACCAGGACTCGTTGGTGACGATCATCTTGACGATCACATAGCCGGGGAACATTTTGCGGGTCTTGATCTTTCTCTGGCCGTCCTTCAGCTCCACCCGGTCTTCCGTGGGAACGATGACGCTGAGCACCAGGTTTTGCATGCCCCGGTTCTCCACGAGTTTTTCGATATTGACCTTCACCTTGTTTTCGTGGCCGGAATATGTGTGCACCACATACCACTTGGCTTCTTTGCTGCGGCGAGGAAAACTGGCGGAGGTCTCTATGCTCTCCGCATCTTCTTCCGCCGCTTCGCCCTGGGGGAGGATTTCTTCCTCCGGGGCTTCCGCAGCCGGGTCTTGGGAAAGGATCGTCACATCCTTTTCCTGCTCTGTGATCTTATCCTGAGGCATACCTTCTCCTACATCGACAGATTGATAACTACTTCCAGCAACTTCAGGAAGGCGGTGTCCAGTATCCAGAAGAAGAAAGCAAACAGGGCGCAGGTGGCCAGCACCACGCCTGTATGGCGATAGGTCTCTTTTTTGGTCGGCCAAATGACCTTCTTGACTTCGGTGCGGATCCCTTTAAAGTACTCTTTGATCCGTGCCGTCCTCTTGGGCTTGGCTGCAGCTTGATCTGCCATCTCGACGGTTTCCTTTCGCTACTTGGTTTCCTTGTGGGACGTTTCTTTTTTGCAGAACTTGCAATACTTCATCATTTCGATGCGATCCGGATCGTTCTTTTTATTTTTGGTGGTATTGTAGTTTCTCTGCTTGCACTCCGTGCACGCCATGGTGATTCTGACCCTCATGTTTATGACCTCCGTAAAATGATCCGTCCTGGACGGTTGGCTGACCTGCTTTTGTGCACAATTCAAACAATTGTACCATAGCGTCACCTTGTTAAGTTATCACAGCCGATGGCTTCTGTCAACGAATATCCGAGTTATTTTTACTCTTGCGGCCCGGTATCGTCCCGGGTCACATCCACCCAGACGCCGTCGGTGGCCCGGGCCAGGTCCTCGGGGGTAAATCCTACCGCCGAATTGCCGGTCCCCGCTGCGGGGAAAACCATTTCGTACTTCCGAAGGGATTTGTCCAGACAAACGCCTATCCCCGGGGGCAGACCGAAGGGGCACACGCCGCCCACAGGATGTCCGGTGACCGCCAGGGTCTCCTCGAAGGAAAGCATCTTCGCTTTGGAGCCAAAGTGCTCCTTGTACTTCCGGTTGTCGATCCTGGCCGTCCCCATCACCACCAGCACGAAGCGGGTGCCGTCTTTCAGCTCCATGGCCAAGGTCTTGGCGATCTCTCCGGGTTCCCGGCCCAGAGCTTTGGCCGCCAGCTCCACCGTGGCGCTGCTCTCGTCCAGGAGAATGATTGGGTTGGGGATCTGGCGCTCCTCGAAATATTTCTTTACGGCTTCGTATCCCATGACGCCTCCTTCAATGAAAAAGACCCTTTCGGGCCGATCGGTGTGTTTATGATACAACCGATCCGCCCATATTGCAAGGGTCTTTGAACAAAAAATGCGCTTGTTTACTTTTCGGATTCTGCCAGCTGCCGGTAGGCTTCGTACTTGTCCTTGGCCTGGGCCTCCGCATTGGCGAAGAGGGTCTCCGCGTTCTTCGGGAAGGTCCTCTCCAAGGCGGAGTAGCGGACCTCTCCGGCCAGGAATTCGCTGTAAGGTATCGTGGGCTCCTTGCTGTCCAGGGTAAATTCTCCTGTGGCGGGATGGGATCGGTAAAGATGCCAGTAGCCCGCCTCCACGGCCTTTTTCGCCTCCTGCTGGGCCTGCCCCATTCCGGCGGCGATGCCGTGGGCGATGCAGGGGGCGTAGGCGATGATCACCGAGGGCCCTTCGTAGTATTCGGCTTCCCGGATGGCTTTGACCAGCTGGGCCGGATCGGCCCCCATGGACACCTGGGCCACGTAAACGTTCCCGTAGGTCCTGGCCAGCGCGCCCAGGTCTTTTTTGCCCGAACGCTTCCCCGAGGCGGTGAACTGCGCCACGGCGCCCAGGGGCGTGGCTTTGGAGGCCTGGCCGCCGGTATTCGAATAGACTTCGGTGTCCACGATGAACACGTTCACGTTCTCCCCGGAGGAGAGCACGTGGTCCAGCCCGCCGTAGCCGATGTCGTAGGCCCATCCGTCCCCGCCGTACATCCAGAACGTCTTTCTGGAAAAATGCTTTTTCGCCGCCAGCAGTTCCCGGATCAGGTCCTTTTCGGCTTTGGGCAGGGAACTTGCGGAAGAAGCCGCAGCCAGCCTTTCCTCAAGGATATCGCCGGCTTTGGCCGACAGATCGAAGTCGTCGAAGGCCGCCAGCCAGTCTTCCAGGGCCTGTCGCAGCGCAGGGTCTGCCGTGGCGGCCAGCAGCGCTTCCGCCCGCAACTTTTGAGCGTTCCGCTGCTGCTTGACGGACAGGGCCATCCCCAGGCTGAACTCCGCATTGTTTTCGAACAGGGAATTGGTCCAGGCCGGCCCCTTTCCCTCTTTATTTTTTCTGTAAGGGATGCCGGGCATGGCGGCGCCCCAGGCCTGGGTGCAGCCCGTGGCGTTGGCCCAGTAGACCCGGTCGCCCAGCAGCTGGGTGAGCAGCTTGGCGTAGGGGGTTTCGCCGCAGCCTGCGCAGGCCGCCGAGAACTCCAGCAGGGGTTCTTTGAACTGGCTTCCCTTGACGGTATAGGGGTCGAAAATCTCCTTTTCCGAGATCTTCAGCCCGAAATCCCATCCTTCCCGCCCATGGGGCACCTGATCGATGGGCGCCATGGCGAGGGCTTTCTGTTTGGCCGGACAGGAAGAGGCGCAGCTGCCGCAGCCGGTGCAGTCGTCGGTGCTCACCAGCAGCGTATACGAGAGGCCTGCGGCCGCTTTGCCTTTGGCCGGAAGAAGCGTCAGGTCCGCCGGCGCGGCGGCCGCTTCTTGGGCGTTGAGTAAATAGGGGCGGATGGCGGCGTGGGGACAGACGAAGGCGCACTGGTTGCACTGAAGGCACTCCTCGGGGCGCCACAGCGGCACCGAAGAGGC
>CAZCTS010000051.1:0-9920 GCA_964501635.1 uncultured Oscillospiraceae bacterium | reverse complement strand
CCCTGACCCCGCTGATTCAAAACTACCTGAGCAGGTTTGCCTTTGCGGAGTTTTCCCAAAACATCAATCTGAAGATCAGAGAGCGTCTGGGCGAACCCCGGGAATCCGTGTTTTGGATGCCATATACTGCGAAGGAGCGGGAAATTTTCATTCAGTGGAGTTTCCTTTACGAACTGAAGGTCCATTCTGTCAATTACCCGGAAAAATACAAGATCCTCAGCAACTACCGCGACCAGATCATCTCCTGCAAACAAACGCCCGATCAACAAATGCTGGTCATCGATTTCGGGCGGATGGTCATCCTGGATCCGTCGGACCGGCCCTATGCCTTTTGCTGCAGGCGGTCCCATTTCGAAGAAGAGATGAAGCAGTGCGAAGACAGCGCCTGGCGGCTCCTTTCCTCCATAGAGGAAAAAGGCGAGGCGATGACCTCCAGAGATTTCATCATAGAGAATCGGGAAGACCCATGGATGAAATTGGTCTTCGAAGGAGTCGAACGGCTTTATGTCGCCGAGATGCTTGACATCAAGCTGGGCCTGGAGCCGGATACCCGAAAAAAGACGGCAGGCAGCGGCAAAAGGGCCAGGGTCAAAAAATCAGAGAGAGATAGAGAGCGATAATCAGATCTCCCGCAAAGAGGGCCGTAAGGATGCCAAGCGATAAAAAAGGTCCAAAGGGGATCGAGGTATGCCGCGCTGAGTTCCCTCGCAAAAGCAGGACCGCCGCATAGGGCAGCGCATAGAGAGCGCCCAGGAAAAGGGCCAGCAGGATGTTCTTCCAGCCCAGGAAGAGGCCTGCGGCCGCCATGAGCTTGATGTCGCCGCCGCCCATGCCCTCTGGATAGAGAAGGCCCATCCCGTAAAGCGGAAGAGATGCGGCAAAAAAGCCGATGGCCCACAGGGACCAGGGTTGCTGTAAAACGAGGATGCCGTAAAGGGCATTTCCGCCGCCCAAAAGCAAAAGGAACAGCACCAGACCGTCCGGGATGATTTGGTGCCGGAAGTCGATCAAGGCGACCACCAGGAGCAGGGAGGCCAGAACCGCTGCAAGGAGAGCCTCCGGGGTGGAGCCGAACCGAAACCAGGCCAGAAGCCACAGCAGCGCATTCAGAGACTCCACGACCGGATAAATCGCTGAAATCGGTTCCTTGCAGTCTTTGCAGCGTCCTTTCAGCAGGAGATAGCTGAGAAGGGGAATGTTCAGATACCAAGGGATGCCGGATCCGCAACGTGGACAATAGGAGCGGCCCCGGGCCACACTTTGGTTCAGCGGGATCCGGTAGATGCACACATTGAGAAAGCTTCCCACCGCCAGTCCGTAGATGGCAATAAATATGGGAGCGAAGAGCGATTGCATGGTGTCCTCCAGGGGGGTCTTTCATCAGGGTCCGGCTGTTGCAGCGCCAGCGTCAAACTATATATATATATTATCACGGAACTGCTCAAGGATAATGCGGAGAAGGAAAAAAAATGGCAGCCAAACAAAAAAAATTGGGAGAGATCCTCCTGGAGGCCAAGGCGATTTCGGAAGCGCAGCTTACCGAGGCCCTGAAGGTTTCCAAAGAAAAGAGCATCATACTGGGAAGCGCGCTCCTTGAACTGGGCTTTATCGACGAGAGAACCCTGTATAAAGGGCTGGAGTATTACTACCATGTTCCCTATATCGATTTGATGGAGAACACGGCGCAGCGGGATGCCTTGACGACGGTCAGCGAGACGCTGGCCAAAAGACACAGCCTGATTCCGCTGAAAAAAGAGAACAACGTCCTGACCGTGGTGATGACGGACCCCCTGGATTTCTATGCCATCGATGATGTCAAGAATGTTTCCGGTCTGGATGTTTCCGTTGCCATTGCGCCGAAAAAGGATATCCTGAACGCCATCGACCGATATTACGGCAGCGAGGTGGCGGAGAAGGCTTTCGAAGATCTGAAAAAAGAATACAACAATCTGAATTTATCGGACTTATCGAATTTAACGGAGGATGCGGTATCCAACGCTCCGGTGGTCCGGTTGATCAACTCCATCCTGCAGAATGCCATCAAGTCCAACGCCAGCGATATCCATATCGAACCTACGGCGAACCACCTGAGAATCCGCTTCCGCATTGACGGACAGCTGCAGGAGGTCATTCAGTCCTCCATGTCGACCCACCCGGCGATGCTTACAAGGATCAAGATCATGGCTCAAATGGACATCGCCGAAAAACGAATTCCCCAGGACGGTCGTGTGGAGACCGTGCTCAACGACGGTACCGTCGATCTTCGCATCTCCACCCTTCCCACGGTTTATGGGGAAAAGGCGGTCATTCGCATCCTGGGCGGGTCTTCCGGCATTATTTCCCGGTCCCAGCTGGGGCTTTCGGAGAAAAACGCAGGGCTCTTCGAAAAGATCGCGCACAGCCCCAATGGGATCATCCTTATATCCGGGCCCACCGGCTCCGGAAAGACCAGCACGCTTTATTCTCTCTTGAACGATATCAACAAACCGAATATCAACATCATCACCGTGGAAGATCCGGTGGAATATAAACTGGAGGGGATCAGTCAGGTCCAGGTCAACGCCAAAGCCGGCCTCAGCTTTGCCAGCGGCCTGCGCTCCATCCTTCGCCAGGACCCCGATGTGATCATGATCGGTGAAATCCGGGACGGCGAGACGGCCCAGATCGCCATACGGGCCTCCATCACAGGTCATTTGGTCCTGAGCACCATCCATACCAACGACGCGGCTTCTTCCGTCGTGCGTTTGATGGACATGGGCGTGGAGCCGTACCTGGTTTCCTCGTCGCTGGTGGGCGTTGTCTCCCAGCGGCTGGTTCGAAACATTTGCCCCCGGTGCAAAACGGCTTACCGGCCTTCGCACGCGGAGATGATGATGCTGAAAATGACGGAGTCGAACTCCCTGTATAAAGGAGAAGGCTGCGCGTACTGCAATTTCACCGGATACAAAGGAAGGAGCGGTATCCATGAAATTCTTGTGGTCACCAAAGAAATACGCGACCTGATCAACCGGGGGGCCTCCACCGACCAGCTGATGCAGATGGCCATACGCCAGGGATCTGTCACGCTCAGGGAGAGCTGCACAGAATTGGTCCTGGCCGGGAAGACCACCCTGGAGGAGCTGGTGAAAGTGACGTACAGTTTAGATTAATCCACATTGGGATTGCTGTTCCAGGAAAGGACATACTGCGATGAAATTAGACTTAATAAACCTTCTCCAATATAGCATGAACATTAGTGTTTCCGATGTGCATATCACGGTCGGCCTTCCGCCCATGCTGAGGATCCAAGGGGAATTGGTCCCTCAGGGAAACGAAAAACTGATGCCGGAGGACACCAGGGAGATCTGTTATTTTATGATGAACGATGAGCAGAGGATGGTTTTTGAAAAGTATGGCGAAGTGGATTTCGCCTGGTCTCTGCCTCAGATCAGCCGCTACCGCGTGAACATCTACAAGCAAAGGGGCAGCTGCGCCGCATCCCTGAGGATCATTTTTAACCAAGTGCCTACATTCGAAGAGATCCACCTCCCCCAGGTGCTGAAAGAGCTGGCGATGAAGCCCAGAGGGATGGTGCTGGTGACGGGGCCCACGGGATCGGGAAAGACGACGACCCTGGCGGTGATGACAGAGCACATCAACTGCAATCGCAGATGCCACATCCTGACCATCGAGGACCCGATCGAGTATATGCACAAGCACAATCTGAGCATCGTCAATCAGCGGGAGGTCGGCGGAGATACCAAGAGCTTTGCCCAGGCCCTTCGGGCTGCTTTGCGGGAGGATCCGGATGTGATCCTTGTGGGCGAAATGCGGGACCTGCCTACTATATCCACTGCGCTCACCGCTGCGGAGACCGGGCATTTCGTCATGTCGACCCTCCATACCACCACCGCGGCTCAGACCATAGACCGGATCATCGATGTATTTCCGCCTTTTCAACAGCAGCAGGTGCGCAGCCAGCTGTCGAACCTGCTGGAAGGTATCGTATGCCAGCAGCTGATCCGCACCACGGACAACCAGAATATGGTGCCGGCTTTCGAGGTCCTCCTGGTCAATGACGCCGTAAGAAATCTGATCCGGGAGAACAAGATTTCCCAGATCGACACCGTCTTGCAGACTCAAATCAAAAACGGCATGATGCCCATGGATTATTCTCTGGCAAAGCTTGTCAGACAGAAGATGATCACCGTGGAGGACGCCATGGCCCGCGCGGTGGATGTGGACATCTTTCAGCGGTACTTGCATGGCTGATTCTTGCGCCGAAACCCATATTGTGCTATAATTTTTCGATATGTTTAGAACTTTATGCGGAAAACAGGGAACAGAAAATGTTTAAGAAACTTGATTTTATAAAAGAAAAATATGAAGAGCTGAGCATGACGGTGTCGGATCCCGATGTGATATCCAATCAGACGCTGTGGCAAAAGCACATCCGGGAGATGAGCGACATGGAGCCCATCGTTTCCAAGTACGAAGAATATAAAAAGGTTCTTCAGGAGCTGGCGTCCACCAGAGAAATGCTGGAGGAGAACGGCCTGGACGAAGAGATGCGGGCCATGGGCAAGGCCGAGCTGGGAGAGTTGGAAGAGAAGAAGGACCTTTTGGCCGGGGAGCTTCAGATCGCCCTGGTCCCCAAAGACCCCAACGATGAGCGGGACGTGATCCTGGAAGTCCGGGCCGGCACCGGCGGCGAAGAGGCCGCCCTTTTCGGTGCGGATCTGCTGCGCATGTACACCCGGTACGCGGAGCGGAAGGGCTGGAAGACGGAGCTGACCGACGTGAACGACACCGGCATCGGCGGAATCAAGGAAGCCGTCATGATCATTAAAGGAAGAGGCGCCTATTCCCGGCTCAAGTTCGAATCCGGTGTCCATCGGGTCCAGCGGGTGCCGGAAACCGAATCCCAGGGCCGGATCCACACCTCCGCAGCCACGGTGGCGGTCCTCCCGGAGGTGGACGATGTGGAGGTGGATCTGGATCCCAACGATGTACGGGTGGATGTGTACCGCTCCAGCGGACACGGAGGCCAGTCCGTCAACACCACGGACTCCGCCGTCCGCCTGACCCACATCCCCACGGGGCTGGTGGTCACCTGCCAGGACGAGAAGTCTCAGATCAAAAACAAGGACAAAGCCTTTGCGGTCCTCCGGTCCCGCCTCTACGACCTGCAGCAGCAGCAGCAGCACGACGAGCTTTCGGAGACCCGAAAAAATCAGGTGGGAAGCGGCGACCGCTCCGAGCGGATCCGAACCTACAATTTCCCCCAGGGCCGGGTGTCGGATCACCGGATCGGCATGACGATCTACCGGCTGGACGGATTTTTGGACGGGGACATCGACGAGATCGTGGACGCCCTGACCACCGCCGCCCAGGCCGATAAAATGAAGAAGCTTTAGGAATGAAGACGCAGCTGCTCAGCACCGGTCCCAAGGACCTTGGACTGGCGGGCCGCATCCTGGCAGCCGGCGGGCTGGTGGCCTTTCCCACGGAGACGGTGTACGGCCTGGGGGGCGATGCCCTGAACCCCGCGGCGGCCATGCTGATCTACGAAGCCAAGGGGCGGCCCTCGGACAATCCCCTGATCGTCCACATCGCCGATCCCCAGGAGGCTTCCCTGCTGTCCCCGGATCTGCCGGAGGCCTTCCATGCCCTGGCCCGGCGTTTCTGGCCCGGCCCCCTGACGATGGTCGTGCCCAAGCGATCCTCCGTCCCCGAGGAGACTACCGGCGGCTTGAACACCGTGGCCATCCGGATGCCCGATAACCGGGCGGCTTTGGACTTGATCCGTCTGGCCGGGACCCCGGTGGCCGCCCCCAGCGCCAACCTGTCCGGCCACCCCAGCCCCACCTGCTGGGAACACGTGCAGGCGGACCTGGACGGCCGGATCGACGCCATCATCGCAGGAGAACCGTCCCCGGGGGGCATCGAATCCACGGTGCTGGACCTGACGGGATCCCGGCCTCTGATCCTGCGGCCGGGCCTGGTCACTCCGGAAGCCATCGGCGCGGTGCTGGGGCAGACCGTGGGCTACGATCCGGCGATCCTGGATCCCCTGGAAACGAACGAGGCGCCCCGGGCGCCGGGCATGAAGTACCGGCACTATGCGCCGAAAGCCGAGATGATCGTTTTTAAAGGGGATCAAGAGCCCGTGGCTCGGGCGATCCAATCCCGCAGGCTGCAGGAAGAAGCGGCGGGCAGAAGCGTGGGCGTGCTGCTCTACGGACCGGACCAGAACCGGCTGATCGCCCGGGAGTTCTTCGCCCGGCTCCGGCAGATGGACGAGCGCGGCGTGGAGCTCATATTGGCGGCAGCGGTTTCTTCGGAAGATTCCGTGGGCTTTTCCATCATGAACCGGATGCTCAAAGCAGCCGGATACCGGATCCAGGAGGTAAAAGGATGAAAATTGCATTGGCCAGCGACCACGGCGGCTTCAGTCTTAAAGAAGAGATCGAAAAGCACCTGATCTGCAGGGGCTTCCAGGTGCTGGACCTGGGCACCCACTCCGAGGAGTCGGTGGACTATCCGGTCTACGGCAAGAGGATCGGAGAAGCGGTCACCGGGGGCGAAGCGGATCTGGGCATCGCCTTCTGCGGCACCGGCATGGGCATCTCCATCGCCTGCAACAAGGTCAAGGGGGTCCGCTGCGCCGTGGCCACCAGTCTGTTCATGGCCGAAAAGGCCAGGACGCACAACAACGCCAACATCCTGGCCCTGGGGGGCCGCATCCTGGCGCCGGAAGAGGCGATCCGGATGGTGGATGTGTGGCTGGACAGCAAATTCGAGGGAGAGCGGCACGGCCGCCGCGTGCGCCTTCTGGACGAAATGTAGCCACGCCCCGGGCGTGGGACTCAAGGGCGCAAAAGGGAGCGCAGAAGGAGACAATATGGGAAAAGTGTACGTTTTTGACCACCCGCTCATTCAACACAAGACTGCGATGATGCGAAAGAAAGAGACCTCGGTCAAGGATTTCCGGGAGCTGGTGCGGGAAGTGGCCATGCTCATGACCTTCGAGGCCACCCGGGACCTCCCCCTCCAGGCCGTCCAGATCGAAACACCCATCTGCCCCACCACGGTGAACATGCTGCAAGGAGAGGACATCGCCATCGTCCCCATCCTTCGGGCCGGGCTTGGAATGGTGGAGGGCATGCTGGCCCTGATCCCCAACGCCAAAGTGGGGCACATCGGCCTGTACCGGGACCCGGAGACCCATCTGCCCATCGAATACTACTGCAAGCTGCCTTCGGATATCGAAAACCGTCAGATCTTCGTGGTGGATCCCATGCTGGCCACCGGCGGCTCCGCCGTGGCGGCCATCGATTTTATCAAGCAGCGGGGCGGCACGAAGATCATCTTCCTGTGCCTGATCGCGGCCCCCGAGGGCATCGAAGTGCTTCAGAAGGCCCACCCGGACGTGGATATCTTTATCGCCGCCAAGGACGAGCATCTGAACGACCACGCCTACATCGTCCCGGGCCTGGGGGATGCGGGCGACAGATTGTACGGCACAAAATAAATCAAACGGAGAGAAGCCATGAATTTTATTCCAGACAATATCAGCGCCCATGACAACGTGTTCGACGTGCTCAAGGAAAGAGGGTTTATCGAGCAGACCACCCACGACGAAGAGATCCGGGAACTGCTGGGGAAAGAGAAGATCCGCTTCTACATCGGCTTCGATGCCACGGCGGACTCGCTGCACGTGGGTCATTTTATGCAGATCATCATCATGATGTACATGCAGAAATACGGCCACACCCCCATCGTCCTGATCGGCGGCGGCACCACCATGGTGGGCGACCCCTCGGGCCGCACGGACATGCGCCAGATGATGACCCCCCAGGTGATCCGGGAGAACTGTGTTCTTTTCGAGGGATTGTTCCGCCGCTTTCTGGCGTTCGACGAGGAATTCATGTACACGCCTTCCGGCACCACCCTGGGGAAAGGGTCGGTCAATAAGGAGCCTGACCCGGGAAAGGCGGTCTGCGTCAACAACATCTCCTGGCTGCTCCCCTTGAATTATGTTGAATTTATTCGGGATATCGGGCGGCATTTCAGCGTCAACAGCATGCTCCGGGCCGACTGCTTTAAGCAGCGCATGGAAAAAGGGCTTTCCTTCCTGGAGTTCAACTATATGCTGATGCAGTCCTACGATTTTATGGTGCTGGCCCGGGATCTGGACTGCAAAATGCAGTTCGGCGGCAGCGACCAGTGGTCCAATATCCTGGGCGGTGCGGACCTGGCCCGCCGGGAACTGGGCAAGCTGATCTACGGCATGACCTTTGCCCTCCTGACCACCAGCGAGGGGATCAAGATGGGCAAGACCCAGCAGGGGGCCCTCTGGCTGGATGCGGAAAAGACCTCGCCCTACGAATTTTATCAGTACTGGCGCAACACCCAGGACGCGGATGTGAACAAGTGCTTGCGGATGCTGACCTTTCTTCCGATGGAGGAAGTCAAGCGCTTGTCGGCCATGGAGGGGGAAGGGCTCAACCAGTCCAAGGAGATCCTGGCCTTCGAGGTCACCCGGCTGATCCACGGGCAAGAAGAAGCGGAAAAAGCCCGGGAAGCCGCCAGAGCGGCCTTCGGCGGCGGCGGCGACCTGGCCAGCGTGCCCGCCACAGCCTTTGACCGGAGCCGTTTCGAAGGAGAGGGCATGGGCGTGGTGACGCTCCTGCGGGAATGCGGACTGGTCGCCAGCAACGCCGAGGGCTTCCGGACCATCGAGCAGGGCGGCCTGGCGATCGACGGGGAAAAAGTGACGGACTCGAAGCTGCAGATCAGGGCGGAAATGTTCCGGGACGGGTCCATTCTCCTGAAAAAAGGTAAAAAGACCTTCCACCGGGTCCAAATATAAAGAGACAGCCAAAAGGGCGGGCCTCCCGCCTTTTTGTTATTGACCCGCTTTTACATTCCGCTTCTTCGCGGAAGGCAGGAACTTTTTTTCGTCTTTCGCGTCTAAACCCATAGCGCCCATTATCCCCGGCGGGGGCGGACAGGCGCGGCGCATTCCCCGGCAAGGAAAGGAACCATGGCTCAGCAAAGCGAAAAACCACTGATCCGGGTGGACCATATTCGAAAAGTGTACCGCATGGGACAGGAGAAGGTGATCGCCCTGGACGATGTGACCGTGGACATCCATAAAGGCGAGATCGTCTGCTTTTTGGGCACCTCCGGCTCCGGAAAATCCACCTTCCTGAACATGGTGGCCGGCCTGGAAAAACCCACCCGGGGCGAGATCTGGGTGGGGGGCATCCCCATCCACAAGCTGAACGAGACCCAGGTGACCCTTTTTCGCCAGAAGAACATCGGCTTTATTTTTCAGGCTTACCACCTGATCCCCAGCATGACGGCCCTGGAGAACGTCACCATTCCCCTGACCTTTCGGGGCGTGGAGAAAAGCAAGCGTCTTCCGGCGGGAAGGGCGGTGCTCAAATCCGTGGGACTGGAGGGCTACGACAAGCGGCGGCCCAGCCAGATGTCCGGCGGCCAGCAGCAGCGGGTGGGCATCGCCCGGGCTCTGGTGGGCAACCCCAGGATCCTCTTTGCGGACGAACCCACGGGGAACCTGGACTCCAACACCACCCGGGAAGTGATGGAGATCATCGTCAATCAGGTGCGCCGCCACGGCATGACCCTGATCCTGGTGTCCCACGACCGGACCATCGCCGAATACGCCGACACGATCCTGACCATACGGGACGGAAACATCGTCGATACAGAAATCAGAAGGAGAAGAGATGAACAAGCGCAATAATCGGGGCATCAAGCGGATCGGTCTGCTGTTGACGGCATCGCTGCTGGCCTTTGGACTGATGCCGGCGGCGGCCTTCGGGGCGGACGCCATCAGCCTGAGCCACACGGCCGGGTTCAATGCGATCCAGGGCGACGGCGTCTATATCGAGGTGGAAAGCAAAGTGTCG
>CAZCTS010000050.1:0-10165 GCA_964501635.1 uncultured Oscillospiraceae bacterium | reverse complement strand
CCGGGCTGGAGCCCTGCTTCGGCGAAGCGCGTGGCCACGTGCTCCGCGGCCAGGGGGAAGATCTTGTGGGCGCACAATTCATAGCGCATATTTTCGTAGCCCTGCATATCCTCCATGAAGATATTTTTATTTTCGTCGTCGTAGAGGTAAAGCTCGGGGATGTATTCCGGGGCCATGCGGCGCTGGAAGTCCAGGACTTCGTATTCGATGCGGTTCCGGTCTGTTCCCACAAAGCGGGCCTTGTAGATCCTCAGCTCGTTTTCCGCATGCTTTACGATCAGCGACTTGCCGGATCTCAGATCCTTGATCCGGTATACATAATTAATATTTCCGTCACCGATCTCTTCAGCCCAAAGCTCGGCCTTGAGGGAGAAGAAATCCGGAAGTTTCCCCACAGCATAGGGGATGATGGTTTGAGCAGTGTACACGATAAATTCCTCCTGTTATTCAAAAAACTTCTGCAATTCAGTAGGTTTGAGCAGGCCCTTGACCGTGGCGATGCCGGTGATCAGCTCCGGCGGCGTGATGTCGAAGGCCGGATAGTATCCCTTGACGCCTTCCATCGTCAACTTGATGTCCATGGCGTGGAGCGCCAGCTCCGGATCCCGCTCCTCGATGGTGACGGTGCCGATGGTGGGGTGGGCCGCGTTGGGGTTGCCGGTGGCGTAGTAGGGGATGCCCCAGTAATTCGCCGCCAGGGCGATCTGAAAGGTCCCGACTTTATTGACCACGTAGCCGTCGCAGCTGATCACGTCGGCGGCGGAAGTGAACAGGTCGATCTTCTTCATCTTCATTGTGTAGGCCGGCATGTTGTCGCAGATGACGGTCACGTCGAAGCCCATGTCGCAGGCGCAGCTGGCGGTCAGGCGGGCCCCCTGGAAGTAGGG
The DNA here is from genome assembly GCA_964501635.1 of uncultured Oscillospiraceae bacterium. Classification (GTDB taxonomy): domain Bacteria; phylum Bacillota; class Clostridia; order Peptostreptococcales; family Anaerovoracaceae; genus UBA10908. The sequence goes on along the minus strand of CAZCTS010000050.1, from coordinate 9,278 downwards.
CCGGGTCTCCGCGCAGATCACTTTGATCGCATTGCCTCTCCTCCTGCAGGCCCGAAGGGTCATGGCGATATCGGTCTCCGCCCAGCATTGGGTCAGGATCGTGCCGTTTTGAGGGATCAAAGAGGCGATGATCTCTCCCACGGGTTCGAAGCGCTTGTAGCGGTCGTTCAAATCCTGAACTGCCCGGGCCAGCGCCGCTTCCACCACATCCCGGCCTTCTTCCATCGCAAGGAGGGCCTCTTTGAGCACGCTGCCGGTAAAGCGCTCCATCTTGGCCGAGGTGGTGGGGCGGGCGTGGGAAAGGGTGTAGGCTGCTTTTTCCAGGAATTCAACGCGTTGGGCCTGCGGCATATCTTTTGACTCATAGGCGGCCAGAACCATGCCCATGCCGGCCGCGGTGTAGGGGCCGCCGCTCTGGGTCACCATATCCGCAATGGCCCGGGCTACCTCCTGGTGTTTTTCGCAGGTGACATATTCGATGCGGATCGGATAGATGCGCCGGTCCAAAATACGGACTTTGCCGTCCTGGTACCAGGCCACATTTTCGTACTGCATGATGAAACCCAGACCTTCGTCTGCTCTGTGCATAATGATTCCCCCTATTTAATGAGTAGTTCGGCGATCTGGACTGCGTTGGTCGCCGCGCCTTTGCGAATATTGTCTGCCACGCACCATAAATTCAGGCCGCTTTCCACGCTGAAATCCCTGCGGATGCGCCCTACATAGACGAAATCCGTGCCTTCCGCCTCCCGCGCCAGCGGATAGCGGTTGTGGGCGGGGTCATCCACCACGACCAAACCTTTCATGGAGGCAAGCAATTTTTTCGCTTCTTCCAGATCGAAGGGTCTTTCGAATTCCAGGTTGATGGACTCGCTGTGGGAACTGCGCACCGGGACCCGGACGGTGGTCGCGGTGATGCGGATGGAGTCGTCCTCGAGAATTTTATGGGTCTCGTGGATCATCTTCATTTCTTCTTTGGTGTAGCCGTTTTCCAGGAAGGCATCGATATGGGGAATGCAGTTTCCCGCGATGGGGTGGGGAAACGCCTGGCAGATGTCGTTCCCCTTCAGGCCTTCTTCCAGATCCCTTATCCCTTTGATCCCGGCGCCGGACACGGATTGATAGGTGGAATAGACGATCCTGCGGACCCGGTAGGCGTCGTGGAGCACTTTGATGGGCAGCATGGCCTGTATCGTGGAACAGTTGGGATTTGCGATGATCCCCTTTGGGACGGATCTGACCGCATGGGGGTTCACCTCGGGCACTACCAAAGGCACTTCGGGATCCATGCGCCAGGCGCTGCTGTTGTCCACGACGATGCAGCCGCTGGCCGCGGCCAGGGGCGCGAACTGCAGCGAGGTGCTCCCTCCGGCTGAAAACAGAGCGATGTCGATGGGCTTTCGGAACGAATCCTCGTTCAATTCTTCCACAACGTAATCTTCGCCCTTGAACACGATGGTCTTTCCCGCGGATTTGGCGCTGGACATCAAATAGAGGCGCTCGAAGGGAAAGGATCGCTCCTCCAGGACTTTTAAAAACGTGGTCCCCACCAGCCCGGTGGCTCCAACTACGGCTACATTGGGCTTTTTATTCATTTACGGCACCTCCCTGTCGGTATATAATCACTATGTATAGTATATAGATTTGATTATACACGCTATAAATCCTTAATTACAAGATGATTTCGCGCCGCCAAGCTCTTTCGGCCAGAGAGAGTCAATTGCAGAGACGGATGAATTGTGATAAAATAAAATGATGTATTTCAGTAAATAGAGGCGGTTGACACAGCTACCGCCCAAGTTCCATGGAGGAACAGATATGGCCAGCGCCAAAAAAGAACCCGGAGCCCCCTCGGCTTTTGCGAAAAAAACTTCCGAGCGAAAAGCGGAGAAAGAAAAGATCCAGGCCAAGGAAAAGCAAAAGCAGGAAGTTTTACAGAAGAAAAAGATGCTGCACGATGAGATCTGGGCCATCGTCATCATCGCCATCGGCACTTTTTTTGCCATCAGCCTTCAAACCCAGGCAACGGGGGAGATCGGCCACTTTGTCCAGGTTTTGCTCTTCGGCTGCTTCGGGCGGATCGCCTACGGCCTTCCGTACTACTTGATTTTATACGGCATACTCGTCTTCTCCCGAAAAGCCTCCTATATGACGGTTCGATCGATTCTTTGCCTCATCTTGCTTTTCCTGTTCGCCTCCGTGATCAACGCTTCGTTCTATCCGGGGATCTACGAAAAGATATCCTGGCTGTCGATGCGCCAGATCTATGCGGCCGGCGCGGAAAACGGCGGCATATTGGGCATGCTGCCCGCTTCGATGCTGGTCAAATCCGTGGGCAAGGCCGGATTGTTCATTACCTCCATTGTGGGCATCATGGTCACGCTTTTGTTTATCATCGACACGCCCCTGGCCACTTTCTTCGACAACTGGAAGATCCGGCGGATGGCTTCCCGTCAGACAAAAGAGGAGCAGCTGGCCATCAATCGCTCCATCATCGAAAAGAGCGCCAACGGCACCGGCCGCCAGCGCATGGAAGAGGAAATGCAGCGGGCCCAAAAGGTGAAGGAGGCGGCCGAACGTTCCAAGGAGCAGCGCGCGCCTGTCCAGGAGACCCGGCCTGCGGCGCCGGACATCCACATCAGCGGAGAGGAATACCGGGTGTCTCCCGAAGAATTGCCACCGCCCTTTACCCCCGAAACCATCGGGCTTTCTCCCGCCAAGGAGCCCGAGGACGCCACGGACCGGCGCAAGAAGATCATCGACTACGTGACCGATGAATCCCTGTTTGGCGACGGCAAGAAAAAACCCACGGAAGGCTACGGTCTGGATGGATCCCCGGCCCCTGCGGATCCGAAGGCCAAAGTCCCTTTTGAGCAAACGGAAGAAAAGCGCCCGCCGGCGGAGAAGATCTATCGCTTTCCTTCCATCGACCTTTTAAAGAAGCCGGAAATCGTCAAAGGAACCATGGAAAAGACCACGCTCCAAAACAAAGCAAAGCTCCTGGAAGAGACCCTGAGCAGCTTTGGGGTCAGCGCCAGCGTGCTCAACGTGGTCAAAGGGCCCACGGTCACCCGCTACGAGATCCAGCCCAGCCCCGGGGTCAAGGTGGCCAGCATCGTGCGCCTGGCCGACGACATCGCCCTGAACCTGAAAGCCAAGAGCATCCGCATCGAAGCCCCGATCCCCGGCAAGGCGGCGGTCGGCATCGAAGTGGAGAACGAATCCATCAACAAGGTCGTGCTTCGAGAGGTGATCGAGTCCAGGGAATTTCAGCAGCACAAGTCCAAAATTGCAGTCGCGGTGGGCAAAAGCATCGCCGGGGACTGCATCGTCACGGATCTGAAGGACATGCCCCACCTGCTGATCGCAGGCGCCACGGGCTCGGGGAAGTCCGTTTACATCAACACCTTGATCGTCAGCATTTTATATCGCGCCAAGCCCGAAGAGGTCAAGCTGCTGCTGATCGACCCCAAAGTCGTGGAGCTGGGGAACTACAACGGGATCCCGCATCTGCTGATCCCTGTGGTGACCGAGCCCCAGAAGGCCGCGGCCGCGCTGGGCTGGGCAGTGGCGGAAATGACGGACCGCTACAAGAAATTTGCCGAGGTAGGGGTCCGGGATCTGGAGACCTACAACGAATCCGTCCGCGCCCAGGGCGATGAGGACCTGGTGCTGCCCCAGATCGTGATGATCATCGACGAGTTGGCGGATCTGATGATGGTGGCGCCTTCCCAGGTGGAGGAATCCATCTGCCGGCTGGCCCAGATGGCCCGCGCGGCGGGCATGCATCTGATCGTGGCGACACAGCGGCCTTCCGTGGACGTGATCACAGGCGTGATCAAGGCCAACATTCCCTCCCGGATCGCTTTTGCTGTTTCTTCCCAGTTCGACTCCCGCACGATCCTGGATATGGGCGGGGCGGAAAAACTCGTGGGAAAAGGGGATATGCTTTTCAGCCCCCAGGGACTGGGCAAACCCATGCGGGTCCAGGGTTGTTTCATCTCCGATTCGGAAGTGCACGGGATCATTGCATTCATGGAAAAAAATCACCCTCAAGCCGCCTATGCGGGAGAGGTGATCGCCGCCATCGACCGGGCAGGGGGCGGAAACGGACGCTACGAGGAGGATTCCGACGAGCTGCTGACGGATGCCATCGAGACGGTGGTCCGGGCCGAGCAAGCGTCGGTCTCCATGCTCCAGCGGCGTTTTCGCATCGGTTATAACCGGGCGGCCAGGCTGGTGGACATGATGGAGGACCGGGGGATCATCGGTCCCTCCGACGGCTCCAGGCCCCGAAAGGTGCTGATGAGCCTGGATCAATTCCTGCAGTTGGAACAACAGGCTAAAATCAGGGACTAGAGAGGAAGTCGAATTTGAAGATCTATATCAAAACCCTGGGCTGCGACAAAAATACCGTGGACAGCCAGAGTGCCGCCGGCCTGCTGGAGGAGGCGGGACATCAGCTGACCCCGGATCCGGCGCTGGCCGACGCCATTCTCGTCAACACCTGCGGATTCATCCAGGATGCAAAGCAGGAGTCCATCGACGCAATTCTGGCCTTGGCGGCCGAAAAAAGCGCTCAGCAGAAGCTGATCGTGAGCGGCTGCCTGTCCCAGCGATACGGCAAAGAACTTTCCAAATTGATTCCGGAAGCGGACTTTTTTTTGGGTGTGAACGATTACAGCAGGCTTCCCGGGATCCTGAAGGGCGAAGGAGATCCGGAGCGGGTGTTTCAGAATCCCTGCAGCTCGACCTACGACGAGATCGGACCCAGACGCCCCGGCGGACCTGTATTTAGCGCGCCACTCAAGATCGCGGAAGGCTGCGACAATGTCTGCAGCTATTGCAGCATTCCCTCCATCCGGGGGTTTTACCGCAGCCGGGCAGCTTCGGAAATCTTGAAGGAAGCAGCCGGGCTGGCCCAGGCAGGCTGCCGGGAACTGGTGCTCGTAGCCCAGGATGTGACGGCCTACGGCAGTGATCTTCCCGGGGAAGGGCATTTGATCAAGCTGCTCAAGGACCTGTGCGCAGTGGAAGGGACCCGATGGATCCGCCTGATGTATTGCTACGAAGACCGAATTACAGAGGAGCTGATCGAAACGATCCGCACCCAGCCCAAGATCTGCAAGTACCTGGATATTCCGCTGCAGCACAGCAGCGACGCGATCCTGGCCCGCATGAACCGCCATTCCACCGGGAAGTCCATTAGGGAAACAATAAACAAATTACGTCAACAAATACCGGGCCTTGTCCTTCGCACCACGCTGATCACCGGGTTTCCCGGTGAAACGAAGGAGGACTTCAAGGATTTGAAGGATTTCATTCAAGAGATGAAATTCGAGCGCCTGGGTGTTTTCGCTTATTCCAAAGAAGAGGGCACGGCCGCCGCCGCGCTGCCCCATCAAGTCCGCAGGGAAGTCCGGGAAGGCCGCCGGGACCGCTTGATGGCTTTGCAGCAGAACATTGCGCTGGAGAGCAACCGCGCCATGATCGGAAGCGTTCTGGAAGTTCTGGTCGAAGAGCGGCTGGCGGACGGGAGCTACAGCGGAAGGACCTACAGGGATGCCCCGGAAATCGACGACAGCGTCCTTTTCACCGCGGAAGTTCCGCTCCTGCCCGGAGATTTTGCATGGGTCAAGATCACCGATGCCTTTGATTACGATCTTACGGGCTTCGCCTTGCCGGAGGTATATCATGAACCTGCCCAATAAGCTGACGCTGGGCCGGGTGATCCTGGTGCCCGTGTTCGTGTTCCTGTACATGACGGACCGGACCCTGGCCGCCCTGACCGTTTTTCTTGCCGCTTCTTTCACGGACTATTTGGACGGCTATCTGGCGCGAAAGCATAAGTTGATCACCAACTTCGGCAAGATCATGGACCCGCTGGCCGACAAAATTCTGGTCTATTCGGCCTTCTGCTGCATGGTGGAAAACGGCACGATCCCCTCCTGGATGCTGATCGTGATCCTCGCCCGGGAATTTGCAGTGTCCGGCATGCGCACCGTGGCGGCCTCGGAAGGGATCGTCATCGCCGCGGGCACCACGGGCAAGATCAAAACCGTGCTGCAGATGATCGCCGTTCCGCTTCTGATATTGAACGAGCCGGAATGGATCGCCGCAGCCGCCGCCGTTTTTCTCTGGGCTTCGGTGATCATGACCGTGGTGTCCGGCGCGGAATACATCTGGAAAAACCGTCAAATATTTCACTCATAAGGGAGGCATTCAAGGATGAAGTGTACGATCATGAGCGTGGGCACCGAGATATTGTTCGGTTCCATTGTCAACACCAACACGGTGTATCTCTCTCAGCAGATGATCGAAATGGGCATCGACGTCATGTACCACATGACGGTGGGGGACAACCCTTTGCGCCTGAAGGAGATGATCCGCCACGCCTATGCGGATTGCGACCTGATCATCACTACCGGCGGCCTGGGGCCTACCCAGGACGATTTGACGAAGGAGATGATCGCCGAGGCCTTCGACGAAAAAATCGTCACCTTTCCCGATCAGCGGGAAATATTGGAGAATCACTTCAAAAAGTACAACCGGCCCATGACGGACAACAACCTGAAGCAGGCCAACTTCCCCGAAAGCGCCACCATATTCCCCAACGCCAACGGCACGGCGCCGGGCTTTGCTCTGGAAAAGAACGGGAAGCTCATCGTATCCATGCCCGGACCTCCCAAGGAGATGGCGCCAATGTTCCGACAGCAGGTGAGGCCTTTTCTGGAAAAATTCAGCGACAGCGTCTTGTTTTATAAAACCCTGCGGGTGTTTGAGCTGGGCGAATCCATGCTGGAGACCCGCCTGCTGGATCTGATCAACGGTCAGACGGATCCCACGCTGGCCACCTATGCCAAGGACCACGAATCCACTCTGCGCATCGCCTCCAAACGCAAGACCCGGGCGGAAGCGGAGGCGGCAGTGCAGGAAATGCTGCTGCGGGTCCGCGAAAGGATCGGCCCGTATATCTACAGCGAAGACGACGAAGACCTCTCGGATATCGTGATCCGTCATCTCCTGCGGGAAGGCATCAGTCTGTCCGTCGCCGAATCCTGCACAGGCGGCTCCTTCGCCAAAGCGGTCACGGACATCCCCGGCGTATCGGCCATATTCGACCGGGGGATCGTCACCTACAGCAACCGGGCCAAAATCCAGGAGCTGGGCGTCAAGCCCGAGACCCTGAAAACCTATGGCGCAGTCAGCGACCAGGTCGCCCGGGAGATGGCGGAAGGCCTCCACAAGGCAAGCGGGAGCGATCTTTGCCTGTCGATCACCGGGATCGCCGGGCCCGAGGGCGGCAGCCCGGAAAAACCGGTGGGATTGATCTATATCGGCCTGTGGTTTCGCGGAGAACTGCGCAGTTTCCGGTATCAGCTGCGAAACTCGAACCGGATGTACATCCGAAGCAACGCGGTGATGCACATGTTCCTGGTGCTCTACAAGACCCTGCTGGCCAAGGATTGACAAAGGGCCGTTAATATGGTAATATATGTAAAATATATTTGAGATAATGTGTTGACGAACCCTTGATCATGCATTAGAATGGAACAAGAACATTTGTTCGCATCCGCCCGCGCGCGGGAAAGAGTATTATATCTCAGGCAAAATGGAGGAACCCATGGCAATCGCTGTAAAAGACAAAAACTCGGAAAAGGACAAGGCGCTGGAAGCGGCCTTGCTCCAGATCGATAAAAAGTTCGGGAAGGGCACCATCATGGAACTGGGGGACGATAGCGCCCGGCTCAACGTGGGAGCCATTTCCACAGGCTCCATCACCCTGGATATCGCCTGCGGGGTAGGGGGCATCCCAAAGGGAAGGGTCACCGAGATCTTCGGGCCCGAGTCTTCGGGAAAAACCACCCTGGCCCTTCACATCATCGCCGAAGCCCAGAAAGCCGGAGGCAAAGCGGCCTTTATCGATGCGGAGCACGCATTGGATGCGGAGTATGCCAGAGCCCTGGGGGTCGACATCGACGAGCTGCTGGTGTCCCAGCCGGATACAGGCGAAGACGCTCTGGAAATTTGCGAAATGCTGGTGCGAAGCGGAGCGATCGCCGTGGTCGTCATCGATTCCGTGGCCGCGCTGGTTCCCAAAGCCGAAATACAAGGCGAAATGGGGGACAGCCACATGGGGCTTCAGGCCCGGCTCATGTCCCAGGCCTTGCGCAAGCTCACCGGCGTCATCAACAAGACCAATACTTCCGTGGTGTTCATCAACCAGCTGAGAGAGAAAGTCGGCGTCATGTTCGGAAACCCGGAGGTGACCACCGGCGGACGAGCCCTCAAGTTCTATGCTTCCGTCCGGCTGGATGTGCGGCGGATCGAAACCATCAAGACCGGAGACCAGATGATCGGCAACCGGACCCGGGTCAAAGTGGTCAAGAACAAGGTGGCGCCCCCCTTCAAAATGGCGGAGTTCGACATCATGTACGGCCACGGCATCTCCCGGACCGGGGATGTGCTGGACTGCGCCGCAGAGGCAGGCATCGTGGAGAAATCCGGCGCCTGGTACAGCTATAAAGGAAATCGCATCGGCCAGGGGAGGGAGAACGTCAAGAGCTACCTGGGCGAAAATCCGGACGTTCTCAAGGAATTGGAAGACGCCATCCTGGCAAAATACATCAAGGCCAAAGGGAAGGATGCTCCGGAGCTGCCTGCGTTGGCCAACGTGGACGAAGACGGCGTCATCCTGGACGAATAAACCGCCGCAGCCCTTCTCTCTGCAGGGAAATATTGTTTGACACAGGTATTGACCTGTGGTATAGTACCAATGTTGCCGCTCTGAGTGGGTTCATCAAGCGCATTGCCACCCATAGGGCGAGTCGGATAGAGGAGGGTAATTAATGTACGCAATTATTAAAACAGGCGGAAAGCAGTATCGGGTTTCCAAAGGCGACGTCATCACCATCGAGAGGTTAGCCGAAGAAGCAGGCGGGAGCATCACGCTGGACCAGGTTCTGTTGATCAGCGGAGAAGAAGGAACGACGATCGGGGATCCTATCGTCAAAGGCGCTTCCGTGCTGGGCACCGTCGTGGAAAACGGCAAGTCGAAAAAGGTGGTCACCTTTAAGTACAAAGCCAAGAAGGACTACAGAAAGAAGCAGGGTCACAGACAACCCTACACCATGGTGGAGATCAAAGAGATCCGTCAGGGCGGCGGAGAAACAGCGGAAGCTGCCCCCGGGGAGAAAGTGGCGCTCAAGTCCATGAAAAAGGCAGAACTCATCGAGTATGCCAATTCAAAGGGAATCGAAATCGACGAAAAAGCAACC
>CAZCTS010000049.1:0-10234 GCA_964501635.1 uncultured Oscillospiraceae bacterium | reverse complement strand
TCCCGCACATAAAAATTGTCGTCCGCAAGGACCCGCTCCAAGACAGCTGCGCTCAGATCCGCGCCCTGCGGATACAACGCGGCGGCCAGGGCGGAAGCCGCGGCCGACTGCGCCCGCTCCCCGGAAGCGCCCAGCCACGCGGTCAGGGCGGACAGCAGGGGGTCGCTCTGCAAATTTTTGAAGATGACCAGGTCTTCCAGCTGGCGGCCCAGTCCGGCCCTGTCCATCATCGGATCTCTTGACCCAGACAGTAAAAGGCGTTCCGGCCCGCATACAAGGCCGAATCCCCCAGGCTGTCCTCCAGGCGGAGCAGCTGATTGTACTTGGCGATCCGGTCGGTCCTGGACAGGGACCCGGTCTTGATCTGACCGGCGTTCAGGGCCACGGCGATGTCGGCGATGGTGGAATCCTCCGTCTCCCCCGAACGATGGGAGATGACTGCGGTATAGCCGGCCCGCTTGGCCATTTCCACCGCGTCGAAGGTCTCCGTCAGGATCCCCCGGGCCAGGCGCTCCGTGTTGGTCACGAAAAGGTCGTCTCCGATGAGCTGGATCCGGTCTCCCAGGGTTTCGGTCAGCAGCTTCCAGCCGGCCCAGTCATCCTCGGCCAGGCCGTCCTCGATGGAAATGATGGGATACTTATCCACCAGCATTTGATAGTACTGGATCATTTCGGAGGCGCTGCGCACCACGCCTTCCCCTTCCAAGGTATACTTGCCGCTCGCTGCGTCGTACATGCCCGAAGCAGCCACGTCCAGGGCCAGCTGGATGTCTTCTCCCGGCCGGTATCCGGCCTTTTCCACGGCTTCCAGAATGACCCGGATCGCTTCCTCGTTGGTGGCCAGGTTCGGAGCAAATCCGCCCTCGTCGCCCACCGCGGTGCTGAGCCCTCTGGCCTTCAGGACCGCTTTCAGGCTGTGAAACACTTCGGCGCCCATCTGCAGCGCCTGCCGGAAGCTCCTTGCCCCCACGGGCATGATCAGGAATTCCTGAATATCAACGGTGTTGTCGGCGTGTTCGCCGCCGTTGAGGATGTTCATCATGGGCGTGGGGAGCGTCTTGGCGTTGATGCCGCCCAGATACTGATAAAACGGAAGTCCCAGGCTTTCCGCGGCCGCCCGGGCCGTTGCCATGGAGACGCCCAAAATGGCGTTGGCGCCCAGCCGGCCCTTGTTGGCCGTGCCGTCCAGCTGGATGAGCAGCCGGTCCAGACCGGTCTGGTCCAGGGCGTCTCTGCCCACGACGGCCGAAGCGATGAGGGTGTTGACATTCTCCACCGCCTGCAGGACCCCCTTGCCGTTGTAGCGCTTTTTGTCTCCGTCCCGCAGCTCCACAGCCTCGTGGGCTCCGGTGGACGCCCCGGAGGGAACGATGGCCCGGCCCATGGTGTTGTCCTCCAGCCAGACTTCCACTTCCACCGTGGGATTTCCCCGGGAATCCAGCACTTCCCTCGCATATACTTCTTCAATAAAAGCCATCATCGTTCCTCCTTTAGAATCGCACGATATCCATAAAATCTTCGGGCACCAGGCTGGCGCCGCCTACCAGAGCGCCGTCGATGTGCGGGGTGCGCATCAGTTCCCCGGCGTTGCCGGGTTTGACGCTGCCGCCGTACTGAATGATCATCGCTTCGGCCACTCCGGACCCGTACAGTTCTTTCAGCGTTCCCCGAATGAGGCCGCACATCTCCCCCGCCTGTCCCGGCGTGGCGGTCCGGCCCGTCCCGATGGCCCAGATCGGTTCGTAGGCCAGGGTGACCCGCTCCGCGTCCTTGGCGTCGATCCCGCAGAACGCGGCTTTGACCTGCCCCTCAACGTGCCGGGCGGCTCCGCCCGCTTCCCGTATCTCCAGGGATTCTCCCACGCAGCAGATGGGCAGGATCCCGGAATCCAGGGCTTTTTTGAGTTTCCTGTTCACCGTCTCGTCGGTCTCCCCGAAATACTGCCGCCGCTCCGAGTGGCCGATGATGCAATAATCCACGCCGATCTCCGCCAGCATCGGAGCCGAAACCTCGCCGGTGAACGCCCCTTCCTCTTCGAAGTGCATATTCTGGGCCGCCAGCTTGATGCCGCTGCCTTCCAACTCCTTTTTTAAGGCTGCCAGCTGCGTAAAAGGCGCGGCCAGGGCCACGGTGACGCCCTCGGGGCGTTCCATCCCCGCAAAACGCCGGGCAAAATCCAGGGCCTGTGCCGTGGTCTTGTACATTTTCCAATTTCCTGCTATAAAAGGTTTCCGCATGCGATCCTCCTCTGCTATGCGTCCATCAGTGCGGCCACGCCCGGAAGGATCTTACCTTCCAAGAATTCCATGGAGGCGCCGCCGCCGGTGGAGATGTGTGTGATGCGGTCTGCCAGACCGAACTGCACGACGGCCGCGGCCGAATCGCCGCCGCCGATGATGGTGGTGCCTTCGCTTTCGGCCAGGGCCTGTGCAATGGACCGGGTCCCTTCTTCGAAAGCCGGGAATTCGAAAACACCCATGGGACCGTTCCAGATGATCGTTTTCGCTTTGCGGATGACCTCCGTGAACCGCCGGATGGATTCGGGACCGATGTCCAGGCCCATCCACCCTTCGGGAATGCTGTCGATATCGACGATTTGAACGTTACAGTCGGCCTTGAAGGCGTCCCCCGCCTTGTTGTCCACCGGCAGCAGCAGCTCCGCGCCCTTTTCCCGCGCCTTCGCCTGAAGGCCCCTCGCCAGCTCCAGCTTGTCTTCTTCCACCAGGGAATTTCCGATCTGTCCTCCGTTGGCCTTAATGAATGTATAGGCCATGCCGCCGCCGATCAGGATCTGATCGGCGATCCGGATCAGGTTTTCGATGACGCCGATTTTGTCGCTCACCTTGGAGCCGCCCAAAATCGCCACCAGGGGCCGCTTCGGATGGTCCAGAGCGCCTCCCAGGAACTCCAGTTCCTTGCGGATCAGCAGTCCGCAGACCCCGGGAAGGAATTCTGTGATGCCCGCTGTGGAAGCGTGGGCCCGGTGCGCGGTGCCGAAGGCGTCGTTCACATACAGATCCCCCAGGCCCGCCAGAGCCAGGGCAAAAGCCGGATCGTTGGCCTCTTCCTCCGGCCGGTACCGCAGGTTTTCCAGCAGCATCACCTGCCCCGGCTCCAGCGCCCGGGCTTTCCGGCGGACCCCTTCGTCCACCACGACGGGCGAGGCGGCAAAGATCACTTTTTGCTTTAAGACCTCTTCCAGTCTCTCCGCGACGGGGGCCAGGGTAAATTCGGCCTGGGGCGTCCCTTTGGGGCGGCCCAAATGCGACATCAGGATCACCGAGGCGCCGCGCTCCAGCAAATACCGGATCGTGGGCAGCGATGCCAGGATCCGGGTGTCGTCGCTGATCGACCCTTCTTCCATCGGCACGTTGAAATCGCAACGCACCAGCACCTTCCGGCCGGAAACTTCCATATCGACGATCGATTTCTTCATTTTAAATCCTCCCCGGTCAATAACGCTTGCGCTTGGATGAGGCCGCGATGCCCAGCTCATCCCTGTACTTTGCCACGGTCCGCCTGGACAGGTCGATGCCCCGCTCCGCTTTCAGCCGGTCCACGAGGGCCTGATCGCTATAGGGTGCATGGGGATCCTCCAAGGCTACCAGTTCTTTCAGCAATTCTTTAAGGCTCCCGGAAGCTACCCCGGTTCCCTGGCTGTCGCAGACCCCGCCGGTAAAAAAGTATTTCAATTCGAAAAGGCCACGGGGGGTTTGCACGTATTTGCCGTTGACCGAGCGGCTGACGGTGGATTCGTGGATGCCGGCCTCGTCGGCGATCTCCGCCAGGGTCATGGGCTTCAGATGTTTGACGCCCAGCTCCAAAAAATCCCGCTGGTGGCGGACGATGGCGGAGACCACATTGTAAATGGTCCGTTTCCGCTGCTCGATGCTCTTGATCAGCCAAACGGCCGCATTCAGCCGCTTGTTCAGAAAATCCGTGATCTGGCTGTCCGGATCCGCTTCGGTCAGGACTTTTCGGTAAAAGGGGCTGATGGACAGACGCGGCGTGGTCCTTTCGTTCATCGTCACCAGGTAATCTTCTCCGACTTTTTCCACGGTCACATCCGCCGAAATGTACCGGGCTGCCTGGGAGGAGCCAAACTGGCGGCCCGGCTTGGGCTCCAGGTTGCGGATGATGTCGCAGCGGCGCTGGGCTTCCTCAGCCGAAAGCCCGATGGCCTTGGCGATCATCGCTATGCGGTTTCGGGCGATATCCTCCAGGTGGTCCTCCACCAGCCGAAGGAGGATGGGATCATCCTGTCCCTGCCGCGAAAGCTGAAGCCGCAGACACTCCTTCAGGTCCCTGGCGCCCACCCCCGGCGGATCCAGGCCTTGAACCGCCTCCAAGGCTTCGTCGACGGCGGCCCGGTCCACGGAAGAAAGCTCCGCGATCTCCCGGGGGCTCAAGGTCAGATAGCCGTTTTCGTCCAGCGCCTCGATGATCAGCTTGGCCACCCGGCAGGCCGCCCGGTTCAGACAGATGAACTGCATCTGGGTCATCAGATATTCGGTAAGGGACACATCGCCGCTCACATATTGCTCATAGGAGTAGTCCTGGGCGGCCGGATCGCCCTGAAACTGGCGATAGCTGATGTCGTCGTATTCCCGCTCCCGGATGTGCTCCGCCCAGTCGAACCGCTCATCCTTGACCACGTCGCACTCCCGCCGGTCCTCGGGCACATTGGCCTGGAGCGGCTGATCCTGCTCCGCTTCCTTGTCGGAGGGACTGCGATCGTCCAGTTCCAGCACGGGGTTGGCCAGAAGCTGATCGGCCACATAGATCTCCAGTTCCTGGGCAGTGAACTGCAGGATCTTTATGGCCTGGATCAGTTCCGGCGTCATCACCAGCTTCTGTGTCTGCTCCAGCGTCAATTCGTAGCCAAGGTTCACTGCGCCCCTCCTTTCCCGAAAAATTCCACAAGTCGGCAACTATGGATTATATCATCGCCGCCCCGCTATTTCAATTCGGGAAAGTCCAGCTGCCGCAGGGCCTCGTATAAAACGATCCCGACTGCGTTGGACAGATTCAGAGACCGCAGCCGGGTGTCCCGGCTCATGGGGATCCGCAGGGTCTGCGCCAGGCGGGCCTGGATGAATTCCGAGGGAAGACCCCGGGTCTCCCGGCCGAAGACCAGCAGGTCCTCGTCCCGGTACCGCACGTCCGTATGGCGCTGAACGCCTTTGGTCGTGGCCAGGAACATCCGCCGGCCTCCCCATTCCGCCAGAAAATCCTCCAGGCTCTCGTGGAGGATCAGCTTCAGAAAAGGCCAGTAGTCCAGCCCCGCCCGCTTCAGCTGCCGGTCGTCGAGGGAAAACCCCAGGGGTTTGACCAGATGGAGCACCGTGCCGGTGGCGGCGCATGTCCTGGAAATATTTCCGGTGTTGGGGGGGATCTCCGGCTCCACCAATACAATATGCAATGCCATGCTTCAATTGTACTACATTTCCTGCGGACTTTGTACATTCTGTGATATAATACCTGCCAGATGAATCGGGCGAAATGCCATTGTCCGACAGCAATACGGAGGTACACAAATGAAAAAAGACGTCATCGGCATAGCTCTGTTGGGATGCGGAAACGTGGGGAGCGGGACCTTCCGGGTTTTGGAAGAAAATGCAGCCCTGATCGCCCGGCGCGCGGGAGCGGACCTTCAGGTAAGGGCTATCCTCGTCCGGGATCTTTCCAAGGAGCGGGACGCCCGGATCCCCAAGGCTCTGCTCACCGAAGACTTCCAAAGGATTTTGGAAGACCCGGACATCCATATCGTGGCCGAGCTGATGGGCGGGCAGGAACCGGCCCTGACCTATATGAAGCAGGCCCTGGAAGCGGGCAAACACGTGGTGAGCGCCAACAAGGCGGCCCTGGCCCTGCGCGGGGAAGAACTGACCCGCCTGGCCATGGACCGGGGCCTGATGCTGCGCTACGAAGCCGCTGTCTGCGGCGCGATCCCGGTGATGAACGCGATCTCCACCTCGCTGGCCGCCAACCGGATCATGCGGATCCAGGGGATCCTGAACGGGACCACCAACTACATCCTGACCCGGATGGACGAGGAGGGCGCCCCCTACGAAAAGGTGCTGAAAGACGCCCAGGACAAAGGCTTCGCCGAGGCGGATCCCACGGGCGATGTGGAGGGGCACGACGCCGTCAACAAGCTGACCCTGCTCATCGCCGCCGGTTTTGGAGCCTACGTCAGTCCGGATCAGATCCAGCGGGAGGGGATCACCGGCGTCACCCAGGAGGATTTTAGAAAAGCTGCGGCGCAGAATGCAAAAATCAAACTGGTGGCCACCGCTGAACGGGACATAGACGGGATACGCGCCCGGGTCCGCCCCGAATTCGTGCCCGCGGACAATCCCCTGTCCAGAGTCCGCAACGAGTTCAACGCCGTCCTGATCTCCTGCGACATGGCGGATGACATTTTCCTCCAGGGAAGAGGCGCCGGCCCCCTGCCCACGGGCAGCGCCGTCGCCGGGGACATCCTGGAGATCGCCGCCTGCATCGCACGAGGCACCGAAAAGAGCGCGCTGCCCACATGGAGGTTGGAATGAGTCTGTATCAGCAATGGAACGAATGGATCCAGGGGCAAAGCGAGGAAACCTTCGACAGTTTCTGGGAAAAATACTCCTCCGCCGAAGAGCGGATCTACCGGGACATTCTCGTAAATTATCCTGCGGCGCCCGAAGGAATACTGGGAGAGCTGGCGACGAAATACGAAATGGAGCCCATCCTTTTCATGGGCTTCCTGGACGGGATCAACTCCAGCCTCCGGGAGCCGCTGGATCTGGAATCCTTCCGCGAGGAAAGCCCGCTGCGGCTGGATATCCTCTACGAAACCCTTCTCTTTAATATGTTCGCGGCCAAGGCCGACTACCTCTACGAACTGGAGGAATGGGACCGGGTCCTGCCCAAGGAGAAGCAAGCGGAGATCAGCGACCGCTACCGCCGCTCCCGGACCGTGGTGAAGGACCCCAAGATCGGCCGGAACGATCCCTGCCCCTGCGGAAGCGGGAAAAAATATAAAAAGTGCTGCGGCAGAAACGAGCCGGAAGCATGAAGATCCTGGGGAAAACCGGCCGGCAGCAAGTGATCGCCGGCTTGCTTCAGGCCTATCCGGACGCGGCCTGCGCCCTGCATTTCGGATCGGTCTTCCAGCTGCTGGTCTCTGTGGTCCTGTCTGCTCAGACCACGGACAAGAGCGTCAACGAAGTGACGCCGGCCCTCTTTGAGCGAGCCGGCGACGCCAAAGCCATGGCAGGGCTGTCCGAGGAGGAGATCCAGGAGCTGATCCGCCGCATCGGCATGTACCGCACCAAAGCGGCCCATCTGCTGGGCCTTTCCCAAATGCTCCTCGAAAAATACGACGGCGACGTGCCCGAAGACTACGACAAGCTGGTGGAACTGCCCGGCGTGGGCCGTAAAACCGCCAATGTGGTCTTGTCGGTGGCCTTCGGCCAGCAGCGGATCGCCGTGGACACCCATGTGTTCCGCCTGGCCAACCGGATCGGGCTGGTTCGGGAGGGGGATGTGCTCAAAACGGAACTGGCCCTGATGAAAGCCATTCCGCAAGAGCACTGGACGGCCATGCACCACGCGCTGATCTTCCACGGCAGACAGGTCTGCGCGGCAAAAAAACCCCGCTGCGAAGAATGCTGCATCGTTGAAGCATGCCTTCGCAACGGGTTGTAAGTCTCCCCTGTTTCCAAGCCGCATCCTTCGCGGCTTTTTTTTATCGGACCGGGCAGACGCCGCCTTCGCAGCCGTCGTTGCCGATGTCGAACTGAGTCTCGGTCTTTTCGTACTTTGCAATCAGAGAAGGGACGAAGGCGTTCATGGCCGCTGTCCGCTCCCGGTATTCTTTTTCCGTGATCTCCTCGTAGGGAAGCAGGTCGTAGAAGCTGTCGTCGTAGGACAGGAAGGACAGCGCCACGGTCTCGTCCCAGTGGTCGAAAACCCACTCCTCCACCTGGTCCCACTCCGCGTCTCTTACATGGACGGTGATGGAGCAGTTGTGCTCCACGTAATAGTCCATGAACATCTTGTAAATTTCCAGCTGTTCGATGGCCGAAACATCCCCCTTCAGCTTCCCCTCCGGCGCTTTGACCGGGAATTCCACGACCTTGGTGGAACAGTTTTCCGAAGTCTGCCCCACTTCGGGAAGCACCGGATAACCCAGTTCCTCGCAGACTTTGGTGAGGGGGTCGTCGGCGGAAATACGAATTCTTCGTATATAATACGGCGCATGGGAAAAGTGAACGCCGGGCGAGACGACAGGCAGCAGGCTCAGGGTGCCTTCCGGTTTGACCGTGGTGACCAGCAGGGGTCTGGGCAGACCCAGCTCGTCGGCGTAGCTTTCGGCCGCCCTTCTGGCCGCCGCCTTCAGGTCCTTCAGCAGTTCTTCCTGCCCGCTGCGGTCCAGCCCCGTGGCGTTGACCATGTCCTGCCATCCCGTGATGGAGCAGCCCAGCAGCTTGTCCCGCTGCTGCACGTTGTTCCACTCGGGGATCTCCAGCTCCGTGCAGGTCATCCGGTACCCGGCTCTGGCGGAAAGCCGCTGGGCTTCCAGAAGGCCGGCGCGATCCAGGGAGCCGTCCGGCCGGACGAAGGCCTTGAGGTTGACGGTGGTCAGGTTGCACAGGCCCTTGGAGTCCAGCAGGATCTCTCCGCAGGGGTTGATGCCGTTGAAGTTCGGCCTGCGCCGGGCGCCCGCCTCCGCGTTCACCCAGCCCGGCTCGCCGGAGTAGCGCATCTGGGTCAGGTGCCAGTGGAGCTTTTCTCTGCTCGGCTTCTTTTCATAATAGATAGAATTGTTGCTCATCTGCCGGTGGGACAAATCCTGATCGATCACCCACTTTTCGCCCACCTTCTTGTACAGCTGGTTCTTGGCCTGGATGCAGTCCTCGTCGTCCGCGTCGATCAGCACGATCTCCGCCGTCCTGCGGACGCCCCCCACCACCACATTCTCTCCGATGATGTTGGCGATGTCCAGGCAGTCGATGGGCAGCAGCCGGGTCTTTCCGTCCAGCTGGCGCACCGAGGCCTTCTCGATCACCTTCGTGATCTTGGTGAACATGTTTTTCATGCTGGAATGGCCGCTGGCGGTTCCGCCGAAGGTGCGCAGCTTCTCGCCCCGCTCCCGCACGTGGTCGTAGTTCAGGATGATGGTCTTGATCTTGCGGTATTCGGAGCTGTACAGCGCTCTGAAGAAATAATCCAGGGATTGGACCCAGCCCTCCTTGCTGTCGCCGATGGTGATCTTGAGGGTGTCGTTGTGGGTGAATTCCAGGCTGGTGCTGTCCTGGCGCAGTCCCTTGAGAAGAGGGGTGTAGGATTCGTGGATCACCTCCACGTCCGTGCGGACGGGGGGGAATTTTGCCACATCGGACTTCAGGACCCGCACGCCCACCCCGGAACCCACCATCAGCAGGTAGAACACATCGTGAAAGGAGGAGAAGCTGTCCAGCACCTGGAATGAGCAGTTGAAGTTGCTCATGGGATAGTACTTGGACACATCGGTGGAGCCCACCCAGAAGGTCCGGCCCGACAGGAATTGCTTTAAATTGAATACATTGTCGAAGAGCTTTTCCGCCTCGTCCCTTGGCGTGGGCACCAGGCTGCAGTTGTATTCCACGGCGCGCCGTATCGTTTCCCACCAATATTCCCGGCGGGTCTCTTCCGGCAGCCAGCGGGAATAGGTCCGGTAGAACACAAAGCTTCCCAGCTGGTTCATGGGGGAGGGGGCATGCTTATAAGGGCTGATGAAGTCTTCGGAAAGGATGCGCCCTTCCTGCTTTCTGCGGTCGCCCCGGGTCCTGTCCCGCTCGTAGCGGTAAATAATAAACTTCTTGGCTGCGTCCTTTCGTTCGCTGGCCATCAGGAAATCCTCCACCAGATCCTGGAGGTCCTCCACTTTGATCAAACGGTTGGAACGCTCCACCTGTTTTTCGATGGCGGAGGCGATCCCGCCCGACAGATTCGCGTCCACGCCCAGGCGAGTCTCCTGCATGGCCTTCTCGATGGCGGTCTTGATCTTCGAAGCGTCGAAGCCTACTTCCGTTCCGTCTCTCTTAATGACTGTCTTCATTTTTCTTGTTCCTCAAATCTATATATAGCGATTGCTTGTGTCTCGGACACATTATATAGTATCGAATCCCCAGGGGCAAGAATCATTTTCAGGGTCCTGCTTTTTTCTTTACATTCCTTTTGCAAACCGATAAAATTGTATACAAAT
>CAZCTS010000048.1:9210-10274 GCA_964501635.1 uncultured Oscillospiraceae bacterium | reverse complement strand
TGCTGGTGGACAAGTACATC
Source organism: uncultured Oscillospiraceae bacterium (assembly GCA_964501635.1). GTDB lineage: Bacteria > Bacillota > Clostridia > Peptostreptococcales > Anaerovoracaceae > UBA10908. The sequence continues at coordinate 10,254 of CAZCTS010000048.1, read as the reverse complement.
GCCGGCAAGGAGCTGGAGACCGACGCCATCTGCGACGGGAAGGATGTGTACATCCCCGGCCTGATGGAGCACGTGGAGGAGACCGGCGTCCACTCCGGGGATTCCATCAGCGTCTACCCGGCTTTTACCGTGTCGGACAAGGTCAAAAAGACCTTGGTGGAATACACCAACAAGCTGGGGCATGGCATCGGGATCCGGGGCCTTTTCAACATTCAGTTCATCGTGGACGAGCAGGAGAATGTGTTTGTGATCGAGGTCAACCCCCGATCCTCCCGGACGGTCCCTTTCCTGTCCAAGGCTACGGGGATCCCCCTGGCCAATGTGGCCACGAAGGTGATGCTGGGTCATTCTCTTAAAGAGTTGGGCTACGGCACCTTCCTGCAGGAGGACCGCCGGCGCTGGTACGTCAAGGCGCCCACGTTTTCCTTCTCCAAGATCCGGGGCCTGGACGCCTATCTGTCGCCGGAGATGAAGTCCACCGGGGAGGCCATCGGCTACGACATCAGCCTGAACCGGGCCCTCTTTAAAGCGCTGCAGGCTTCGGGCATCAAAGTGGAGAACTACGGGACCATCTTCGTGACCCTGGCCGACAAGGACAAGCAGAAGGCGCTGCCCATGATCCGCCGCTTCTACAACCTGGGCTTCAACATCGAGGCCACGGAGGGGACCGCCAACTTCCTGAAGCGCAACGGGATCAAGACCCGGCTGAAGAAGAAGATCAGCGAGGGCAGCGACGACATCCTGAAGAGTCTTACCCGGGGCTATGTGACCTACGTGATCAACACCCAGGACATTACAGCCGGCACCCACGAGGACGGTTTTATGATCCGGCGCACGGCCGTGGAGAACAACATCGGGATCTTTACCAGCCTTTCCACCGTCAACGTGCTGCTCAACGTGCTGGAGGATATGACCATCCCCGTTTCCACAATCGACGCCGACTGAAGCGCGGCAAGGAGGATCGTATGAAAGATGTGATCATCGCCCTGGATTTCCGGGATAGGATCACCACCCTGGCGTTTTTAGAGCGTATGAAAGAAGCCC
>CAZCTS010000048.1:0-9200 GCA_964501635.1 uncultured Oscillospiraceae bacterium | reverse complement strand
GGCCTTTCGTCAAGGTGGGTATGGAGCTTTTCTACGCCGAAGGGCCCGGGATTGTCCGGGAATTGAAGGAGCGGGGGCATCGGGTCTTTTTGGATCTGAAGCTGCACGACATTCCCAACACGGTCCGGGGGGCCGTGGCCAGCGTGGCCAAGATGGGCGCGGACATCGTGAACGTCCACGCGTCCGGTGGCATTGCCATGATGGAGGCGGCCCGGGAGGCTGCCCAGGCCGCCGGCAATCAACGGCCGCTGATCATCGCGGTCACCCAGCTGACCAGCACCGGGCAGGAGGCCATGAACCGGCAGCTTCTGATCCCGGGCAGCGTGGAGGATGCGGTGCTCCACTATGCGCGAAACGCAAAAGCGGCGGGGCTGGACGGCGTCGTCTGCTCTCCCTTGGAAGTCGCTTTGATCAAACGGGAGATTGGGCCGGGCTTCCTGTGCGTCGCCCCCGGGATCCGTTTTGCAGAAGATCAAAAGCCGGACGACCAGGTGCGGATCGCCACGCCGGCCCTGGCCGCCCAGAGCGGCGCGGATCACATCGTGGTGGGGCGGCCCGTCACCGGCGCGGCGGATCCGCTGGAAGCCTATTTGCGCTGCCTGGCCGAGTTTATGGGAGGGATCCATGCGCACACAGCGTGAGCTCATCGCAGGACATCTGCTCCGGATCGGGGCCGTGTTTCTGCGGCCGAAGGAGCCCTTCACCTGGGCTTCCGGCATCCAGAGTCCTATCTATTGCGATAATCGTCTGATCCTGTCCTATCCTATCATCCGAAACGACGTGGAGGAAGGATTGGCGGACCTGGTCCGTCAGCATTTCCCGCAAGGAGAGGGGCTCTTCGGAACGGCCACCGCCGGCATCGCCCACGCGGCGCTGGCCGCCCAGATCCTGGGCTGGCCCATGGGCTACGTCCGGGGCAGCGCCAAGGACCACGGCCGGAGCAACCGCATCGAGGGAAAATGCGAGGCCGGGCAGAAGGTCGTGGTGGTGGAGGATCTGATCTCCACGGGCAGGAGCTGCGTGGAAACGGCGGCGGCGCTGCGGGAAGCCGGCTGCCATGTCCTGGGCATCGCATCCATTTTCACTTATAACATGAAGGCCGGAAAAGAGACCCTGGCCGCCGCCGGCCTGGAGAGCCATTCTCTGACGGACCTGGACGCGCTGCTGGAGGTCGCCGTGGAATACGGCTACGTGGATGAGCGAGGCGCCAGGCAGGTCCTGCGCTTTGCGGAAGATCCCGGTGATCCGGGCTGGCAGGAATTGTAGCGACAATCAAAAAGTGCACCCCAAGCATTAGATTTTGTGTCTAATGTTTGGGGCGCACTTTACTTTGCCGGGCGGCATTTTGCTACTTTCTGCGATATCCGGTTTCCGGATCCACCGGGCTCTCCAGAGGCTCTTCCTTCATAAAATGCTCCAGGTTCCGGGCGCACAGGGCCAGGATCTTGCCGTGGGCGTCGGCTTGCTCGTCCAGACCTGCGACGTGGGGTGTGATCAAAATGCCGGGACAATCCCAGAGGGGATGGTCCCGGGGCAGAGGTTCGGGCTGGAACACGTCCACCACGGCGCCCCCCAGCCGGCCGGTCTTGAGCGCTTCCACCATGGCATCGGTGTGGATGGCCGACCCCCGGCCCACATTGATCAGGAAGGCCCCGGGCTTCATGGCGGCAAAAGCCGCTGCGTCAAAAATGTTCATGGTCTGGGGCGATTGGGGCAGGCACACGCCTACGATGTCCGCCTCCGGCAGCAGCCTTGGAAGGTCCTCAAGGGTATGGACGGATTCGACGAAGCCGGGTTGGGGTCCCTGGGTCCGGCGGATGGCTGTGACGGTGCTTCCCAGGGCATGCATCCGCTGCGCAAAGTGGGTTCCGATGTCTCCCAGCCCCAGAACCAGGGTCCGGGAGCCGCTGATGGTCTTGGCCAGGGCCCCGTTCCGCCACAAATGGGCGCTCTGCTGGTCCCGGTACTTGTGGAAGCCCACGCAGAGCAGCAGGGCCGCGCCCACCATATACTCGGAAATGACAAGCCCGTAGCAGCCCGACGCATTGGTCAGAAGGGCTTTTTCTTCTTTAAACACCGGCAGCGCGGCATACTTGTCCGAGCCGGCGGAATCCAGCTGGAGCCAGCGCAGCTTCGGAACGTCTTTCAGATAGGCTTCGGGCACGTTGCCCAGTATGATATGGGCGTTTTGGACATCCTCTTCCGGGACGGTCGTTTGATCCCGGTAGACAAAGTGGGCCCTCGGGGCCTTGCTTTCCAGCAGCTTGCGCTGCGCTTCGTCCATGGGTAGGACGACCAGAATATTTTGCATAAGGTTCTCCTTTTCTCGTTCTTACCTAATTTATAGCATAAATAGCGCGGAAACGTTAGCCAAAAGCGGAGGAATGTGTTAAAATGTCCCTACTTCTCCCATGAAAGGATAGAAAACGCATGTTTCAAAGCAGATTGCTGCGGAGAAGCCTGGCGCTGACCATCGCACTTGCCTTATGGCTCTTCTCATATATCCCCGTCGCAGCAGCAGAAGAAATCCGTTTGTCGTTTCTGGCCCGTGACATTTATGTGAACGGCGTATTGATCAATAATTACCAGTTGAAGGACCCCATCGTCATCCTCCAGGGGCAGACCTATGTGCCCTTGACCTCCGCGCTGGGCGCCGCCCTCGGGTTTCAGGTCCGGGTGGATGAGGAGGATCGTTTGATCCTGCTCCAGCCCGCCGCGCCCAGCGGAAAGACCGTCAAGGAAGCGGAGCTGGCCTGCAACCTGGAAGACCGGGCCGGCAGGATAGACCAGACCTACGGGGTGGCGGTCGTTCGTTCCCTGGACAGCGAAAATGTGGCCGACCTGGCCGCCCAATGGGGGCAGATCCTGGACCCGGTCGTCTGGTCCCTGGACGGTCTGCTGAAGGCCGCCGCTGTACAATCCGAAGCCTCGGAGCCCGAGGCGGAGATGCTCCCGCTGGACCCGGGCGAAGTCCTCTTTGCAGGCCAGGTGCCCTACATCCCCCTGGCCGCGCTTCGCAGCAGCGCCATGCTGGCCTGGGACGCCCATTTCGATCAGGTGACCGGCCTGTACATCAGCACGATCCCCGCGGTGGCTGCGGAAAGCTATTACAGCAAGACCAACGCTTCCTTCATCGAAGGCCGCGCCGCCTATATTCGGGGAGTCCGGCCGGAGCTGAGCCTTTACCAATCCTATTATTACGAATACCTCTTCCGTCACGAGGCCACGGTTCACGGTGTGGATCAGGAGTTGCTCATGGCCGTTGCCCGAACGGAATCGTCATTCCAAGCCGGCATCGTCGCCTCCCTGGGCGCAGTGGGGATCATGCAGATCATGCCCCGCACGGGCGCAGCCCACGGCATCAGCTATCAGCAGCTCAAGGACGTCCACATCAATCTGGCCTTCGGCGCCCGCTACATCCGGGACCGTCTCTGGATGTTCGACGGAAATAAAGTTGAGGCGCTTTCGGCCTATAATCAAGGGGTCCTTGCCGTCAGAAGCGGCGACTACAGGACCGGCTATGCGGAAAAATGCCTTTCCAACGAGCGGGTTCTGGAGGGATGGCTTGCCAATCGGGGCTACAGCCAGGCTTTTGAAAGCCGTCTGAACCCCGGCGCTGTCCAGGCATCGGCTTCGAAAGCAGACTGAGTACCCCTTGTCCTTTCGAAAAGGCGGCGCAAAGCCGCCTTTTTATTGTGGAGTAAGCATAGGTATGATACAATATGTTGTGGTAAATTACGAAAACCAGAGGTGCTAATGGCTTATAAAGTCAAGCTGGATGTATTCGAAGGGCCTTTCGATCTGCTCGTGTATCTGATCGAGCATGCCCGGATGAGCATCTACGACATCCGCGTTTCCCAGATCACAACGCAATACCTGGCCTATGTCCAGCAGTTGAAGGACCAGGACGTGACGGTCGCCCAGGAATTCATGGTGCTGGCCGCTGTTTTGATCGAGCTGAAATCCAGGATGCTTCTGCCCGGATCCCAGGAGGAAGTTTTGCCCGAAGGGGAAGATCCCCGAAGAGATCTGGTGGCCCAGCTCCTGGAATACAAGCGCTATAAAGAAATGGCCGCCTTTTTCGAAGAGCAGGAGGAGGCTTCCAGCCACATCCACACGAAGCCCCGGGAGGACCTGGCCCCTTACACCGGCCAGGCGGAGGAGCTGCTGCGCGCGGATATGGACCAGTTCGTCCGGGCCTTTCGGGCCTTCCTGTTCCGCAGGCAGAAGCTGGAGGAGATCCGGCGGAATTACCAACGTGTGGAACGGCAGCGCATGAGCATCGAGCACAAGATCGACCAGATCAGGGATTTTTTCCGCCGCAAATCCAAGCTTCGCTTTTCCGAGTTGATCGCCCGGCAAAACGACCGCTACGACGTGGTGCTCACTTTCGTCTCCATTCTGGAACTGGTCAAGCAAGCCGCTGTCAAAGTCCGCCAGCCCAAACGCTTCGGCGATATGGAGATCACCTTACGGGAAGACCGGCCCCAGAGCCGGTGAGCAGGAGGACCTATGTCCGCAAATCAAAAGATCCGATCCGCCCTGGAGTCTCTTCTCTTCGTCTGGGGCGACCCGCTGGAGGCCAAAGTCTGCGCCGAGCTGTTTAATTTGCCCACCCAGGAGGTGGTGGCATGCTTTCGCAGCCTGATGGGCGACTACGAAGAGCGGGACAGCGGTCTTCGCATCCGGGAGGCCGATCTTCGCTTTCAGCTCTGCACCAATCCGGAAAACGACGACTATATCCAGCGCCTGTGCACGCCGGTCAAAGAAAAGCGCCTGACCCAGGCGGCCCTGGAAGTGCTGGCCATCGTGGCCTACCGCCAGCCGGTCACCAAGGGAGAGATCGATTCCATCCGGGGCATCAAGAGCGACCGGGTGCTGGAAGGCCTCATGCGAAGGGAGCTGGTCGCGGAGCGCGGCCGGAGCAACGCCATCGGCCGGCCCATCCTGTACGGGACCACCGCAAATTTTCTGTCCCAGTTCGGCTTTGAATCCCTGGAGGATCTGCCCCAGATCGAAGACATCGGGACCCTGGTCCTCTCGGAGGGCTATGAATTCTCCGACGACCTTTCGGCGCGGCAGATCGTCCTTTCCCTGGAGGAAGCCAACAAGGAAACGGATGAATGAGCAAGCGGACCGGACTGATCTTCGCCATGGGGGCCGCCTTTTTCTACGGCGTGTCCACCATCACCGGAAAAATGGCCTATGTGGGCGGGGGAAACCCCGTGGCTTTGTCGTTTTACCGGAACCTGATCTCCGTGCCCATGCTCTACGCCATCCTCGCGCTGCGGGGAACCAAGCTGGCCATCACCCGCAGGGAGTGCGCGGGGCTGGTCTGGCTGGGGCTTCTGGGGGGCTTCGTCACCGGCGTCCTGCTCTATACATCGTACACCTATATTTCCGTGGGGCTGTCCACCTGCGCCCACTTCAGCTTCCCGCTCATCCTGGCCGCCATCTACGTGATCGTCTACAAGGAAAAATTCAGCCGGACCAAGCTGATCGCCCTGGGGCTGGGGGTGGCCGGCATCTGGTTTTTTCTGGAGGGCGACGCCCGGATCAATCCTTTCGGCATGATGACCGCCCTGCTGTCCGGATTCACTTATGCGGCCTATCTGGTGGTGATGGACCGCCGGGGGCTCAAGGCCATGGACGGATTTAAGCTGTCGTTCTATTGCTGTGTGTTCTCCTCCCTCTGGCTGGGCCTTTTCGGCCTGATCCGGAATTATCCCTTCCTGGGGATCCTGGGCAAGGGGGCCTGGATGTACCTGGCGGCCACTGCGCTGCTGATCTCGGTCCTGGGCAACACCATGATCCCTGTGGCGGTGCGAAACGTGGGGGCCACGGTGACGGGCATCGCGGGGATCCTGGAGCCGGTCACCTCTGTGCTGATGGGGGTCCTTCTGCTGGGCGAGCCCTTCGGGCTCCGGGGCGCCGCGGGAGCCCTGTGCGTTCTGACGGCCACGGTTCTGCTGGGGCTGGAAAAGAACCCGGCGGAGCAGCCGAGGGGCCGGGAGCCGGTATGAAGGCCAAGAGTTACAAAAAACTGGGCATGCTTTTCGCCGCAGGGGCAGCCGTCTGCTACGGCATCGCCGGCATCACGGGAAAGCTGGCTTACAGCGGAGGCGGCAGCACGATCTCGATCCTGGCCTATCGCAACATGATCTCCGTGCCTGTGCTTTTTTTGATCCTCAAAAGCCGGGGCGTCTCGCTGGCCGTCACGAAAAAGCAGCTGGCAGGCCTGGCCTGGCTGGGGGTCCAAGGGGGCTTTCTGACCGCGGTGCTGATGTATTCTTCGTTTCAGTACATCTCCGTTGGCCTGGCCACCTGCACCCATTTCTGCTTTCCCGTGATCGTGGCCTGCATCTATGTTTTTATTTTTAAAGAAAAACTGAGCCGCACCAAGATCCTGGCCCTGCTGCTGGCTTTCGGGGGCGTCTGGTTCTTTCTGGAGAGCAATGCGGTGGTGGATCCCACAGGACTGGCCCTGGCCTTCGCCTCGGGGGTGAGCAACGCCGTCTTCCTGACGGTGATGGACAAGCTGGGCTTAAAATCTCTGAATGGATCCCTGCTCTCCTTTTACGGCTGCATCTTTGCCGGCCTGGCGCTGACGGTGTTCGCGCTTCTGGCCGGATACGACCTGACCCAAGGCATGGCGCCGGTGGGATGGATGTACGTGCTCATCGGCGTGCTGCTCATCTCCGTGCTGGCCAACGCCATGGTGCCCAGCGCTGTCAAGTACGTAGGGCCCACGGTTTCGGGCATTTTTGGCATCCTGGAGCCGGTCATCTCGGTGATCCTGAGCGTGCTGATCCTGCGGGAGCCCTTCGGCACGCGAAGCCTGGCGGGGGCCAGCCTGGTGCTCACTGCCGCCGTTCTGCTCACACTTGAAAAGGAACCGGCTGCATACGACCGGATAGGAGAGAAGATATGATCGTCAGAAAGAACATCAGCCGGGAATCTCTGGAAAAAATCAAGATCCTGGCCTTCGACATGGACGGGACCCTGCTGGACGAAAAGGGCGGACTTTCGGCGGCCAACGAAGCCAGCATCCACAGGGCGATGGAGAGGGGCTACCATATCGTCATCGCCACGGGCAGGGGCTTTTCGGCCTTTCCCAGGGCTGTGCTGGACATCGGGGGGATCCGCTACATGATCTCTTCCAACGGAGCCCACATCGTGGACCAGCACAGCGGGGAGACCATCTATTCCAACCTGCTCACCCGGGAGGCGGTGGAGTCCGCCATGCCCTGGATCGCAGATCCGGACCTGATGAGGGAGGTTTTTTTCGACCACCGGGTCTACGCCGACAGGCACTGCATGGAGGATCTGCCACGCTACGGCGTGGTGTCGAAAAAGAGCCAGCAATACGTGCGGGACACCCGGATCCCTGTGGAGGATGCGGTGGCTCTGATCCGGGAGCATGCCCACAAACTTGAAAACATCAATCTCCTGTTTCCCGATCAGGAGAAGCGGATGCGCTACTGGTCCGAGCTCGGCCAGGTCAAAGGGCTCACCGTGGTCAGCTCCATGCCCTACAACATCGAACTGGGGGGCGAAACCACCTCCAAGGCCACGGCGCTCAAAGCGCTGGCGGCGATGCTGGGCCTCTCCCACGACAACATCATGTCCTTCGGGGACAGCAGCAACGACGCCCAGATGCTGGCCGCCGCCCAGGTGGCCGTGGCCATGGGCAACGCGGTGGAGGAATTGAAAGAGGCGGCGGATGTGGTCACCCTGAGCAACGCGGAGGACGGCGTGGCCCACGCCCTGCATCTGCTTTTAGATCTGTAGGAGATCTCCGATCATAAAAAAAGCAGCCCGCGGGCTGCTTTTTAACAATTTTTGAGGTAGTCTATTTCCTGCCGGGTGAGTTTCCGGTAGTCCCCCTGTTTCAAGCGGCCCAGGCGGATGTCCCCGACAGCGGTCCGTTCCAGTTCCCGGACCGGATGGCCCAGCGCGGCGCACATGTTGCGCACCTGCCGGTTTCGACCCTCGAAGATCCGGATCTCCAGCGTGGTCTGCTGCGACTCTTCTTTAAGGATTTGAACCAGGGCCGGCGCCGTGGTGCGGCCTTCGATGGACACCCCGCCGGACAGGCTCCGGAGGGTCTCCTGGGATACCTGTCCCTCCACGATGGCCACGTAGGTCTTGTACACATGCTGGGAAGGGTGGGCCAGGTGCTGAGCCAGGTCGCCGTCGTTGGTCAGGATCAGCAGGCCCGTGGTGGCCGCATCCAACCGCCCAACGGGAAATATCCGCTCGGACACATCCCTCAGCAGCGACAGCACCGTGGGCCGGTTCTGCTCGTCTGCCGTGGTCGTTATGTATCCGGGCGGTTTGTTCAAGGCAAAATACACGAGGGCTTCCCGGTTCGTGATGACCTTCCCCGCGACGCTCACCACGTCGTCGGGTTTAACGTCGTAACCCGGCTGCCACATCGTTTGGCCGTTGATTTTGACTTGGCCGTTGATGGTCAGTTCATCGGCTTTTCGCCTGGAGGCGATGCCTGCCTGGGCGATGTACCTGTTCAGTCTCATCGATTACTTTCTCTTGGATTCTTTGGGTGTGACGCACACGCCCTTGGCGCGGCAGACCACGATGGGTTCTTCCAGAAAATCCGCGGCGGAGGCGCTGATGTCGGTCCTTGCGGCGATGATTTTTTTAGCGACGAATTCCATGGCCCGGGAAGTGTTGCCGATCCGGGTGATCTCGCCGTAGGCTTCCACATAATCGCCGGCAAAGATGGGCGCCAGAAATTCGATTTCGTCGTAGCGCAGGAAGAGGCCTTCGTCTCCGTCCAGTTTGATGAGCAATTCCGTGGCCACATCCCCGAAGAGATGGACCATATGGGCCCCGTCTACCAGGTTGCCGCCGTAGTGGGCGTCTTTAGCCGACATTCTGAGGCGAATGGTGGAAGTGATTTTTTGTTCCATGTCGATTCTCCTTTTCTATCCTGAGCCGAAAGGAAATCCCTTCCCCCGGCCCGCTGCAATTCTGCTATTAAGTATTGCAAATTGCGTGCCAATCAAGTATGCTGATATTCGTCCGGAAGTGAACCGAATTCGTTTCGCTTGATCCATCATTCATAGAAAGAAGGAAGAAACCATGGAGAGTTTCTATGGGATCCGAAGAGTCATCGAACCCAAAGAGGTTCTGCCCATCTCCGCCTGGAAGATCGACAACAGCCGGAAGATCCATCC
>CAZCTS010000047.1:0-10301 GCA_964501635.1 uncultured Oscillospiraceae bacterium | reverse complement strand
ACTCTGTCTGAGCTGCTGCTCCAGGGTGTGAGGTGTCAAGGTGGCCTGGGTCGCCACACAGCTGCTGCAGGCCTTGGACGCATCGCCCCCCACATCGTCGTTCTTGTCGCACACCAGCACTTTCAACTTGTACTTTGAAAGCTCCCTGGCGATCGATGTGCCTACGACCCCTGCTCCTATGATCAATACATCCGTCCGGAACATCCTTACTCCTTCCTTTCGATACCCATGCTGGCCACCACATTCGCCCCCGTGCCCAAAATGTCGGAAATGATGACCTGATGGGAAGCCACAGGCGCTTCCAGCGAAACATTCCTGATTTCCCGCAGGCAGGCAAGGAGCAGCTCTTTGGGTATGGGGATCGTCGTGCGCACCGGGAGCGCCTTCCTTTCGGAATGGCCCACAGCTACCGTGGCTGTCAGAATTCGTGTGGGCGCGAAACACTCTTCCTCCGCAAAGGCTTTCCCTCTGTCGCAGCCATAGCCGGTAAGCGTGAGATCTTCCCGTGACAAATAGCTTGCTTCCATACGGCATCCGTTCGGACAAGCCGTGCAAATCATGCGCTGTCTCATCGCTTTTCCCCCAGCCGGACCGCCCGGACGACCACGGGCTCCGTCAATGCGTTCACCTGTTCTTCGCTCAGCAACAGCTCTTCCATGGTCCCGGGATTGGATTCTTTCAATTGTCTGGAGACAAGTTCCCTGCCACCGCTCGAAGCGAAGAGGCGCACATCGCATCCGGGTTCGCTCGTTCGAAGAAAGATGCTCACGCAGCCATCCGTCCCGGGCAGGATCCTCTGAGGACAGACATGCCGTATCCCGGCGCCGGCGCATACAGGAACTTCTCTGCCTGAGGGCAGGCTGTCGGCCGCGTACAGAGCGGCATATTTTCCGGCTTTTTCGCTCTCCAGACTGACATTGTCCGCCAGATCGTTCACGTGGAGCACATTGCCGCAGGCGAAGACACCAGGCTGACTCGTCTGCATGTACTGATTGACCCGGGCGCCCTGGGTCTGGTCGCAGAGTTCTACGCCGGCGGTCCGGCTGAGCTCGTTTTCCGGGATCAGACCCACGGACAGCAGGAGCGTATCGCAGGAAATCGTTTTGCTTTTTGAGAGGATAGGCTTCTTGTCTATATCCACCGGAGCGATGGTGACGCTTTCCACACGGCTGATGCCGCTGATGTCCACAACAGTATGGGACAGGAGCAGCGGGATGCGGAAATCCTCCAGGCACTGCACCCTGTTTCGCTCAAGGCCTGCAAGGTAGGGCAGATATTCGACGACGGCCCTCACGTGAGCCCCTTCCAGCGCAAGGCGGCGGGCCATGATCAAGCCGATGTCCCCGCTGCCCAGGATCACCACTTCCTTGCCCACATGGTAGCCGTAAATGTTCATCAGCCGCTGTGCCGTGCCGGCGGTATAGATGCCGGCCGGCCGGCTCCCGGGGATGACAAGGCTGCCCCGTGTACGCTCGCGGCAGCCCATCGCAAGGACCAATGCGCCGAAGCGGATCTTCAGCATGCCTTGTTTGCCCACGCACACAAGCGTCCTGCCGCGAATCTCCAGCGCTGTGGTCGCAAACAGCCATTCCACCCCTGCCGATGAGGCGCTTTTATAAAATATTTCCGCGTATTCGGGACCGGTCAGCTCTTTGCCGAAATACTTCAGTCCGAAACCGGCGTGGATGCATTGCTGCAGGATCCCTCCGCTGCTGACATCCCGTTCGATGATCAAAACGCGGCCTGCGCCGGCCTTCCTTGCCGCCGCCGCCGCCGCCAGCCCTGCCGGCCCGGATCCGACCACCACCACATCACATGAACACTCCAACATACGCTTCTCCTCGGGATCTCCCCGATTTGTCCCCTATCTTTCCGATCGTCACGGCCTAACACCTTGTCATAGTCCCATCCTAACACTGAAACACTTGTTTGTCCATATTTTGATAATATTCACGCTTGTTTTTCTTAGTATTTGTTACTATTTCGCCGTTTTCAGTACGGTTTACGCCATTTCCAGCGTCTTTTGTTGCATTTCAAACGGGTCTGTGTGTATACTGACTATGCAGTCTGAATCGAACAGGAGCCATATATTATGAAGAGCATCCGGCAGAAATATATCCGGGAGACCCTCGAGCGGGACCACATGGTCAAGACCGCGGAAATCGCGCAAAAACTCGGAGTGACAGTGGAAACCGTACGCCGCGACTTTGACAGTTTGGAAAAGCAGGGCGCACTGCGCAAGACCTACGGCGGGGCGGTTCTCCAGGGAGAGTCCTTCAACTTCCTTTCTCCGCTGGAGCTCCGCCGCGGTCAGGATAGTAAAGCAAAAGCGGCGATGGCCGCCTGCGCCTCTGTTTATGTTGCAGACAACAGCATCATCGCTCTGGACGCCGGGTCGACCATCTTTGCGCTCTGCCCCTATCTGCAGCGGCGAAAAGGTCTTGTCATCCTCTGCAACGACGCCCACGCGGCCCTGGAATTGGTCACAAAGAGCGACGCCCGGGTCTATTTGATGGGCGGCTTTCTGACGAAAGATGGAACAAGCTCCGGAACCTATGCCAAGGACTTTTTGAGCAGCATCGCAAATGTGGATCTGTTCTTCTGCAGCACAGACGGCGCCAATCCCGAAGACGGCCTCACCTCCGACGAGGAGGGCATCAACACATTAAAAAAGCTCTATTTGAAAAGCGCTAAAACCAGCATCGCGCTCATCGATCACAGCAAGTTTCGAAAGAAAGGCTTTTACAAGTTCTGCGACTTCAGGGATCTGGACCGGATCATCACCGACCGGGAGACCCCGGAAGAGATCCTGGAACAGCTTCGCCAATTCCATGTGGATGTGGAGATCGCATATTAAAATAGGGGATGGCCCTTGCCATCCCCTATTTTGATTTCACCACTGCGCGATCATCTCGGGAAGGACCTTGTACAGGTCCCCCACGATGGCATAGTCTGCAATCGCCATCATCGGCGCCTCCGGGTCCTTGTTCACCGCGATGATGATCTTGGAATTCTGCATGCCGGCCAGATGCTGGATAGCCCCGGAGATGCCGCAGGCTATATATATTTCCGGCTTGACGGTCGTCCCGGTCTGCCCCACCTGGTGGGATGGCTCGATCCAGCCGGCGTCCACGGCCGCCCGGGAGGCGCCGACGACTCCGCCCACTTTATCGGCCAGTTCCTTGATGAGCCGGAACCCTTCGGGCGAATGAAGTCCCCGGCCTCCGGACACGATGATATCCGCGTCCGCCAGATTCACCAGTTCTTTGGCCGCTTTCACCGCTCTGAGCACTTGGGTGCGTATGACGGCCTCGACCAGCGCCGGCCGGACCCGGATCACCTCACCGTCAGCGTTTTCACGGGGTTCGATCCTGGACATGACCCCCGGTCGGACGGTGGACATCTGAGGCCGGGTGTTTCGGCTGATGATCGTGGCCATCAGGTTTCCGCCGAAGGCGGGCCGGGTCATCAGCAGGCAGGTGTCCGGATCCTCCGGATCCAGGGAGCTGGTGTCCAGCGTGGTGTTTTCCCTGGCGTATCGGATATAGCTGGCTACCTTTACATCCAAATGCGTGCAGTCCGCCGTAAGGCCCACGTCCAGGCGGGCTGCGATCCTGGGCGCCAGATCCCTGCCGATATAGGTGGCGCCGTAGAGCACGATCTCCGGCTTATGCTCCGTTATTGCGTCGCAGATGACCTTGGTGTAGGCGTCTGTGGTGTAGATCTCTAAAAGCGGATGCTCAATCAGCATCACGCTGTCGGCGCCGTAGGCAAAGCAATCCGCCGCAAGATGGGACACTTCGCTGCCCGCGATCAGCGCGCAGACTTTTGTATCCCCACCCATTTCCCTTGACAAGCGGTAGCCCTCGCTGATCAGTTCCGTGGCCACGCCGGACAGCTTTCCGTTCCGCTGTTCGGCAAAGACCCATATGTGCTTATATTCAGATAACCTGCTATTATCCATTGGATCGGCCTCCCTGCACGATGTGCTTCTTTTTCAGTTCCGACAGGAGGTTTTCCACCTGCTCCGAGGGCGTTTCTCCGGCTACCACAATCCCCGGATCCTTGGGCTTTGGGGTAAAGGATTTGTACACATTCGTGGGAGAGGCCTTCAGGCCAACGGTATCCGGATCCACTTGGATGTCCGCCGCGGTCCAGACGCGGATGGGCGCGTCGCTCTGACAGGCCTTGAATATCCCTTTGACCGACATGTATCTGGGTTGATTGAGCTCCTTGATCGCTGTGAGCATACAGGGAAGCTGCACTTTGATCTCCTGGTAGCCGTCCTCCAGCGCGCGTTTGACGATGACCGCCTTGCCGCCGTCCACGATCTCCATCTCTTTGACATAGGTCACTTGAGGAATACCGATTTTCTCGGCGATCTGAGGACCCACCTGGGCGGTGTCTCCGTCGATGGCCTGCCGCCCCGCAAAGATCAGGTCGAAGGGCCCCAGCTTTCGTATCGCCGCGGCGATGACATTCGAGGTGGCCCAGGTGTCGGATCCTCCGACAGCCCGGTCGCTCACCAGAATGCATTCATCAGCCCCTTTGGCCATGCATTCCATGAGCATTTCCCTGGCCTGGGGCGGGCCCATGGATATCACGGTGATATGAGTGCCGGGATAGCGGTCTTTGACGCGGAGCGCCTCTTCCAGCGCATGGCCGTCGTCGGGGTTCAAGATGCTGGGAACCCCGTCTCGGAGCAAGGTGCCGGTCGCCGGATCGATCCGGATCTCATTCGTGTTGGGAACTTGCTTTGCGCATACGATTATTTTCATCGATCCACCCTTCCTCTATTTGAAAATATCTCCGGAAATGACCATTTTCATGACCTCCGAGGTGCCCTCGTAAATTTCTGTGATCTTGGCGTCCCGCATCATCCGCTCCACCGGGTAGTCTTTGATATATCCGTATCCGCCGTGGAATTGGACCGCTTTCGTGGTCACGTACATGGCCGTCTCCGAGCAGGCCAGCTTGGCCTGGGCGGCTTCCACGGTGCTGGGCAAACCCTTCGTGCGCAGGTCGCAAGCTTTGTAAAGCATCAGCCGGGACATGTCGATCCGGTTCTTCATTTCGGCCATTTCAAAGGCCAGGGCCTGGAATTTATCCAGGGACTTGCCAAACTGCTTGCGGCTTTTCATATAGGTCACGGTCTCGTCGAAGGCGCCCTGGGCGATGCCCAGCGCCTGGGCGCCGATGCCAAGCCTTCCCACATCCAGAGAGGTCATTGCGACCTTAAACCCTTTTCCTGCTTCACCCAACAGGTTTTCTTTTGGAAGCCTCACGTCTTCGAAGACCAGTTCTCCCGCCATACTGCCCCGGATGCCCATTTTGTTTTCGTGCTTGGGGACCGTAAAACCCGGCATGCCCTTTTCCACGATAAAGGAGGAGATGCCCCGGGTCCCTTTGGATCTGTCGGTCATCGCCATGATGATGTACACATCGGCGATGCCGCCGCCGGAGATGAAGATCTTGCTGCCGTTGAGCAGCCAGTGATCGCCCTTATCCACAGCCCGGGTCTGGATGCCCGCCGCGTCGGTGCCCGCATTGGGCTCCGTAAGGCCGAATGCCCCAAGGGTCCTGCCGGCTACCAGGTCAGGCAGATACTTGTCTTTCTGTTCCGTCGTGCCGTAGGTCAGGATCGGCCAGCAGCAGAGGGCGCAGTGGGTCTGCACGATGACCCCGTGGGAGCCGCAGACTCTGGACAGTTCCTCGATGGCGATGATGTAGCTGATGTAATCCGTCTCGCCGCCGCCGTATTTGGCCGGAAACGGCATACCCATCAGACCCAGTTTCGCCGCTTTGGCTATGGTGTCGTAGGGATACTCGGCTTTTTCGTCGATCTCCGCCGCAATGGGCTTGATCTCCGTTTCGGCGAATTCCCGAACCATCCGCCGGACCATATCCTGTTCTTTCGAAGGGGTAAAATCCATGTTCTTCTCCTTTTATCTCATCGCCAGCGTCACTTCTCCCGTGCACGCCAATTCTCCCTGGGTGTATACTTGCGCATAGCAGGTCACGATCGCTTTTTCCGGACGCTCGAACTGGATGCTGCTTTGGATCCGAAGGGTGTCGCCCGGCTGGACTTTTCGCAGAAAGCGCACTTTGTCGATGCCGATGAAAAGCGGCACTTTGCCGGCATACTTCTCCATTGACAGGAGGAGGATATCCGACACCTGCGCCATCACTTCCACGGTGTAGACACCCGGCAGCACCGGTTCCCCGGGGAAATGACCTTTGAAAATCTCCCGTTCGGGGTCCACGAAAAATTCCCCTTCGATGGACTCTCCGGGCGTCATGGACAGCACCCGGTCCACCAGAAGCATAGGATCTCTGTGGGGGATCACCTGCATGATCTGCTCTCTGCCGAGCAGTGATTCATCCATTTTCGCTCTCCTTTTTCGTTGCTGCCTCCATGGCAAACAGCGCGGCTCCAATGGCCCCGACCGCCTGGGTATAGGGCGCGGCCTGGACCTCTTCCTGCAATTCGCGGCTCATGGCCGCCACCATATTTTCGTTCAGGGCCACTCCGCCGGTCATGACCACTCTGGGTTCCACGCCCACCCGCTTGCACAGACCGGCCACCCGCTTGGCGATGGAGACCAAGGCTCCCTTCGCCACATCTTCGCGCCGGGCGCCCATGGAGAGCTGTGAGATCACTTCGCTTTCGGCAAACACCGTGCATACGCTGCTGATCTGGATCTCCCTGGCGGACGCGCCGGAGAGTTCCGACAGCTCGTCCAGGCTGCAGCCCAGGACTCTGCCCATCACCTCCAGGAAACGTCCGGTGCCCGCCGCGCATTTTTCGTTCATGGCGAAGTTCATGACCCGGCCCCGGGGATCCAGGCGGATCACCTTCGAATCCTGGCCGCCGATGTCGATGATCGTCGCCGCGCCCTTCACCAGATAAGACACACCCTTGGCGTGGCAGCTAATCTCGGTGATCTGTTTGTCAGCCATGGGGCACAGGAGGCGGCCGTAGCCTGTGGCTACCGTGTAAACCACATCCTCCAGGCTGATCCCGGTCTCCAGGAGCAATTTTTCCATGACCAGATCCAAGCCGTTGGTGCCTGTGCCGCTGTTGACGACTTGCTGCCCTCTCAGGTTTCCGTTCCTGTCGATCAGCGCGGCCTTCGTGGAGGCGGATCCGATATCAATCCCTAAATACATACGATCCTTTCATCAAATGCTTACGATCCTTCACTGCTAACGGGTAACCTAAGCCAGCATTTCCGCAAAGCTCTGGACGCGGGTCTGGGCCTGGGCAAAGGAATCCATCTGCTGCTCCACCTCCAGATAGAGCACGGGAATGCCGGCCTGTTCCAGCTCTTGTTTGTAGATCGGATAGTCGAATTCCTCCGGGTCGCAGAACTTCATCATGAAGACCACAACACCCCTGGAACCGCTTTCCCGGACCTGTTGAATGAGCAACTGTCCCCTGTTCTTCTCCGCTTCGTAGAGAAACGTGCAGCCCCGCTGATCTGCCACGCGCCAGGAAAGCCGTTCCAGCACGCTGCCCCCCTCCCGGGAAAGCGTGCGAAACTGTCTGGATTCTTGCGCAAGGTCATCGGCAGCGATAGCCACCTTGTTTTCGACAAAGATGTCCAGCAAGGCAGGCGGCTCGGCGATCAGTCCGGTGGCCACGACTTTAATGCCGTCAAAAGGCTTGATCGGCAGTTCCTCCAGGGCTTTTGTAAGGGCGCGGATCTTTGCAGTGTATATTTTTTTATCGGAAAAGTATCCTGCCTTGATGATCAGATGCCGGCTTCTCGCATCGATAGCTTCGGGGTGGTCGGCAAGCGCTTTCACAAACGCCCGCATCGCGGCGCGGTATTCCTCGTAAACGGCGAAGGCTTCCTCCAGCATGGCCTCGGTGACGGGCTTGCCGGCTATTCTTTCCAGTTCTTCGCGCACTCGCTCCAGTTCCTCTGTCATGTATACCAAGCCTGCCTCGATCCGCCGGTTTTGGGGGTAGCACATGGGAATCACCGGGATATGGGGCGCGGCGACTTTCCAGTTTTCGCACACGCACTTCAGCGTATCGCAAAAGGTGGGAATGATGACAGCCTTGAGCATATCGTAGAAGCCCTTCATGCCGTACTCGATGTTGGAGCGCATGATGGAACAGCAGAAGGTCTGAAGGTAGCGGTCCGCCAGCTTCAGTTCAGTAGGTCCGCCCCACATGCCCACAGGGATCATCCCGGCAGCGTACACCAGTTCTTCGGGGGTGTAGATGGGAAAGCAGCCCACCGCTTCTTTTCCCGTTTCTTTCAATGTCCTTATGACCGATTTATAAGGGGAAAGCGCTATGGCTTCCAGCTCCTGCGCGATCGTAATATATTCGCTCCTCAACCCTTTTGCCTCGCTTCCTTGTTCGCTTCCATCATTTCCACCAGCGCCTGGATCCGGGTCTCATACTGGGCTTCGGAAAAAGCCCGGGGATCGGTCTGGTCGCCGTCAAACACCACAGAAGGCACTCCTGTGATCGCCTCGACCCTTCGCTGCACCTCGTACTGGCGAAAATCCATCAGCTTGCAGCTTCGGTTGGAATGGTACACGATGCCGTCCAGGCTGAAATCATTGACCAGGCGGACCATGTTGTGCGCATCGTAATCCAGATTGCGGTTCGCATAGTTGGAGGAATACGCCTTGGCCATGCCGTCCAGGTCGTTCTTTTCGTAGCGGACATTCCAGGATTCCGGATAGGTGGAGGTGACCATGTTGATGCCGTACTTCTTCAGGGCTTTGAACGTAGTGGACAGATGGGGCCAGCAGGCGATGCCGTCCCACATGACCCGGTACTTTTCCTCCGCCGAGCTCCAGGGCCCCAGGCCTGCCTTGGCCTTGGTTTCCATTTCGTCGTGCCACATTTTAAATAATCTGTGGCCGTCGGCGTTGCCCCGCATGCACACGATCATGGCCATATAATTGAACATGTCGAAGCCGTTCAGGGGGGAGGGCGTCACCTTCGCCCAGTCCGTCGCCTTTTTCCACCATTCGCAGGTGGCGTTGGACAGTTCCATCACTTCGCCCAGTTTGTCGTGATCGAACTTCCGCTTTGTGAATTCTTCCAGCTGACCGATGGCGTGTTCGATCTGGCCTCTCATGTATTTGACGCTGTGGGCCGGGACTTCGTAGGTATGGTTGAAGGGCATGTCGAACAGGATCAGTGGGATCTGCAGGGTCTTGGCCAGGTTTTCGTACCACTTGATGACGGTGTTGCAAATGTTGCTGCAGCAAAACAGCAAATCCGGCATGGGAATGTCCTGGGCCTCAGCCTTTTGGATATCCGCATATCCCAGGTTGACCCGGGCATAGGAGCAATTGTCTGAGGAATAGCCTCTGCCTTCCGCGTTTTCGATGAACTCCAGGGCGCCTTTTCGGGCGCCGATGGCGGCGGCGTGGTTCTCCGGGTACACGGTGGCCAGGTCCATGGTCTCCAGCAGTTCCTGGGGGCAGATCGAGGTGGCCCAGACCACGGGCCTGCCTTCCGCCTTGGCCTGCAACGCGCCCTCGTAGTGCTTGGCGACCAGTTGATTCAGGAATTCCTTCGAGGTGAGTGTCTTGTCTTGATCCATCTTGATGCGCTCCTCTATTTCTTGGAATAATCGTAGAAACCCTGGCCGGTTTTCCGGCCCAGGCGGCCGGAATCCACCAGCCGCTGGATCTGGGGGCTGGGCCGGTAGCGATCGCCGTAGGCGTCGAAAAGGATCTGGTCGATGGGCTGGTTCAGATCGTGGCCCGTGTGGTCCAGCAGCTTGAAGATGCCCATGGGATGTCCCAGACCGTAGACGCAGATCTTGTCCACGTCTTCCACGGAACAAACGCCTTCTTCCACCAGTCGGCAGGCTTCCAGGTAGAACACATGGAAGAGCCTGTTCAATGCGAAGCCGACCACATCTTTGACCCGGATCGGCTCTTTCTCGATCTCCAGCATCAGCTGTGTGGTGGCTTCCACGGTTTCCTCGTCTGTCAGGAGGGCCGGGATGATCTCGACGAGTCTCATCACGCTGGCGGGAGAGTTGAAGTGGGTTCCGATAAAGCGACCGACCCGCTCCTGGCTGACAGCCGAGGCTAATTTGGTGATCGAAATACTGGAGGTATTGCTGGCGATGATGGTCTCTTTTTTACAGACCGCGTCCAATTGCTGATAGACTTTGGATTTGACCTCAAAATTCTCCAGAACGGCCTCGATCACGAAGTCGCAGTCCGCCATGTCCTTCAGGTCTGCCGTGGTCGTGACGCAGTCCAGAACAGCCTGTTTTTCTTCCGTATCGACATCAATGAGCCCGGTCAGCAGA
>CAZCTS010000046.1:0-10473 GCA_964501635.1 uncultured Oscillospiraceae bacterium | reverse complement strand
CCAGGATCTCCAGGTTCATATCCCGCACCACTGCGTTTTTCCCGAACCTTTTGTACACTCCTTGGAGCGACACGATGGAATCGGACATATTTCCCTTTGGCCTCCCGTTCAACGCGGTGATAAATTGAATAAGTTTACTATACCAAATCACCGTGGAATATTCAATGCCCAAGCCGAAAGAATTAAGCCAAAAGCCTGCAGTTCAAGGCATTTTCATCTATTGCGCTTTCCGTGCGCGCAAAACAGCCGAATTCTGCTGCGTTTCAATTGATATAAATGCTATACCAGATTTCTGGCTTTTCGTTTTGACGCCTGTCGATAAAAGCGTTATACTGAAACAAAAAACAGTTCGCCAAAGCGAAGAAAGCCCTTGCTGTCATGAGAAAAAACCTTCTGACCCTGAATGTGGTCCTGTCAAAAGAGATCCACTTTATGCTTCTGAACCACAATTATCTGCCCGGAGACAAACTGCCCTCGGAGCGTTTATTGGCTGAGACTTTTAGTGTCCAGCGAGCGACCATCCGAGAGGCCCTCAACGAATTGATCCAGGAGGGCGTCATCGTTTCCGAGGAGAGAAAAGGCTATTTTCTGGCGCGGCCCCGGATCGTCAAGCCGGTGAATCTGCTTGCGGACAAGCCCGTGATCGAAGAGCCCCGCGTCAAATACAAGGTCCAGGAGATCGCGGCTATTCTCGCCGACGACCGCCTGGCGGGGAAAATGCTGGTGCCCAAAGGAGAGCCGCTGCAACGGATCATCCGCATCTGCACGGAAGACAAGACACCCATCGCCATCGAAGCCTACTACATCCCTCAGGAAACGCCTCTCTCGCTGCAGCCGGCGGAACTGAAACGGCTGAGCGCCGGAGAGCTGATCCAGTCGATTGCCCAGCGCGGTATCGCCGGCAGCAAGCAGAAGGTCACCTTGGTATACGCCAACGACGAAGAGTCGTCGTTGCTGAAAATCCAGGCGGGGCAGCCTTTGATGAAGCATAAGGGCATGGTCTACGACCACAAGGGGCAGTTGCTGGTTTTTTTTGAAAATATTCTGCGTTTCGACCGCTACGCTTTCTACCGGAAGGAGGCGCAATAAGATGGTTTCGAAGCCCTTCACTTCCGATATGCTCCAGGAGATGATCATCGCCCAGATCCAAAGCGGAGAACTGCTTCCCGGAGAAGTGATCCCCAGCGAAAGAAGCCTGACCCTTCACTACGGGGTCAGCCGGCAGATCGTTCGCAGCGCCATCGACCAGCTGGTGAAGCGACGCCAGTTGATCCGCCTCCAAGGGAGAGGGACCTTTGTCAAAAAGCCGGACTACAACAAGGTTGCCTTTGGCGTCCTGAACGAATCGGAAAACGCCAGCTTTACTTCCCTGGTGCGGAACTTCGGCATCGAAATATCCAGCAAGGTGCTGGCGACCGGCATCATCCAGGGCCACAACTACTTTGCGCAAAAGCTTCAAATTTCGACCAAGGATCCTATATTTGGACTGCATCGCATCCGCTACGGAAACAAAGAGCCTCTTGCGATCGAATATACCTATGTCCCGCTTCGATACTTCCCTGAAATCCAGAAATACAATTTCGAGCAAGTATCCCTGTACGACTATATGGCCTCGCAAAAGCACCTGCCCTGCAACTTCCGGGAAATCATGATGATGGTGGAGGCCGGACCGAAGGTGGCGGGCTATCTTCAGCTGGAAGAAGAGCGCATCGTCAACCGGATCGAAATACTGGGGTTTGACGCAGAAGGCAATATTGTGGAATACACAGAGAACTATTCCAGGCCCGACAAGCTGGAAGTCCGGTTTGTGACATAGGTCGTGTTTCCAAGAAAAAAGCGGACCAAGGTCCGCTTTTTCGTCGCTTAGAGGTCATAGTACAGTGCAAGCGATCTGCGGAAGAATTCCGCTCGCCCTTCGGCCAGGGCTTCCATGCTTTCAGCAAAGCGCGCATCCTTGCAATACAGGTCCGCCAGTTCTAAATGGGCTGCCGGGGTCAGGATGTTTCGGCTCCAGTAGAAGGCAAGCCATTCCCGGTGGAGGCTGCAGGCTTCCCGGGCGAGGGCGCAGGCAGGATCTCCCGATACCGCGGCTTCTTTAAGCGCGACAGCAAAGTCGGCCGCCAGTTTTTCCGCCTTGTCAAACTCCTCCAGGCTAAGGCCGGCAAACCTTTCATTTGCCTTCTTCAGCTGCTTTTCACCATACTTCTCCATCAATTCTTTTCCGTATTTTTCCTGATTTTCTTCCAGGAGTTCCCGCTTTCGTTCTTCGAATGTTTTTGCGTCCGTCATTTGCTTTTCTCCTTTCATCACAAATTGGTGCGTTTGTGGTATGCTTGTGCCATGGATATTCAGAATGTGAGAGCCGTATATTTCTCCGCCAACGGGACGACCCGCTCCATCGTGGAGACCATCGCCCGGGAAGCGGCGCGTAAACTGGGGACCGGCTGCCGGTACACCGACTTCACCCTGCCTGCGTCCCGGAAAGAACCCTTGCGCTTCGATCCGGGCGAGCTGGTGATCTTTGGCGTTTGGGTATCGGCGGGCAGATTGCCCAATCTTCTTCTGCCCTATCTGGAACAGACCATCGGCAAGGGCGCCTTGGCCGTCCCCCTTGTGGTGTTTGGAAACCGTCATTACGACGACGCCCTGATCGAACTGAGGGACTTGCTGCACCGCTGCGGCGCGATGCCGGTAGCGGGCGCCGCTTTTGTGGGAGAGCACTCCTTTTCGCCGCTGATCGCAACAGGACGTCCCGATGCCGGCGACTTCGCTGCGGCACGGGACTTCGCGGGGCTGCTGGCGGAGAAGATCCGCAAGGGGAGTTCAGCCTGCGCGCCGGTCTGGGTGCCCGGCACCCCCTATCCCTACAAAGGCTACTATCAGCCCCTGGACGAAGACGGCAGAGCGGTCGCTTTCCTTCGGGCGGTACCGGTCACTTCCTCTGCCTGCATCGATTGCAAGAGGTGCGCCGATGTCTGCCCCATGGGGGCCATCGATCGGGATCACGTGTCCCGCGTGCCGGGGAAATGCATCAAATGCTGCGCTTGCATCCGGCAATGTCCCAACGGCGCCAAGGAATTTAACGATCCCCAATTCCTGGCTCATCGAAAAATGCTGGAACTGACATTGAAAACGCCTAAGCATCCCGAATTCTATCTGGACGATTTCCAGAGCGAGCCTGATCAGCTCCCGGAGCCCAGCGCCGTCAAATCCAAAGCGGAGTAGATCTTCAGCAGCTCGGCCACCTTCCCGGCGATGATGTGGCAGCCGCCAACCTGATCGCTCTGGATGTTCAAAGGCATCAAGGGCTCGTGCAGAGACTTGCGCAGGAGGAACCATCCGTTGCCGTTGGCTTCGTCGCAGGACACCCGCACCCCTTCGTAGTTGGGTTCTGCCAGCTTCATTCCGCAGCGGCAGCGGCCCTTGCATGGATCCTCTTCCGTACAATCGCCCCGGGCGATCCAGGAGGAGAGTTCGCTCAGGATCCCCTCTGTATACCCGGCGAAGCCTCCCGCATGGACCGGGATCCTGTATTCCACAGCCTCCGCAGGTTCTTTGAGGCCGGCGATCTCCACTTCGATGCCCTTTCCTTCCCTTTTGAGCCGGGCTGCCCGAATCAGGATCTTCGTAGCCAGATAGGCGCCGTCATCCAAAAAATAGTTCTCCCGGTAGGCGGCGTGACCCGAGGTCTCGATGGCCAGGGGGCAATCCTTGCCCTCCTGATTCAAGGCGATGGCTTTGTTGATCACATTTCGATAGCCCCGCTTGAACCGCAGCTGCTCAAAGCCCAGACCCTCCTCCAGAAACTGTTTCAGGTGCTCCCCTGTGATGCTGTCGGTGACCACGATACTGCCTGCTTTTCGAGGCTCCACCAGCGCCGCCGCCAGCGCGACGATGCGCTCCCCGGCAATTTCCAGGCCTTTCGAGTCCACTGCCGCGGAGCGGTCCACATCCGTATCGAACAAAATGCCCAGATCCGCTCCGGTCCTGCGCACCGCCTCGGACAGCGATCGCCTGGCAATGGGATCTTCAGGGTTGGGCGCGTGATTGGGGAAATGGCCATCGGGTTCCAGGAATTGACTCCCGCTTACGTCTGCGCCCAGAGGTTCCAGTACGTCGCTGGCATAAAACCCTCCGGCGCCGTTTCCGGCGTCGCAGATCACATGAACTCCCTCCAGGGGTCTGCCCTCCGGTCCGCTTTCCAGGGCGCCGCGGATGATCTGCCGCAGATGCGCCGAGTACAGATCCATCAGATCGCAGGGATTGCCCGGAGAAGCTTTTTCGGAAGGGTTGCAGTGGGGAGACAGGGCTGCTTTTCGTACGATCAGGGCAATGTCCTCCTTGTCCAATCCGCCTTCCCGGGAAAAATACTTGAAGCCGTTCCGGTCTTTGGGCAGATGGCTTGCCGTGATCATGACCGCTCCGTCTGCCAGGATATCGGGAAACACGGTGGACATGAACATGGCCGGTGTGGACGCCAGGCCGCAGTCCATCACCCGGAACCCCAGACCGGCCAATCTTCCCATGACGGTCCGGGCCAGCTCTACGCCCGACAAGCGGGAGTCCCTCCCCACCGCCACGGTCAGCGCGCCCGGGCTCTTGCCTGTCTTTTCGATCAGCCAGACCGCAAAGGCCCAGGTCAGGTCCGCCGCGGCTTCCGCCGTCAGATTCACTTTCTTCCCGGATCCCCCCGGGAGCGCAATGCCCCGGATGTCGCTGCCGTTCTGCAGTTCCTGATAGTCTTTCATCGCTCGCTCCTCATGTCGGCTTCGGGCGGCCAAAGGCCGCCCGGAGCATCTCTACAGTTCCAGTTTTAAATCCCCGGGGCGTATCCATCCGATTTTTCTCAGCGGAAAGGCGATCAAGGGTGTGATCACGGCGGGCAGCACGACGCAGACCATCAGGATGGCCAGCCAGCCGGTGGGCCCGGACCCGGCGAACCATTCGCTGGAATAGACCCCGATGGGGCCTACCAATCCGCAGGTCCCCATGCCGGAAGCCACGGCGACGCCGTTCTCCATCTGAAAAAGGCAGGTGGCGATGGGCCCGGTGATGGCGCCGGCCAAGGTGGGCGGGATCCATATCCTGGGATTTTTAACGATGTTGCCCATCTGCAGCATGGAGGTCCCCAAACCCTGGGCCAGGATGCCGCCCCAGCGGTTTTCGGGAAAACTCATCACGGCGAAGCCCACCATTTGAGCGCAGCAACCCGCCGTAGCGGCCCCGCCTGCAAGCCCTACCAGACCCAGCGTGGCGCAGATGGCTGCAGAACTGATAGGCAACGTCAGAGCGATGCCTACCAGGACCGATACCAGCACGCCCATGGCGAAGGGCTGAAGCACCGTCGCCTGCATGATCATCGCGCCAAAACCCGTCATGATGGCCGATACGCCCGGCCCGATGAGCACGGCCACCGCGATGCCCGATACGATGGTGACCGTGGGCGTCAGCAGAATGTCCACCTTTGTCTCTTTGGAAACCAGTTTCCCCAGCTCGGCGGCCACGATCACCGACAGAAGCGTGCCCAGCGGTCCGCCCAGGGTGTTGGCGCCTATTCCCACAGCGCACAGAGAAAACAGGACCAGGGAGGGCGTTTTGAGGGCGTAGCCGATGGCCACTGCCATGGCGGCTCCCGTGGCGCCCGTGGCGTAGCCGGCCACCTGGGTCAGCCAGGGCCAGCCCAGTTTGCCGGCCAGCGTGTTGAAAATCGTTCCGATCAGCAGAGAGGCAAAAAGCCCGAACGCCATGGAGCCCATGGCGTCCACAAAATAGATCTTCGGTGACAGAGTGACTCCTTTGCGTTCAAAAAACCCTCTGGCGCCTGTCCTCGGTTCTTCCATTCCTTTCAATGCCTCCTATTCGTGATGCGGTTTCTTGTCCTTGAGAATTTCCAGAATGAGCGGACGGATCCCCTCGGCGTACTGCCGGCATCCTTCCTCATTGAAATGGCAGGCGTCCGGCTGGGTGTTGCGGGGGTCCACCCACTGGGCGGCGTCGGCGAAATGGATGCCTCTCTCCTGGGCCAGCTGCGCATACAGTTCGGCCAGCTCTTTAGAGTTTTGGATCGAGGAAGCGTCCAGTTCGCAGTCCGGCGGCATATCCTCGGGCAGGGGCAGCGGCGCCACCAGGAGGATCTCCGCATCCGTGGACATCCACCGCAGCACATCGTCGATTTTGTGCAGCAGCACCCGCATGGCCATCTTGATCTCGCCCGCCGAAAGCTTGTATCTGGATTTTACATCGTTGGTGCCCAGCATCACGATGATCAGATCCAGGGGAAAGTGGGACATCAGGCAGGGGTAGATGTAGTCCATGGCGTTGCGCCCGGGCTTGATGTCGTCGTCGATGGCGCAGGTCCGGCCTATCATCCCTTCTTCGATGATCAAATAATCCGGCCCCAGCATGCGGGCCAGTCTGCCGGGCCAGCGCTGGGCGTAGGGCAGCCTTCCGTTTTCCAGGGGCACCATCCCGTAGGTGTTGGAATCTCCAAAACATAAAATGCTGTACATATCAACCCTCCCCTTGCTGATCTATGAGCGCCCGGACTTCTTCCCGGCCCCTTAAACCGCAGGCGCCCAGATAGCGGACAGAACAGGCGGCCACGGCATTGGCGAACCGCGCGCAGTCCTCCCCTGTTTTTCCTTCCATCAAAGCGGCGATAAAGCCTGCGGCGAAGTGATCGCCGGCGCCGGTGCTGTCCTTCAGATCGTCGATGGAAAAGCCGGGAACATGGGTGTGGCGCCCGCTTGGATCGAAGAGGTGGCAACCCTCTTTTCCCAACTTGACCACGATGTTTTTTGCGCCCCATTCGGCCAGCCGGCGGGCGATGCGCGGCAATTCGGTCTCTCCGGTGAGCCAGCAGGCCTCGTCATAATTGGGGAAAATATAGTCGGTGAAGGGCAGAAATGCCTTCATTTCGGCGACGGAGGCCTCGCCGGGCCCCCGGATCACATCCACGCAGGTGACGCTGCCGTTTTCTTTGGCAGTCCCAAGTAGTTTTGGCAGCGCCCGGGTAAGACCCGGACTGGCAAACGCGCTGCCGACGGAAACCACTGCCGCATCCTTTAGCGCTTCCCAGTCGATGCAAGCCTCCGAAATCCCGTTGTCGGCGCCGTGATTGAGGATAAAGCTCCGCTCGCCGTCGGGGTGAACGAAGACCAGAGAGACCGTGGTGGGGAGCAGCGGGTCCCTGCGAACACCGTCCATATCCACTCCGGCCTTGCCTCCTTCTTGAATGATAAAGTCCCCGAAGAGATCCGCGCCCACCACGCTCATCAGCCGGGCTTCGTGGCCCAGCTTGACCAGCGCCACCGCCTGGTTGATGGCGTCTCCGCCGGTGCTGTACTCAAAGCGGGGGATCCGGGTGGTTTCGGAAGTAAAAGCGTCCCGAGGGACTCCGGGTATGAGCACGTCGCAGACTGCAAGTCCGTAGCAGACCGCAATCCCTTTTTTGAACATTGCTAAGCCCTTCCCTGGCTGCCGAACAGGCGGATCTTTTCTTCAGTCCGCTGCCTGACCGCCCTGACATGGTGTTCAAAAATCGTGTAATAGTTGGCACCGGCCGCCAGATCCTGACGAAGACTCTCTACGGCAGACTGCAGCAACTCGGTGTGGATGTTGATCTTTGTGATTCCAAGCCCTGTGCAGCGGCGGATATCCTCGTCGGGGATCCCCGACGCGCCGTGGAGCACCAGCGGGACTTTGACCGCCTTCCGCACGTCAGCCAGCACCTCGTAGCGTATCCGGGGTTTGTCCCGGTAGACGCCGTGGGCGTTGCCGATGGCCACCGCCAGGGCGTCGACGCCGGTCCTGTCCACATACTCGGCGGCCAGAGCCGCATCCGTAAACCCATAATTCGACAGGTCGGACATTCCCTCGTCCCCCACGTGGCCCAGCTCCGCTTCCACGGGAATGTTCAGGGGATGACAGAAGGCCGTCACCTCGCAGGTCTTTTGAATGTTTTCCTCGAATGGAAGCGACGACGCGTCGATCATCACCGAATTGAAGCCCAACGCCACGGCCTGTTTGACCTGGTCCAGGGTGGTGGCGTGGTCCAGATGGATGACCACCGGAAGCTCCGTCTCTTCCGCGAAGGAACGCATCAATTCGGCGAAGTGCCGGATGGGGGAATAGACTTCGAAGGGAGGGCCGTAGGCCAGGATGAGCGGAGCCCGAAGCGCCTGCTGGGCCTCCATGACGCCTTTAAGCTGTTCCAGATTGAACACGTCGAAGTTGCCGATGCCATATCCTTCGGCGCCGGCTTTTTTCAGCATGTCCCTCATCGATACCAAGGCCATGGCTATGCCTGACTTTCGTGTTTGATCTGCACATCCAACTGGGGAGAAGGGATGGTGACCCCCGCCGCCAGCAGCGTATCCTTGAGGAGGCTGCGGATGTCGCAAGAGACGTTCCAGAAATCCGAGTTGTTGCACCAACCCCGCAGCACCAGATTGACCGAATTGTCGTTGTAGCTGTCTACGACGCAATAGGGCTCCGGTTCTTTGTGGATCCGCTCGTCTTTGGCCAGCATTTCCACAAGAGCGGCCCTGGCCTTTGGGATGTCCGAATCGTAATCGATGTTGATCGCAAAGGAAAGACGGCGGGTGTCCATCTTCGAATAATTGGTAATGGTGCTGTTGGTCAGCTGGCCGTTGGGGATGGTCACCACCTGGTTGTCCACCGTCAGGATCGTGGTGTGGAGCAGGTCGATGGTTTCGATCATGCCGGCCACGCCGCAGCACTCCACGTAATCCCCTTTCGTAAAGGGCTTGCTGAACATGATCAGGATGCCGCCGGCAAAATTCCCCAGGCTGTCCTTAAGCGCCATGGCCACCGCCACGCCGGCCGCCGCGAAGACCGTCAGAAACGTGGTGGCCTCGATGCCCAGGGAATCCAGAAGCGTGAGCGTAAGGACCGACCAGAGGAGGACCTTCAGAATATTCACAAAAAAACGGTGGAACATGGGGTCGATGTGGGTCTTTTTTAAAAAACCGGCAAAGATCTTCGTGACTACTTTGATCCCCACGACGCCGATGACCAGGATCAGCAGCGCCACGACAGCCCGGTTCAACAGCAGCGTTAAAGTTTTTTCATCAATGAATGGCATAGAAGGCTCCTGCTACAGTTTCCAGAGATAATCGAACAAGGTCCGGGTGACGGCGGGCACGGTTTCGAAGAGGCTCTTCTTGTTCACCCGCTCGGTCCACTGGTGA
Source organism: uncultured Oscillospiraceae bacterium (assembly GCA_964501635.1). Classification (GTDB taxonomy): domain Bacteria; phylum Bacillota; class Clostridia; order Peptostreptococcales; family Anaerovoracaceae; genus UBA10908. The sequence continues at coordinate 1,261 of CAZCTS010000046.1, read as the reverse complement.
TACTCCTTGCCGATGGGGCCGTAGATGACCGCCGGGATCCCGATTTTTTCGATAGCCTGAAAATCCAGCTGATACAGCTCGCCCCACATGGGGGTGTTGGCCGAAAACTTCGTGTAGTCGAAAGGATGATCGATGCCGCAGTAGCTGGCGTCGGAGATGCCCATAAAATAGTTTTCGTAATCCATCTTTTGCCCGAAGCCGGATTCAGCCGCCTGCCTGACGATTTCGTAGGCCTTCGTGCCGGTGTTTTCTTTTCCCTGGATCAGGTCGCTGTGGATAGGGGGATAATAGGGCGGCGCAAAGCCCAGAAGGACCACAGGATATTTGATGTCGGCGAACTTGAGGACCGACTCCATCATTTTGAGCGTGGCGGTGGGGAAATTCAACTCGCCTTGAAGCACCCGCTCTCCGATGCTTTGATACGACTGGGCATAATAAGCATCGAAGCTTTCCGGATTTTTCGCCCTGAGCTCGGCCACCAATTCTTCGAAGGAATAGACGGCGGTCTTGTACTGGATGCTTTCCTTTTCCGCAAACTTGTCCCACTTTTTGTGTTGCTGATAGACTGCGTCCAATTGCCTGACGTTGTTTTCCAAAGCCTGGGCTGCTATCCTTTTGAGCTTTTCCATGATCTGCTGGGGTGTGGAATCGAAGGTCAGCGCTGTAAAGTACCCCGAAGCCCGAAGCGGTATCGTGACATCATACAACTCCTTCATGTCCCGGAAGTTGGTCCAGGTCGGCGGCATGGTGGCCTCGTCCTTGTACCGGTCGCAAAATTCCAGGGAAACATTGGTCTTTTGATAGATTTCGGCCAGGATGCCCAGGGGCGTGATGCCGTCGAAGCAGTGGCCCACATGGGCCGTGACGCCCTGGACCATCACCACGGGCATGATCTTCCCCACGGAGCCCAGGGACATGATCTGGGCGCCGTTGCGTTCATTCGTGGGTTCCGGGTCCACCACGATTTTATAATCCAGACCGTAGCGGTCCTTCAACTTGATCATCAGGCCCGCCGCTGCCCGCATGCCGGTAGAGTAGGATTCCTCGTCTGGAACCGTGACCATCAGGAAATTGCCCGGCAGCTCGCCCTTTTGAGCCAAGGCTGCATATTCTTCGAACAAAGCCATATGGATGGCCACGCCGCCCTTCATGTCGGCCACGCCCCTTCCCCAGATCCACTCCCCGGACTCCAGTTCTGCCCTTGCTTCCGGGGAAAGCTCTTTTTTAGACAATGCTTTTTCCAGCTCTTCGCCGATCTGGA
>CAZCTS010000045.1:9780-10971 GCA_964501635.1 uncultured Oscillospiraceae bacterium | reverse complement strand
GACCGCCCCTCCCGCACATAAAGCGCTCCGATCCCCTTGGGACCGTGTATTTTGTGGGCCGAAAGGCTGACCAGATCCAGGGGCAGCGCCCCCACGTCCAGCGCCGTTTTTCCGAAGGACTGGACCGCATCGCTGTGGAAAACCGCCGGAATTCCGCTTTGTTGCAGGATTTGGGCCGCTTCTTCGATCGGCATGATCGCGCCGGTCTCGTTGTTCACGTGCATCAAGCTCACAAGAACCGTCCCCGCGCGCAGGTTTTCGCGGAAGGTGTCCAGATCCAGGATCCCCTGGCGGTTGACAGGAAGATAGACCACTTGGGCGCCCATGCGCTCCAGCTTTTCGCAGGCGCGCAAAACCGCCGGGTGCTCCACCTGGCTGGTGAGGATACGCGCTCCCTGCCGCTTCTGACTCTCCCAGACGCTGAAGAGCGCCGTGTTGTCGCTTTCGGTTCCCCCGGAGGTAAAGAAGACCTCCTTGGGGGAAGCCCCCAGGGAACTGGCCACAGTGCCGCGGGCCGCCTTTACGATATGCTCCGCTTCCAAACCGAGCCGATGCATCGAGGAGGGGTTGCCAAAATCCTTCTCCATCGCCGCGGAAACTGCGCGCACTGCAGCCGGATAAGGCTTGGTGGTCGAACTGTTGTCAAGATATACGTACATGGTGCCCCCTGATGAAAGAGACCCGCAGCCGATGCTGCGGGCCCCGCTATTTCTGTTGACTGAACCGATCACCTGGCAAAGTCCACTGCTCTTGTCTCCCGGATGACATTCACTTTGATCTGCCCGGGGTACTCCAGCTCGCTTTCGATCTTCTTGGAGATCTCTCTTGCCAGCAAGGCCATGGCGTCGTCCTTGACATCTTCGGGCCTTGCGATGATCCGTATTTCCCGTCCGGCCTGGATGGCGAAGGACTTTTCCACGCCCGGCGTGGTGTTGGCGATCTCCTCCAGCTTTTGAAGCCGTTTGATGTAGGTGTCCAGGGTCTCGCGCCTGGCGCCGGGCCTGGCCGCCGAAAGGGCGTCCGCCGCGGTGATGAGCACCGCTTCGGCGCTCTTGGGCTCGTAGTCTCCGTGGTGGGAGGCCATGCCGTCGATCACGGATTCGGGCTCTTTGTATTTGCGCAGCACGTCGATGCCGATGTCCACGTGGGTGCCCTGCACTTCGTGGTCCATGGCCTTGCCGATGTCGTGGA
>CAZCTS010000045.1:8943-9770 GCA_964501635.1 uncultured Oscillospiraceae bacterium | reverse complement strand
CGATGGAATGCTTCAGCACGTTCTGTCCGTAGCTGGTCCGGTATTTCAGCCGTCCCAGCAGCTTGATCAGCTCCGGATGAAGGTTGTGGATGTTCAGCTCAAATGTGGCCGCCTCCCCCTCTTCCTTGATGATGGCGTTGACTTCTTTTTCGGCCTTTTCCACGACCTCTTCGATCCGGGCCGGATGGATGCGGCCGTCCACTATGAGCTTTTCCAAGGCGATCCGGGCGATCTCCCGCCGGACGGGGTCAAAACCCGAAAGGATGACCGCCTCGGGGGTGTCGTCGATGATCAGATCCACGCCGGTGGCTGTTTCGATGGCCCGGATGTTCCGGCCTTCGCGGCCGATGATGCGGCCCTTCATGTCGTCGTTGGGCAGGGGCACCACAGATACCGTAGTCTCGGCCACATGGTCCGCCGCGCAGCGCTGGATCGCGCCCACGATGATCTCTTTCGCTTTTTTGTCGCCTTCTTCTTTGGCCTTGTATTCGATGTCTTTGATCATGATCGAAGCTTCGTGGCGAACTTCTTTTTCGATGCTCGAGAGAAGAAGCTGCTTGGCTTCGTCGGCAGTGCACTCCGAAATGCGTTCCAGTTCCTTGATCTGCCGCTCGATGAACGTGTCGATCTCTTTTTCTTTATCGGCCAGCGTCTGCTGCTTTTTCGTGATGTTTTCTTCTTTTTTCTCCAATGCCTCCAGTTTTCGGTCCACCGTCTCTTCCTTTTGGATCAGCCGGCTTTCGGACTTCTGGATCTCCGATCTCCGCTCCCTCACATCTTTTTCCGCTTCTGTGCGGATCCTGTGGGCTTCTTCCTTGGCTTCGATC
>CAZCTS010000045.1:0-8933 GCA_964501635.1 uncultured Oscillospiraceae bacterium | reverse complement strand
TTTTTATAGTTTCTGAACGGTTTTCTGCGTCCAGGATCAGGTTTTTGGCCATGGTTTCCGCACTGCCGATGGTTTTTTCGGCCTTGTTCTTCCGGATCAGATAGCCGACCAGCATTCCGACGATCAGCGCAACGATGCTGACGACGATTCCAACGATTCCGTCTATAGTAACACACCTCCTCTGGGGTTTTAAACGCCTGTGTCCAGGCGGTACAATCTTCTATGCGTAAAATTATTATAGTAATTTTTTACATAACAGAAAATCTCGTTGAGATAACGAATCCACATATATTATAATGGATTGCGTGTTTCTGTCAACAATAACCCCTTTCCATATAAAAAGCGCAAAAGAAGCTCCCGGCCTCTTTTGCGCTGATCCCGCCCCGCTTTCTATCCGAAAAGCCGCATCCCGATCTCGTCGAAATTCCGGGCAATATACGTATCCCGCATGCACACGACCGGATAACCCCGGTTGTTGGCAATGTTCACATTTTCGTCGTACTGAATGATCCCGGCCATCGACGTGCGAAAAATATCCGTCATCTCCGCCAGATCCGGGACCACATTCCGGCCGAAGAGCTCGGGCTTGACCATGTTGACCACAAAACAGCGATCCTCGAGGCCCAGCTCCTGGACCTTCCGGTCCACCATGTCGCCGTTTCGAAGGGAACTGTAGTCCGGGGTCACCACGATGATGGCGCGGTCCGCGCCGGCGGCCGAGAGCTTCAGGTCGTCCCCTACTCCTACAGGGCCGTCCACCAGGATGACATCGAAATTTTCTTTGAGCTTGCTGTAGAGCACTTTTATGTGGGCGGGCGTGATGCCCACCACTTCTTTATATTGGGCGGAGGACAGCAGATAAAGCTCCGGGAAGCGCTGGTCCCGGATCAAAGCCTTTCTGACGTTGCACACGCCGGAGATCACATCGGCCACGTCGAAGAGGACCTCGTTTTCCAGACCCAGGTAAATATCCAGGTTTCGCAGCCCCATGTTCAGGTCCATTAAAACCACCCTGGCCCCGCGAAGAGCCAGAGTGGCGCCAAGATTTGCAGCAAATGTGGTTTTTCCCACGCCTCCCTTGCCGGAAGCCAGAAGGATTACTTCTCCCATGTCCCTCGATACTGTCTTTCTGTTGATTTTGATTGCATTCTACCACGGATCCCTGAAAAATCAAAGGCTTTCCAGCCGAAGCGGCGGGAATATTTGGCCCGTCTTTTCGGACTTTGCGGCCTCTGGCGGAGAAAGTCACAGGATGCCCTGCTGCTTAAAGCTGACATAGTGCCCGTCGCCGATGACGATGTGGTCCAGCACCTGAATGCCTAAAATGCTCCCGGCCTTGACCAGTTGACCGGTGGTCGTCTTGTCGGACTGGCTGGGTGTCGGATCCCCGCTGGGGTGGTTGTGGATCAGGATCACCGCGTGGGCGCCCTTTTTAATGGCGGTCTGAAACACTTCTCTCGGGTGGGCCGCCGCCGAATGGAGCCCTCCGACGGATATGTCCTCCTTCATGATCATTTCGTTTTTGACATTCAGGTGGATGACCCGAAAAACCTCTTTTTTGTAATAGCGCATCTCTTCTAGAAACAGATTGGCCACCTTGTCGGGGGTATCCAGCGACCTGTGCGGCTCTGCCGGACTGGCGGCGATCCTTCGCCCCAGTTCCATGGCCGCCACCAGCATACAGGATTTGGCGGTTCCTATCCCTTTGATGCTCTGAAACTCCTCGGGCTGGCAGGACAGCAGCCCCGCCAGGCTGCCCTTCTCCAGGGCGAGGACCCGCCCAGCCAAAATCAAGGCGGACTCTTTCCGGGTCCCGCTGGCCAGGAGGATGGCCACCAGCTCCGTATTGGATAAATTCGAAACGCCCCGGGAAAGGATCTTCTCCCGGGGCCGCTCGCTCCCGGGCAGTTCCTTGAGCATGGGGCCCTTGTATTCAGTTGATTCCATCGTCACTCCGTTTCCGAAGCGCCCGTTCCCTTTGTATTGAAAAAAATGCCAAGGGCATTCAATTCCTGTATGATCCCGTCCAGCGGAAAGCCGATCACATTGTCCCTGGGGCCCACGACGTATTCCACATAGGGGGCAAATCCGCCTTGGATCGCGTAGGCGCCCGCTTTGTCCATGGGCTCCTTTGTGGCGACATAGCGCCGGATGTCCTCTTCGGAATAGTCGCTGAACTTGACACGGGTGCCGCAGCTGAAGACCCGCCGGATGCGCTGCGCCGTGCCCAGAAGGCAGACACCGCTGAACACGGTGTGGTGGCCTCCCCGCAAAGACCAAAGGATGTCGAAGGCCTCCTGCTCGGATCCGGGTTTTCCGATCACCCGGTCCGAATACACCACAGTATCTGCGGCGATCAGCAGCGAATCGCCCAAAGGCCGCCCCTTTTCCTTCAGTTCCGCTTCGGCGGCCAGGGCCTTCTTGAGGGCCAGGCACATGACCAGCTGCCGGGGGCTCAAAGACAGGCGGACCGATTCGTCTACCTCGGGGATCATGACGGTCGGGGTGATGCCTCTGTCCTGGAGCATTTCGATCCGCCGGGGCGAACCCGACGCCAGGATGATCGATAAGTCATATTTTACCATTTTTTAAGCGATGTGCCAAGTCTTTTGTCAAAGGATACAGTTCATCGAACAGGCCCTGATAGTGAAGGTAGATCCGGTGCCTGTCTTCGTCGGGATGATAGGACGGTCCTTCTCTGATCAGAGCGGCCAGATCGCTGTAGGCTGAAAAATAACGGATGCCCATGGCCGCCATCATCGCGTCGCCAAAACAGGCGCCCAGGGTGTTTTCCGGCGTCCTGACGGTCTCTCCGGTGATGTCGGCGATCATCTGCAGCCAGAGCGGATTTTTTGTGCCGCCGCCGGTGGCCATGATCTTGCGCATGGGCGCCCGGTGCTCCCGGAAGATCCGGAAGTGCTGGTGGATGGCGTAACCCACGGACTCCAGGGCGCTGCGGTACAGGTGTGCCCGGGTGTGCTCCAGCGTGAGGCCGAAAATGGCCCCCCTGGCCAGGGGATCGTTGATGGGCGTCCGCTCGCCGGCAAAATAGGGCAGCGTCAGAAGGCCGGCGCTGCCCGGCGGCACCTCCTCCACGCCTTCCATCATCAACTCGTAGGGATTTCTCCCCGTCTTTTCCCCTTGGGCCACCTTGTCCGGGAACAGCTGGTCCCGATACCACCGGGTCAGGGTCCCGGCGGTGTTTGTTCCAGCCGAAATGTCGAAGGTCCCCGGGATGATGAATTCCTCCCGCCAGACCCGGTCGTCGTTCACCAGCCGGTCTGTGCAAAGAAACATGTATACGGAGGATCCGATCTGCAGCATCATGTCGCCGGGCTCCAGCACGCCGGCGCTGATGGCTTCGGCGCCGGAGTCGTCGGTCCCCACAATGACAGGCGTTCCCGGGGCAAAACCCGTCTCGGATGCGGCTTTGGCTGTCACATGGCCGGCCACGTCGATGGTGGAACGCACCCGGGCCAGCTGGTCCGGCCTGCAGATGGGCCCGCAGAGGGCTTCGTCGGGGATCCCGTCCTTCCGGTAGAGGGGATTGAAGCTGGCCAGGCCCAGAAAGCGGTCCACGGTATATTGCCCGCTCAGCTTGGCCGTAATATAAGAGGAGCCGGTCAAAAACTTGTGGGTCTTCGCGTAGACTTCCGGTTCCTTATTCTTGATCCACAGGATCTTGGGCATCACGTCGCTGGAGCAAAGCGGCCTGCCGTACCAGGCTTTGATCTGCTCCGGTCCGTAAAGCTGGGTCAGCTGCGCCATTTCGTCGACGGCCCTGGCGTCGATCCCGTACAGGATCGCCTTGCGAAGAGGCCGGCATTCTTCGTCCACGGGAAGACAGTCGGCCCCGAGCGCGCTGGCGCCGATGGCGCGGATGTCTTTGGGATCCACGCCGCTTTGAGCCAGAAGCTCCCGGCTGATGGCGCAAAAGTCGCGCCACCAGACGGCTTCCGCATCGTGCTCGAAGTGGTTGGGTTCTGGATTTTCCATGCCGTGGGCGCGGGACGCCACCGCGACCACGTTAAAATCACGGTCTGCCAGCACCCCTTTGCTTTCGAAGGTCCCTGTGTCGATCCCCACAAAATAATCCATGGACTCCTCCTATTTCAGCATGTCGCGAACGCTGTCGATAGCCCGCTTGGCATAGAGTCTGGGTTCTTTGATGTAGGCGGTCACCAGCTCGATGGTGGCCGTGCCCTCGAAGCCCATGTACTGCAGTTCCTGCATGGCTTCCTTGAACGGCATGACGCCCATGCCGGGCATCACGTGAGTCTCGTCGGTGCCGTTGGAGTCCACGATGTGCAGATGCTGCATCTTCCCGCCCAGCTTGTCAAAATAGGCGAAAATGCTCTCGGCCTGGACAAAAGGCGCCACGATGTCCAGCATGCCCACCAGGTTGTCCGAAGGGACCCGGTCAAACAGCATGGCCAGATCGTTGGCGCTCTTGAGCACATTGGTCTCCCAGGGGGTGGTGGTCTCCATCAGGACTTTGTGGCCGATGCTCTGGGCATAGTCGGTCAATTCCCGGATGGTTTTGACCAGGCGGTCCCATATTTCCACATACGATGTGTAATATCCCGCGTGACCGGTGCTGACCAGCGTCCAGCCGGCGCCCATGGCTTTGGCCATGTCAAAGCACAGCTTCAGGTATTCCATGGCTTCCCGGCGCTGGGCCTCGGAACCGATCATAAAATTATAGGGATAGTTGTTCGCTTCCGGCGAATAGCCCATGACCGGCATTTCGTAGCGGTCGATCAGCCGGAGGATCTCTTTGAGCTCCCCGTTTTTCAGATCCGGCGCATAGGTGCTGGGCCTTCCGCCCCACAGCTCCACATAGTCGTAGCCAAAGCGCTTTGCATCTTCGAATGCGTGGGCGATGGGGTTTCTCTGGTACCCGGAGGTAAACAGTCCGATCAACATAGCTTTCCCTCTCTCTCTGGCGCGCGTGACGCGCATCCACCGCCGGTTTCGACCGGCGCATATTTTTTTCAGTATAGCATACAAGCGCGGAGCGGGTACAGTCCAAATGTCCCCGACGCTCTTCCGCTTGAAACTTGTTTGCGGTATAATATTCTCAGTTTTGAACGGAAAGGATACGATATGGCTTACTTTTCGCCTTTTTTCGCCTTGCGGCCCAAGCCCGAATACGCCCGGGCCATGTGCTCCCCTCCTTACGATGTGCTGGACAGGCAGGAAGCCGCCCGGATCGCCGAAAACAATCCCTACAGCTTCCTGCGCGTCTCCCGCTCCGAAATCGAGTTTCCCCCGGAAGCCGACCCCTACAGCGAGGCGGTCTACGAGCGCGCCCGGGACAAGCTTCGCCTGTGGCTGGAACAGGGGGTGCTGATCCGGGAGGCTCGTGAATGCTACCTGATCTACCGCCAGACCGATGGGAAACACGTGCAGACAGGCGTCGTGGGCTGCGCGGGCATCGCCGACTACGAAAATAAGCGGATCCGCAGGCACGAGGTGACCCGGGAAGAAAAAGAGCGCGACCGCACCCGCCATTTCGACGTGTGCGGCGCCCACACGGAGCCGGTTTTTCTGGCCTACCGCAGCAGCCAGGTGATCGACGTGACCGTCAAGAAATGGACCGAAGAGCAGGAGCCGGTTTATGACTTCAAGGCCGGCGACGGCGTGGTCCACCAGCTTTGGGTGGTGAACGATCCGGGGGCTATCGAGGTGCTGGCCATCGGATTCGAAGACGTGCCCCGCTTGTACATCGCTGACGGCCATCATCGAGCCGCTTCGGCGGTGGCGGTGGCGAAAATGCGGCAGGCGCAGCAAGAAAAGGCAGAAGGCAAAAGCGCGGGCGGCTTTTTGGCGGTGTGCTTTCCCACCTTCGATCTGGAGATCATGGACTACAACCGGCTGGTCTCGGACTTGAACGGACTGACGGAAGACGGACTCCTGGCAGCCATCGAACGGGCCGGATTCCGGATCGGCAAAATCAAGGGAGCGGCGCATAAACCTGAGCGCAGGGGATCCTTTGCCATGTACTTGCAGCGTCAATGGTACAGCCTGGAGGCGGATCCAAAATTGCGGACGGGAGATCCCATCGGGGATCTGGATGTGTCGATCCTCCAGGAGCGCATCCTGGGGCCCATTCTGGGGATACGGGATCCGAGGACCGATGAGCGGATCGATTTCGCGGGCGGCATACGCGGCCTTTCGGAACTGGAGCGCCGCGTCCGCGGCGGCTCCGCCGCCGCGGCATTCGCCCTGCATCCGGTCAGCATGGACGAGCTGCTGGCCGCAGCCGACGCAGGGCGAATGATGCCGCCCAAGTCCACCTGGTTCGAACCCAAGCTGGCCAGCGGCCTTTTTATCCACCAAATGGAATAAGGACGCAGCGGGTTGCAATCAAAAGCGCCCTCGCCTTGCCTGGCGAGGGCGCTTCCTTTTCCGCTTAGCGATTTCATCGCATTCTTAAGCTTTATAAACGATCTTTCCTCCGCAGAGGGTCATCTCGACCTTGATATCCTTAATACTGTGCGGTTCCGCCTGGCAGATATCCTGCCCCAGGACCACCATGTCCGCGAATTTCCCCACCTCCAGCGTGCCCTTTCGATCTTCGTCGAAAGAAGCGTAGGCGGCCTCGTAGCCGAACATCCGAAGAGCTTCGTCCAAGGAAAGCCGCTCTTCCGGCATCCAGCCGTTTTCCGGACCTCCGGTCAATTTTTCCCGTGTGACCCCGATCTGGATATTTTCCAGCACATCGAAGCGCTCCACCGGCGCGTCGGATCCTCCGGAAGAATGGATGCCCATCTTGATCAGGGTCTTCCAAAGGTAGGATGTGCTTTCTCTGGCTTTACCCACCCGGGGCGCCACGATGTCCATGTCGTATCCGCAGAATACCGGTTGGACCATGGCGATCATATCCAGCTTCTTCATCCGCTCCAGCATGGGGATGTCGGTGATCTGCAGGTGGATGATGCCGTGGCGATGGTCTTTCCTGGGATTGCGCGCCAGCGCGTATTCCACGGCGTTGATGACCATGTCCGACGCCCTGTCCCCGATGCAGTGGGTCACCGAGGGAAGGCCCGCGTCGTGGGCCATGCCCACCATTTGGTTCAGCTCGTCCTGGTCGTGCATCATGATGCCTTTTTCTCCCGGATACCCCTCGTAGTCCTCCCGGAGCAAAGCGGTCCGGGCGCCCAAAGACCCGTCCTGAAATATTTTAATGGCGGAGATCTTGAAGTGCTCGCCCTTCCAAGCCTGATGGGATCCGCTGTCCAAAAAGACTTTCAGGTCCTGGGGGGTGGCGAAGCTGGCCTGGTTGTTGACGCGCATATTCAGCTTGCCCTGGGCTTCCAGGTTCCGGTAGGCGGCGGATATGGTCCGCCAGTCCTTGCCCGGCAGGGAAAGAAAATCGTCGGTCTGCACCGTGGTGATCCCGGCCCGGTTCATCCGCTCCACGCCATAAAGGATCATGTCTTCGATCTCTTCCTGGGTCGGCGGGGCCATGATCTCGTAGCTGATTTTGAGGGCCGCCTCTTTGAACAGGCCCTTGTCCGCTTCGATCTTGTCCATCATGCCTTTGGCTTTGGGATGGGCCAGCATCAGCTCCGTTGCAAGGCTGTTGGCGGCGGCGATATGCCCGCAGACCCGTATAAAAATGATGGGGATCTCCGTGGAGATCTGATCCAGATCCTGCCGGGTAAGAAAACGCTTTTCGTCTTCGAAGAATTCGTGGTTCCAGCCCCGGCCGAACAGCCATTTCCCCTCGGGCCACTCCTCGAAGGAAGCGATGTACTCTTTGGCGTTCTTTAGTATCCCGGACAGGGAATTGACCCCGATCAATGGAAACGCCCGGTTGATAAAGGAATAGTGCAGCAGGTGCATGTGAGAATCGTCAAAACCCGGCAGCACGCACTTTCCCTCCAGGTCGATCCGCTCCCCGGCCTCCAGCCCTGACGCTTCGCTATCCGAGCCGACGAAAACGATGCGGCCGTCTTTGATTCCGATGGCCTGGGCCACCTCTCTGTCGTCTTTCATCGTGCGAACAGTTCCGTTGTAAAATAAATAATCCATTCTGTACCTCCAGATCATCGGTTTGAGAAAGCCGTTTTATTTTTATGGGATGACTTCATTCATCCCGGTCCCGGTCTATGAATCCGCTCGAAACATGGGCCGCATTGCAGAAAGGCTTGCTCCAAGAACGCCCGCAGCGGCAAAGCACCACCCGGTTTCTGATTTCGTAGGCAAAGCCGTCCGCGCCTTCGATGGGGATGCCCCCGAATACTGCGATCCCGCTGCTGACCCCTTCCTCCGTATCCTGGAGGATATGGATGGCGGGTTCGTAGAACGGTTCTATCCTCTGGCCGCTCTTATCCACTGCCGTCAAACGGCCTGTAGGGCAGTCGCTGGCGGCCCGAATGGCTTCCTGTGTGTTCTTTTCGCTGTGGGAATGATCCACCAGCTGCCAGACATTGCGGCCGCCCCGGTGACAGAAGCGGGCGTAGGCGCAGCGGCCGTCGTCCAGAAGGTCTACGCCCGGACCTGGGAACCATTCCGCCCGTTCTTCGTACTTTTCCCGGGAGGCCAGTTCCGTGCCCTTAAAGCCTGCCTTGACGTGGGCGCCGTCGCAAAAGGGGGGATTCTTTGATTTCCCGCAGCGGCAAAGCGCATAGGTCTCAGCCTGAGGCAAGGGCCGGCCTTCTTCGTATCGGTAGCCGCCTTCGCCGGGCACGATTTTCTTCTCGGACAAGGGTATGCCCCCGCTCACGAGATAAGGCCCGTCTTTGAGTATTCTGATCCTGCCTTTAGGCTTGCTGGCGCCGCGCAAAGCTTCCTTACTCTTGATATGCTCGCTGATCCTGCCTACCACCTCTTCGATGCCGATATCAGAAGAATCGATCTCCAATGCATCCTCGGCTTTCCGGAGGGGATTGTGCGCCCGGGTGGAGTCCTGATGGTCCCTGGCG
>CAZCTS010000044.1:0-11137 GCA_964501635.1 uncultured Oscillospiraceae bacterium | reverse complement strand
AGCAGATCGTGGTGATGAGGGGCAGATAGACGCCCAGGGATTTGTGCAGCGAGGGCACATACTTTTTAAGGATAGTCTCCACCAGCTGCACCAGCGCGGCGATGACCAGGATAAACACGATGGTCTGCATGTAGCCGATGCCGTTGGGATCCAGCAGAAACGTCTGGATCGGCCAGGTGGCGGCGGTGGCCATGACCATGACGAACACGACGGCCAGAGACATGCCCATGGCGGAATCCAGTTTTTTGGACACCCCCAGGAAGGGGCAGATGCCCAGGAATTTAACGAGCACGAAGTTGTTCGCCAGAACAGCTCCCATGATGATGATGATGGCTTCTCTCACGATCAACAACCTCCTTCCTTCGCTTGCTGGCATGCGTCAGCCGAGGGGCATCCCATGCAGCCGTTTTTGGCTTTATCCCGCACCTTGCCTTTGGTGACCTTGTTCACCAGGGCGATCATGCAGCCGAAGGTGAAGAATCCGCCCGGGGCCAGCACAAAGATGGACATGGGGTCGATCAGGCCCGAGGTGATCGCGATGCCGAAGATGGTGCCGCTGCCCAGGAGCTCCCGGATGCAGGCCATGACGGTCAGGGCCAGGGTAAAGCCGATGCCCATGCCCACGCCGTCCAGCGCCGAATCGACGACGCTGTTCTTGTTGGCGAACATTTCCGCACGGCCCAGAATGATGCAGTTGACCACGATCAGCGGGATGTAGATGCCCAGCGCCTTGTCCAGTTCCGGCAGGTAGGCTTTGAGAAGAAGCTGGACGATGGTCACGAAGGTGGCGATCACCACGATGTAGCAGGGGATGCGGACCTTGTCGGGAATAATTCTTTTTAATGAGGAGATAAAAATGTTGGAGCCGATCAGCACCAGGGTCGCCGACAGGCCCATTCCGAGGCCGTTGATGGCCTGGGTGGAGATGGCCAGGGTCGGGCAGGTTCCCAGGATAAGGACCAAAACCGGATTTTCTTTAATGAAACCGTTGGTCAGGATGCTCAGCTTGCGGTCTTTCATCAGAAACCACCTCCTATGCTGTCAAACTGCTGAAGCGCTGCGGAGACGGCGCTGAACACCGCTCTGGATGTATAGCTTGCGCCGGTGACGGCGCTCACATAGGTGGCTTCGGCGCTGTTTTTATCCGAGGTGATCCTGCCGGCCCCCTTGAATTGGTCCAAATAGGCTGGAGTTGTAGCCTTGGAGCCCAGTCCGGGTGTTTCGAGGCTGGCGTCGGTCACCTTGACGCTCACGATATTTCCTTTTGTGTCCATTCCGGTCATCACCGTGACCAGGCCGCCGAAGCCTTTGGCTTGCGAGGTGATCACGTAGCCCACGCCGTTGACGGATTCGTAGACCTCTGTGACGCCGTCCACCAGTTCGATGTCCGCCACCGGATTGAAACCGGAGGATTCCGGAAGGACCAGTGTTCTGGCCTTATTGGCGTTTTCGATGGTGATCTTTTCGATCAAAGGCGCCGTGATCTGATAGGTGGCCGCCAGCAGAAGGGAAGCGATCAGGCAGATGCAGACCAGGACCACGGTGGGCGCGAAAAGTTCCTTGTATTTGTTGTCCATTATTTTTCACCGCCCTTCGGAATGCCGTTGAGCTTGAGTTTTGTAAGCTTGTCGATATGGGGCACCAGGATGTTCATCAGCAGCAGCGCAAAGGAAACGCCCTCCGGATAGGAAGCGAAAATGCGGATGACCATGGTCAGGAATCCGCAGCCGATGCCGAAGATGATCTTGCCCTTGGTTGTGAGGGGGGAGGTGACGTAGTCCGTTGCCATAAAGATGGCCCCCAGCATAACCCCGCCCGCGCAGATGTGGAAGATGGGATCGAAGCCCATCAGGAGCGCCATCCCCGCCACGGTGCCGATAAAGGCTGCCGGGATGGTGGGCTCGATGATTTTTTTCACGATCAGGTAGGCGCCGCCCAGCAGCAGGGCTGCCGCGCTGATCTCGCCCATGGAGCCGTTGATGGTGCCCAGGAACATGTCCATATTCGAAGGAACGTCCTTGGCGTTGGAGAAAAGAGCCAGCGGCGTGGCGCCTGTGACGGCGTCGACCTGCTGTAAAACAGCGCTCATTTTATCGGTGACAGGCCAGGTGGTCATGGGGGTGGCGAAGGAAGTGAACAGCACGATCCGCCCCACGATGGCCGGGTTGGCGAAGTTCTGGCCCAGGCCTCCGAAGAGCTGTTTGACCACCACGATAGCGACGAAAGAGCCGATGGCGGCCATCCAGAGGGGAAGGCCGGCGGGCAGGTTGTAGCTCAGGATGACGCCGGTGACCACGGCGCTGTAGTCGCCGATGGTCTGGGGCCGGTCCAGTATTTTCCGGGTGACGCCCTCGAAGATGACGCAGGAGGCCACACAGGTGGCCGTGAGCAGGAGCGCCCTCAGCCCGAAGACATAGACCGCCACAGCCAGCGCAGGCATCAGCGCCAGCACCACGCTTTTCATGATGGAGGCCGTGTCTACCGGGTTGTTCACATGGGGAGCGGAGGAAACGATCAGGTGATTGTCTTTCAGATTCATCAGTTCTTTCCTCCTTCCGCTTTGGCTTTGGCTTTTTCCGCCTGCGCTTTCAGGTCGTCCATGACCAGCGCTTTAGCCAGCTTGATCTTGTAGCTGAGCTGGATCCTGGCCGGGCAGGAGTAGGAGCAGGAGCCGCATTCCATGCAGGTGAGGGCGTCATACTCGTTCAGGGTCTCCAGATCCCTGCGGTCCCAGGCCTTGGCCAGGGTGGTGGGCATCAGGTTCATGGGGCAGCCCCGGACGCAGCGGCCGCAGTTGATGCAGGCGGTCTCCGGGTTGATGGTGGAAAAGGCTTCGTCGAAGACCAGAATGGCGTTGTTGCCTTTTAAAATGGCCAGATCCGCGCTGGGCATGGCGCGTCCCATCATAGGCCCGCCGAAGAGGATCTTTTTGGGCTCGCCCGTAGTGCCGCCGCAGAAGTCTATCACTTCCTGGATCTTCGTGCCGATGGGCACTTCCACGTTCTGGGGATGGACGATCAGATTGCCGTCCACGGTAAGGCTCTTGGAGACCAGGGGCATACCCGTTTCCAGATACTGCTGGAGTTTCAGGATGGAGTTGACGTTGGAGACGATCACGCCGATATCGGCGGGCAGCTTCCCGGCGATCAGGTGCCTGCCGGTGGTCTCGTAGATGATCACGCGCTCCGCGCCCTGGGGGTAGGAGGACCGCAGTTCGACCACTTCGATTTCCGGAACGTCTTTCACCAGATCCTTAAACAGCGCGATGGCGTCGGGCTTGTTTCCTTCGATGGCGATGATGCCGCGCTTGATGGACAAATGCCGCAGCGTGGTGCGGGTGCCTTCGACGATGTCTTTGGCATGAGCCAGCATGGTCATGTGGTCTACGGTGATGTAGGGCTCGCACTCGGCCCCGTTGATGATCAGCGTGTCCACATCCTGGGGATTCCTGGGGTTGTATTTGATATGGGTGGGGAAGGCTGCCCCGCCCAGTCCCACCAGACCGGAAGCCCGCACCGCCTTGAGGAATTCCTGTTTGTTCGTGACCGTGGGGGGGACGACGGTTTCCGCGATCTCCTGCTTGCCGTCGGTTTGGATGACGATATTGGTGTCCACCCGGCCCATTTGGGTCATGAACTTTTCGATGGCCACCACATCTCCGGACACGCTGGCGTGCACCGGGGCGCAGACCGGAGCCTCGTTGTCTCCGATCACTTGGCCAACCTTGACGTGATCCCCCACGGATACCGTCGGCTGGCAGGGAGCTCCTATGTGCTGGACCATCGGGATATAGACCCTTTCGGGCACCGGCATCGGCACGATGGCCGATCCTGCGGTGTTCTTGTGATGGTCGACATGGATCCCTTTCAGATGCTTGACTGAAATCATATCTAACTCTCCTTAGCGTCGGTCGCCCCACATAAATAAAAAGGGCCAACCCTATCCTAGATAAAATATACCCTGCAAGCCTGTTTGTAAAGGCTTAGTGAACGTTTTTGAAAAATGTTGCCCCCCGCCGGGATGGGTGGTATCATTAACGATACGGATTCAACTGAGCGTTTATTATTTGGGGGAAACCGATGAACAGACTGATTGAAAAAATGCGCCAGGACACCCTGTACCCGGTCAGACCGATCAGGGACCTGAAGGATCTCTTGCATTCCTCCGCGGATCTGTACGGCGACAGGACAGCGTATCTTTATAAGGAAAGGCTGGGCGGAGAGTATCTGCCGATCTCTTTCAGACAGACCCGGGAAGATGTGGACGCCCTCGGGACCGCCTTGACCGCCGAAAGCCTGGCGGGTCTTCACGTGGGGGTCATCGGCGAAAACCGCTACGAGTGGGTGATCAGCTATCTTGCCGTGGCCAATGGTCTGGGCGTTGTGGTGCCTTTGGACCGGGAGCTGCCTTCCCACGAGCTGGCTGCCCTGATCGGCCGGGCCGGCCTGTCGGCGCTGATCTATTCCAGCAAAGTGGAGCAAAAGGTCAGGGAAGCGCTTTCGACGGCGGAAAAATCCATCCTGCTGATCAGCATGGACAGCGACGCCCAGGGGGAGGAGACCCTGTCCCTTTCCCATATGCTGAAGAAGGGAAAGCGGCTGATCGCAGAAGGGGACCGCCGCTATCTCGACGCCCCGGTGGATCCCGAAAAAATGAGCATGCTTCTTTTCACTTCCGGCACCACCGGTCTTGCCAAGGGCGTCATGCTCTGCCATCGCAATATCGCTTCCAATATATATCACATGTCAAAGTACGTGGACCTGACCGTGCGCCTGGGACAACAGACCGGTCTTTCCATGCTGCCCATGCACCACACCTACGAATTCACCTGCACGATCCTGGCCTCCTTCTATCAAGGGGCCACCATCGCCTTTTGCGAAGGACTCAAATACATCGTTAAAAATATGGAAGAGGCAAAGGTCACGTATGTGATCGCCGTGCCGCTGGTCTTCGAGAACATGCATCAAAAGATTTGGAGGCAGGCCGAGAAGAGCGGCAAGGCCGACAAGATGCGCAAAGCCATCCGCATGATCCGCACCATCGCCCACGTGGATAAAAAGATCCAGAAGCGCACCATGCGTCTCTTCAAGGAGGTCCACGCCGCCCTGGGAGGCCACGTGCGCCTGATGGTGGCCGGCGCCGCGCCCATCGATCCGGCGGTCATCAACGATTTCAACGCCATGGGCATCACTATGCTCCAGGGCTACGGCATGACGGAGTGCTCTCCGATCATCGCGCTGAATCCCGACCGGGCCGCCCGGGCCGCCGCGGCGGGGCTGCCCCTGCCGGAGACTGAGATCCGGATATTCGAGCCCGACGAAAGCGGCATCGGAGAGATCCTGTGCCGGAGCGATTCGGTGATGCTGGGCTATTACAAAGATCCGGAGGAAACGGACAAAGTGCTCCGGGACGGCTGGCTGTACACCGGGGATTACGGCTACTTTGACAAGGATGGCTATCTGTATATCAGCGGCCGGAAGAAAAACGTGATCGTCACAAAAAATGGAAAGAACATCTTCCCCGAGGAAGTGGAATTCTACCTGAATCAAAGTCCCTTCATCGCAGAGGTGGTCGTAAAGGGCGAAAAGGAAGCGTCCGGCGGCGAGAGCATCGTCTGGGCGGACATCTTCCCGGACAGGGAGGCGATCCGGGAACAGAAGGGGCCGCTTTCCGAAGAGGCGCTCCACGAGCTGCTGAAAAGCGAAGTCGACCGCGCCAACGAGCTGATGCCCTTTTATAAACGGGTCAAGCGCTTCCGGATCCGCGAGACCGAATTTGACAAGACCACCACCAGGAAGATCAAACGCTGGTAACAGAAGGAAAGTGCCATGACTTCGAAGGAACGATATCCGATCCTGGAGATCGATCTGAATAAATTTGAACACAATGCCAGGGAAGTGATCTCCCGATGCGCCCGGCAGGGGATCGCCGTGGCCGGCGTCGTCAAGGGCTATGCGGGGCAGCCGGATATGGCGGCGTCTCTGCGCCGCTGCGGCGCGGCGCAGCTGGCTTCCTCCAGGATCCGCCATTTCAAGGAAATCGGTCAGGCCGGCGTCCCCGGGCCCTACCTTCTGCTGCGGATCCCCATGATGTCGGAACTGGATCAGGTGGTGGAGTGGGCGGACTATTCCCTCCAGAGCGACACAAGGACCCTGGCGGCTCTCCAGGAGGAGTGCCTGCGGCAAAACAGGAAGCATAAAGTGATCCTGATGGTGGATCTGGGAGACCTGCGGGAAGGATTCTGGGACAGGGACGAGATGGTGGAAGCCTGCGTCTGGGTGGAGAAGGAACTTTCCATGGTGGAACTGGCGGGCGTGGGCACCAATTTGGGTTGCTACGGCGCCGTTCAGCCCACGCCCGAAAAAATGCAGGACCTTGTGGCTGTGGCCCGGCGGGTGGAGGGGCGCATCGGCCGAAAGCTGGAGATCGTTTCCGGCGGCGCCACCAGCTCCTTTTCGCTCGTGCACTGGGGGACCATGCCCGAGGGGATCAACCACCTGCGGATCGGCGAGGGGATCAGCCTGGCCTACGACCTTCCCGTGGACTGGGGCATAAAAGATATGGACTATCTTGTTCGGCCTGTGTATACTCTAAAAGCTCAGGTGATCGAGGTCCGGGACAAACCCAGCCACCCCCAGGGGGTATGCTGCATCGACGCCTTCGGCAACAAGCCCGCCTTTACGGACCGGGGTATTCGGCGGAGAGCGTTGGTGGCCATCGGCCGGGCCGATGTGGCGGAGATCCCCAAGCTGATGCCAAGAGCCGCCGGCATCGAAGTATTGGGAGGCTCCTCGGACCACACGATATTGGATATTGAAAATTATGCCGGGACGCTGGAGCCCGGAGATATATTGGAGTTTGATTTGAATTACACGACGCAAGTCTTCCTGACGGCTTCGCCGGATGTGGCAAAAAGGTTGCTTCGATGAAGTTGCAAAGGCGCAAAGCCGCCCTGTTGGCGGCAATGCTCGCCGTCAGCCTGTTTTTCTCGGGCTGCGACACCTACGACAATTTTCTGGCGGAATTTTTCGAAAAATCCGAACAGAAGGAAACAACGGTCAAGATCGGTGTGTTCGAGCCCCTTACGGGGGCGGACGCCAAGGCTGCGGAAGAAGAGATCCGCGGCATCGAACTGGCCCACGAGCTCTTCCCCGAAGTGCTCGGTTTTCCCGTGGAACTGGTGTATGCGGACAATCAGTCCGATGTGACGGCCGCGGAACAGGCGGCCAGGGATCTGGTTGCCCAGGATGTCTCGGTGGTCTTGGGCAGCTATAAGAATGTTCTGACGCTGGCCGGCAGCGACATCTTCGCCGAAGCCCGCCTGCCGGCCATCGGCATCACCTGCACCAACCCCATCATCACGCTGACCAGCGATTACTATTTCAGAGTCAGCTATGTGGACGCGTTCCAGGGGACCTCTGCGGCGAAGTATGTGCTGGAGCACCTCAAACAGGAAAAGGCCGTGGCGTTCCAGATGAAAGGCGATGATTACGCAGGCGCCATGGTGGAGCAGTTTGCCGGAAAGATGGCCAGGACCACCGGCAGCGAGGAAAGCGTCACGCTGATCCAATATCCGGAAGGCACCGAGGATTTTGTACCCTATTTTCAAAAAATCGAGGCGACCAGCGCGTCGGCAGTCTTCTTTCCCTCGGACGCCGAGCAGGCCGACGAGGTATTGTACCAGGCCCATGAGGCAGGCTACGATTTTCAGTGGATCGGCATCGAAAAGTGGGCAAAGCTCCTGGAAGTCAATGCCGACCCCCTGCGGGACAGCGCTGTTTATGTGGAGGGCGCCGCCTATATGTCCGATTTTGACGATTCGGCCAGACTCTCGGACATGACCCAGACCTTCCTGCATGCCTACGAGAAGAAATTCGGCGCGGAGGAAAAGCCCACCAATGCGGTGGCCCTGGGCTTCGATGCCTATCTGCTGGCCATACGGGCTATCCGGGACGCGGGCACCTTTACCGAAGGGACGATCATCGCCAGCAAAATGAGCAGCGTCTTCGAAATGCCCGCCGCCACCGGCTCCATCACGATGAATGTCCACGGCGATCCCATCAAAGAAGTGGTGATCGAACAGTATATCAACGGCCAGGCGAGACCGGTGTTCACCTCGGTGCCCGTCTGGGGTCAATAAGGAGGAAAAAGAATGGAAGAAAATATCAGGGCCGCATTGGAGAATATCCGTCCGTTTCTGCAGAGAGACGGCGGGGATGTGGAATTTGTGGAATACACCCAGGACCAGGTGGTTCGGGTCAGGCTGAAAGGCCACTGCGCCGGATGCCCCCACGCCCAAATGACCATCAAGCAGGGGATCGAAGCGCTCCTTCGGGAGCAGTATCCGGAAATCAAGGCTGTCGAAGCCGTCTCCTGATCTCGAAAGACATAGGATCATGAAAAAGACAAAAAAAACCGGCAGAGCGCTGCTGGCGGCGTTTTGCCTGCTCGCGGCTTCCTTCGGGCTCCTGCTCTTCTATCCTCTTGCGGAGGCGGAACCTGCGGCGCCCCCGGAACCTCGCGTCGCATCTCTCACCTTTCGCGGCGTCGGCGACATCATGGGTCATTTGTCCCAGCTGATCGCCAGCTACGACGCCGCTTCCGGCGCCTACGACTTCTCGGGGGATTATGAATACGTGCGGGAGTATATAAAGGAAGCCGATTTGGCGCTGTGCAACGTGGAGACCACCTTCCTTGGCGACGGCGACTACAAGGGTTATCCTTATTTCAATTCGCCCGATCAGCTGGCCCTGGACATTGCGGGGGCCGGTTTTGATGTGGCCTTGTTTTCGAACAACCACATTCTGGACACCGGGATCGCGGGCCTGGAGCGCAGCCTGGACGTTTTGAGCCAGGCCGGCCTGAAGACTGCGGGCGCCTATAAAGAAGGCGGAGATCGGACTCTGCTCCTGCCGGTGGGCGAACTCAGCGTGGGCGTTGTATCCTATACCTACGAGACCGGTCTGTACAATGGGCATCGCACTCTGAACGGAAGCATCCAGCCCCAGGGGGCCCGGGAGCGTTTCAACTCTTTCCGCTATTACGCTTTGGAAGAGGATCTGCAGCAGATCGCCGCCGACATTCAGGAAGTCCGCAGTCGGGGCGCCCAGATCGTGATCGCCTATTTCCACTGGGGCAACGAGTACCAGCGCAACGCAGCAGCCACGGAAAAAGAGATGGCCCTTCGCGTCGCCCAGGCTGGAGCGGACATCATCTTCGCCTCCCACCCCCACGTGGTCCAGGAGATCGACGAGATCCTGCTGGAGGAGGCCATCCAGCCCAAGCCGCCGGCGGAGGAGCTCCCCGAGCCCGAAGAAAGCTGGATCATCCGTTTCCGCCAAAAGTTTGGCATCGGTCTGCCGGAGCCGGCGGAGGACATCGTGGAGGAAGCTCCGCCCACGACCCGGATCCGCAGGGTCCCGGTGTTCTATTCCATGGGAAACTTTATTTCCAACCAGCGGCAGGAGACCTTGGACAACCGGTATACGGAGCAGGGCATGATCGCCTCCGTCAGGCTCACTTACGACCTGGACGCCGGATATATTACAGAAGTCCGGCCGGAGTTCATCCCCACCTGGGTGGAAAAGTACAACAAGGGAGGGAAGACCCGTTACGCCGTCATACCCCTGGTGGGAGACTATCCCGAAAATCCGGAGCTTCTGGCTTCCGGCCACGGCGCCCGGGCAGAGGAGGCTCTCACGGATATGATCGACCTGATCGGAGGGAAGTACTTGTATCGATACGAGTACGGATCTGAATGAGCCAAATCTTCTGCACAATGGTCCTGGAGATCGCCAGGAAGTTTGCGGCGGTTCCCGCCGGCATGCCGGGCATCCGCTTTCGCGGTCTTCGCGGCGGACAGGCGCCGGATGAGATTCCCCGGGAGGCCAAGCTGCTTCTGATGGCCGGGGATTATACGGATATTCGTCAAAAGGTTCAGGCCTATAAGGCAGAGACCGGCTGGAATGTGGAATATCGGGCCCGTGGCAAAAGTCTGGAAATTTCGGTCCGAAGCATGCCGATCGGCGAGGGAGAACCAAGCCTGGGCGGCGACGCCCTGTCGATCCTGATGGAGCTTGCGGCACCGCTGCCCTTCGCGGGAGACGATATCCGGGAATTCTTCCGCTTTTATAATGAGCACATCGGCCCCCAAGCCTGCGGGACGCTTCTGGACGCAGCATCGGCCCCAGCCGGAGCAAGCCCCCCGGTTCTTGGCGCAGGCATGATCGAAATGACGCCGGAGGCGGGCAGGATCTCCCTGAGCATACGTTATTGCATGCCCTGGACCGAAGAACTGATCTGCGACGCCTTGATGCCGGTTTTAAACCGCTACGACATGGGATTGCTGAAAACCGCTCCGCTCAGCCCGCCGCAGCCGGAAAGCCCGGCAGAGTCAAACTGACGAAAACCCCTATAGGTGGGGGCTGCCCGGCGCGGTCCCTCTATATTTAGATAAATATGGAACGCATGGCAGCGTGTGCACGAAAAGATGGATTTAGCCCGGATCCGGCAGGCATGCAAAAGTCCCTAAAACATTGAAATCTAAGCTTTTAAGCCATAGTGAAAAAATCAAAAAAATATCTGTGTTTTTTTCAAAAAGTTCTTGCATTCCCGAAATCCCTGTAGTATTCTAATAAAGCTTGCTTAAGGCCCGGAAACGCCCCAAAAGCGTGGAATGGCCCGGCGAAGAAGCAGAAAGTTGCTGAGCTATCAGGTAATTTCTGCCGAGAATGGTCTGCCCCTGGAGGCAGGCGAAGGAGTTCTCGCCATTTTGTTTTGAGTAAACAAACGCCAAACGCACGGTAGCGTGTAAAGGGCTCCAAATCAGGGGCCCCGCCATCGAAACTCAAAGCAAATCAACGGGAAGCGACCTCGCACAGAATAGCGAAAATGTGCGAAAGTAAAAGCGGGAAGAGATCCCGCAGAGCAAACAAGGAGGAAAGCAATGAGCAGCCAGAAAATCAGAATCAGACTCAAGGCCTACGATCACAAGTCGTTGGACCAGTCTGCAGCCAGAATCGTGGATACAGCCAGGAAGACCGGCGCCGAAGTGTCCGGGCCTATCCCTCTCCCCACGGAGAAGGAAGTCGTCACGATCCTCAGAGCCGTCCACAAGTACAAGGACAGCCGCGAGCAG
>CAZCTS010000043.1:0-11316 GCA_964501635.1 uncultured Oscillospiraceae bacterium | reverse complement strand
GTCAAGCCCCAGAGCCTGGGCCAGATGCCAGGAGATGGCCTCCCCCTCCCGGTCAGGGTCGGTGGCCAGCAGCACGTGGTCCGCTTTCCCGGCTTCCTTTTTGATTTCTTTGATGATAGCCGCCCGCCCCCGGACGTTGATGTATTCGGGTTCGAAGTTGTTCTCCAGGTCCACCGCCAGCCTGCTCTTGGGAAGATCCACCACGTGGCCCGCCGAAGCGATGACCTTGTACTTGCTTCCCAAAAACTTTCCGATGGTTTTGGCCTTGGAGGGCGATTCCACGATCACCAAGGTTTTATTGGGTGCCATAAACTCCCTTTCCTTCCGAAAAAAGGCATTCATCTTTTCGGATCATTGTCTGAATGCAGCGGCAAATATTTGCGCATATAATGTAGATTTTCGTCAATGAGAGATTATAAGTGTATTGCCGCTATTTTACAACCACTATTTTTGATCCTTCACTGCGGAGCAGCCCTTTCAGCTCCAGGATCGTCACCAGAGAAGCGGCGGAGGCGGCGGAGCCGCCCCACTGATGGCACAGGCTCTCCCGGGATATCATGCCTTCCCGCTCCACGATCAGCAGAATGCGGCGCTCTTCTTCCGAAAGGGATTCCCGGAGACGCCGGCTCTCCCTGGAAGCCAGGCCCAGCACCGCCGCTGCGGTATCCAGGTCCGTGATCGGATAGGCTCCGTCGTAGATCAGATGATTGACGCCGGCGCTGTTGGGCTGGTTGATGTTGCCCGGCACGGCAAACACATCCCGGCCCTGGTCGGCCGCCAAGGCTGCGGTGATCATGGATCCGCTCTTTTCCGCCCCTTCCACCACCACCACCGATCGGGACAATCCGCTGATCACTCTGTTCCGAAGGGGAAAATACGAGGAAAAGCCGCGTTCATCGGGTTTGAATTCCGAAAGGATCAGGCCGTCGCTGCGGATGCGCTCATAGAGCTTGCGGTTGGAGGCCGGAAAGCAGTGCCCGATGCCGGTGCCCAGGACCGCGATGGTCCCCATGCCCTTGGAAAGACAACCTCCGTGAGCCTCCGCGTCGATGCCTTCGGCCAGGCCGCTGATGACGGGGACGCCGCAGGCGGCGATGCGGGCCGCGATTTGAAAAGCGGCCCAGCGGCCGTAGGAGGAGGCGCGCCGGGTCCCCACCACCGCGATGCCCGGCGCGGAGAGCAAGGATGGGTCGCCGAGCCCGAAAAGTATCATGGGGGGATCCGGGATCTGAGAGAGGATTTCCGGGTATTCGGGCGCCCTGTAATGGATCATCCAGGCGCCCAGGGCTTCTGCCCTTTTAAGGCAGTTCCCGGCTTCTTTTGTGTCCCTGTCTAAAGCGAATTCCCCTCCTGTCCTCCGCCCCAGGGACTCTCCGTGCACGCTCAGGCACCCTTCCAGGTCCTGATCCGTGGAATCGTAGATCTCCCGGGCGCCGCCATAGAGCTCCACAAGGAGCTTTTTACTGCTTCGGTTCAGGCCTTTGCAGCAGGAGAGCCACAGATAAGCCAGTTCGTTCGTCATGGGTCCTCACCTTTCTCCCCGATCCGGGATCCGGTAGCTGAGGGCTTCCAAAATGTGGGTTTCCTCGATGGCCTCCCGGCCCGAAAGGTCCGCGATGGTGCGGGCGGTCCGAAGCAACCGGTGATAGGCTCTGGCGGAAAGCGACCAGCGGGCGAAAGCGTCCCGCACCAGCTTCCTGCAGACCGCATCGAGTCGGCAGTAGGCGCCGATCTGATTGGGCGCCAACTGGGAATTGAACTGAATGGACAGGGACCGATAGCGATGGGCCTGCCTTTCGCAAGCCGCTTCCACCTCTTGGCGCAGATCCCCGGAGGTTTTTCCCATCTTGCCTTCGCCCTGGGCGTCGATGTCCGCGTACACCATCCGCTCCATCCCCACGTGAAGATCGATCCGGTCCAGCAGGGGCCCGGACACTTTGCCCATATAGGCCAGCCGGTCGGTCTGGGTGCAGCTGCAGGGCTTGACCGGGTCCCCGTAATAGCCGCAGCGGCAGGGATTCATGGCGGCGATCAGCACGAACCTGGCCGGAAAGGTCAGGGTGTCCCGCACCCGGGCGATGGTGACAAAGCCTTCCTCCATGGGTTGGCGCAGGGTGTCCAGAGTCTGCCGGCTGAATTCGGGCAGCTCGTCCAGGAACAGCACCCCGTGATGGGCCAGGGAGATCTCCCCGGGGCGTGGCCGGCTGCCGCCGCCGGTCATGGCCGCTGCGGAAAGGCTGTGATGGGGCGCCCGGAAAGGGCGGTGGACGATCATGGGACTGGATGGATCCAGCAGCCCGGCTATGCTGTAGATCTGGGTGATCTCCAGCTGCTCCCGATCCGTCAGGCGGGGCATGATGCCCGGTATTCGCTTCCCCACCATGGTCTTGCCCACCCCCGGCGGACCGATCATCAGCATGCCGTGGGCCCCGGCTGCCGCAATGCAGGCCGCCCGCTTGACCATTTCCTGCCCCCGGATATCGCCGAAATCCGGCGCCTGCACCTGGGCGCCGCAGGCGCTGCACCCCGAGGCCTGCACGCCCGGAATGCTTCGAAAACCGCTCAGGTGCTCGCCTGCTTCCAAAAGGGTTTCCGCCGGATAGAGCAGCATTCCTTTCACCGATTCGGCTTCTCTGCAGTTCCCTTTGGGCAGGATCACCTTCTCGACGCCCATCTTCTGCATGCCGATCACCAGGGGCAACACCCCCTCCACCGGCTCCAGCCGCCCGTCCAAAGTCAGCTCCCCGATCAGAGCGGTGTTCTCCATTCTGTCGGTTTGCGGCCGGATCTGCCCCGTGCTCAGCAAAAGGCCTGCCGCAATGGGCAGATCGAAGTGGCTGCCTTCTTTTTTACGGTTCGCGGGGGACAGATTTACCGTAATTCTTTTATTGGGAAACTGATAGCCGCAGTGGTCGATGGCCGAATGGATCCGCTCCTTGGCTTCCCGAATGGACTGGTTGGCCAGGCCCACCACCGTAAAGGAAGGCAAGCCGCTGCTCACGTCCACTTCCACGTGGACTTCCCTGCTTTCCAGGCCGTACAGGCTGGCGGTGCTCACGCTGGCGTACATCTCTACTCCTCTCCGAAGGCTCCTTCCACATGCCGGATATAGTTGCCGGTATGCAGCCGAAGCACTTCGATCACATCCAAACGCAGATCGCAATGATCAAACTTGGGGTTTCGCTGCACATACACCTGGGCTACCCGGCGTATATGCTCCTGCTTCCTGTGCCCCACCGCCTGGCAAGGCAGGCCAAAATCCAGGGAGGTCCTGGTCTTTACCTCCACAAAACACAAGGTGCCGTTCCTGGAAGCCACGATGTCGACTTCGCCCAGCCGGCATCGAAAGTTCTGTTCCAAAATCTCATAGCCCTTGTTTTGCAAGTGCCTGACAGCCTGTTTCTCGCCCCAGCGACCCAGATCGGTCTTTCTCATTTATGCCTCCAGATTCGCTATATAATAACATATTTGTTATTATATGTAAATCATTGGTCATAAAAAAACGGCCTTTCGACCGTTTTTAAACTTATCGCGAAGAAGCTTTGCCCTTCGTTTCGTTGTGGATCATCTTGTAGACGACCCATCCGGTAGCCCCCCAGGTAAGGATCAGGCAGACGACCATGGACAGGATCCAACTCATTGTACGACCTCCTTATCGGTATTCCTCGGGGATTTCGGGAAAATCCTTGCCGTTGAAATATTTTTTGCGGATGGAACGGGCCACTTTCCGATTGGTGAGCAGCAGCAATGCCAGCAGCAGACTGGCCTGCAGGACGACCGTGGCCAGGCCGTCGGGGTTGGCCGGATTCCACCAGTCGTCGGGGAACCAGGCGATGGACTGGGCCATCCACCAGACGATCATGATGACGGTCATGATGGGCGCGATCCAGCCGGCGCACAAATTCCACCAGCGCCCCATCTTCCATTCGTTTTCCGGCTGCAGAAGAAAAGTGGTCCGTACTTTCTCCAGCCCGTAGCGGTTCATGGCAAACCCCAGGAATATGGTGGACAGCAGCAGGGCCACGCCCCAGACCCAGTCCTGATTGTTGAAGATCCGAAGGCTCAAGGCCGAAGGCGTGCCGACGATCAGAACAAAAGCCACCGTCCCGATCACCGCTTTTTTCCGGCTCCAGCCGAAATCCATCAGGAAGGTCTGCCCCACGTTGCACATGCCGATGGCCGAGGTGAAAGCCGCAAAGGCAAGACCTATAAAGAACAGCACCGAAAGGATGCGCCCGCCGGGCATCTCCTGGAACATGCCGGTGAGGGTGATAAAGGTCAAGCCCTGATTCCCCGAGGCGCAGGCCGCATAGGCGGCTTCGGTGGAGGGCGCCATGGCGAACACGGCGGGCAGGACCATCAGCCCTGCCATCATCGCAAAGGACTGGTTGCCGAACACCTGCAAGGACGTGTTCAGGGACAAGTCGGACTTGGGCTGGGTGTAGACGGCGTAGGCCAGAGTCAGGCAGAAGCCGGGCCCGATGGACCAGGAGCACTGGGAAAGGGCGTTCAGCCAGGTGGTGGGAATGGTCAGATATTTCCAGTCGATGTTGAAAAAATATTTGACCCCTTCCAGGGCGCCCGGCAGCGTGACGGCGCGAATCGCCAGGATCGTGCAGATCAGAAACAGAGCCGGGATCATGAACATGTTGACCTTCTCGATGCTGTCGATGCCTTTATACAGCACCACTGCCAGCGCGAGCACCGGGATCACAAACCAAATATACGTGAGCAGATTGCCGTTGACGGTGCGCTCGAACACCTGGGCCAGATCCTGCCCCAGGTAGCTGCCCGTGATCGACATGCCGATATAGCGGAACACCCATCCCAAGATCGCCATATAATAGGCGGTGATCAGCATGCAGATGGACACCATGAATGTGCCCATCCAGGTGTACTTCTCCCCGATGAAATCCCGGAAAGCGCCGGCGCCGGAATGCCGGGTGGCGCGGCCCAGAAGCATTTCCGCATTCAGGATCGGAATGGCGATCACAAAACTTGCGATGATCAGGGCGATGACGAAGGCGCCGCCGCCGTTCAAAGCAGCCATGCGGGGGAAGCGCCAGATGTTTCCGGTCCCCACGGATCCTCCGATCAGGGTCATCATCAGGCCCAGACGGCTGTTAAAACCGCCGGACTTTTTGTCGGGCATTGCGGAAATCTCCTTCCTTTCAAAGAGCAAGAGTGCTATTCTGTTCTTGAACCAACTTGCTACATAGTAACACTTCCTCTCGTTCTTTTCTATAAAGGAGGCTCCAATGGACCGGAAAATTTTGTTTATCGGCGGCGGGCAGATGGCGGAAGGCATTCTCGGCGGCCTGATCCGCCAGGGCGTCTTTTCGCCGGATCGCATCTTCGTCAGCGATGTGGTGCCCCAGCGCCTGACCTATCTCCAGAGCGCCTATTCCGTGGTGCCCGTTCAGGATCTGAGCCAGGCAGCCCGCCAGGCCGATGTGATCTTTCTGGCTGTTCGGCCCCAGGACATCGCGGGAGCCTGCGCCGGGCTTGCGGGAATATTGGCAGAGCGAAAGGATATTCTGATCGCCTCCATCGTGGCCGGCGTGGATCTCAAGACCTTGGCCTCCTACACCCGCGCCGGGCAAAAGATCGTACGGATCATGCCCAACACGCTGATCAAAGCGCAAAACGGCTTTTCGGCTGCCTGTGTCAACGAACACGTGGGTCCGGAAGATCGGGAGATGATCCAGACGATTCTGGAAGCCCTGGGCCAGGTGATGTTCCTGAGCGAAGCCAAGTACGATCTGTTCACCGCTTACAGCTGCGTGGGTCCCATGTACATTTACTTGTTGATGCACGCATTGATCCAGGCCGGCGTGCGGACCGGTTTTTCCAGAGAAGAATCCTACGCCATCACGATCAAAAACACCCTGGGCTCCGCCCAGATGCTGGAGCTCACCGGCGACCACCCCCTGCAGCGGATCGACACCATGACCTCTCCGGGCGGCGTCACCATCGACGCCCTGGCCAGTCTGGAGGAGGATGCCTTCGTGGGCTCCATCCTGCGGTCCGTCAAAGCTTCCGTGGATAAAACGTTGTCGTTCAAATAGTGCGGTTCTGTTACACGCACAGAGGAGGTCCCCATGTTAACCAAAGATGAACTCTGCCAATACGCCCCGGAAACCGTTCAGCTGTATTCGGGCATGGAATGTCCGCCGGATCTGCGGCCCGAAGCGGCGCCCCTGTTCCTGACCACGGCCTTTATCCTGCCCGGCGACCTTTCGGATGTGGAGCAAAACTATAAAGAAAAGCGCTTTACCTACATCCGGACCAGGAATCCCAACCGGCGGATGCTGGAAAACGCGATCTCCGCTCTGGAGCACAGCGAAAAGAGCCTGATCTTTTCCTCGGGCATGGCCGCCATCCACACCCCCCTGATGGCCTGCCTTAAAACAGGAGACCATCTGCTGGCCGGAAAAACACTCTACGGCGAGAGCATCGAGCTGTTCAACCATTATCACACCCAATTCGGGATCGAGGTGGATTTCGTCGATTTTACGGATCTGGAGGCGGTGCAAAAGGCCCTGAAGCCCAACACCAAAGTCCTGTACACCGAAACCGTCAGCAACCCGAAGATCACCCTGGTGGACGTGGAGGCGCTGGCCAAAATCGCCCACGGGGGCGGCGCGCTGCTGGTGGTGGACAACACCTTCGCCACCCCCTACCTGATCCACTGTCTGGACAAAGGCGCCGACATCGTCATCGAAAGCCTTACAAAGTTTATGAACGGCCACTCGGACGCCCTTCTGGGCTCCGTCAGCGGGAAAGCCGAGCTGGTGGACCGGATCGAACTGCTTCAGCACCTATACGGAGGCACCGGAGGCACCTTCAATTCCTGGCTGGTGCTTCGAAGCCTGCGGACCCTGGACCTGCGCATGGACCGGCACACCTCCAACGCCGACAAGCTGGCCAACGCCTTGGTCAGGCATCCCAGGGTCACCAAAGTGAACTACCCCACCGTCCCCGGATATCCCCAGGCGGAAACGGCCCGGAAACTGTTCGAAGGCAAAGGCTTTGGCGGCATGCTCAGCTTCGAGCTGGGACCGGACTGCAAGCCGGAGATCAGCCGCATGCTCAAAAATCTGAAGCTGGCTCAATACGCGCCCACCCTGGGCGGCTTCCGGACCACCCTGTCCCATCCGGCCACGTCCTCCCATTCGGAGCTGACCCGGGAAGAGCGCATGGCCCTTGGGATCCACGACGGCATGATGCGGGTCTCCGTGGGATTGGAAAATGCCGACGACCTGATCGCCGATTTCTACCAGGCTCTGGATAAAGCCTTCGAATAAATGCCCGGATAAAGGGCGGTCACTTTAACTGCGGCGGCGATGAACGGAACACGCCGCAAGGAGGATAAGCTATATGAAATGGAGAGGAAGAGCCAGGAGCTCTAATGTGGAAGACCGGCGAGGCTCAGACGGAGGCGGGGTCGGCCGGGCAGGCGTCTTTGGCGGCGGCTTCGGGATCGTGATCATGATCATCTACATGCTCATGGGCGGCAACCCCATGGACATTCTCCAGCAATCCCAGATCATCAATCCCGGCCAGGAACCTGCTTATCAGGAGACCGCCGAAGAGAGGGAACTGGCCGAATTTGTCTCGGTCGTCCTGGCTGACACAGAAACGGTCTGGAACGAAATTTTTACGGAGAACAATTTGGAATATCAGGAACCTACACTGGTCATTTATTCACAGTATGTGCAGTCCGCCTGCGGCACCGCCGGAGCCTCGACCGGGCCCTTTTACTGCCCCGGGGACGACACGGTGTACATCGATCTGAGTTTCTACCAGGATATGAAGGCCAAATTCAACGCCCCGGGCGACTTCGCCTTTGCCTATGTGATCGCCCACGAAGTCGGCCACCACGTGCAGAACCAGCTGGGCATCATGGACCAGGTCCAGCAGCTCCGCACCCGTCTGAGCCAGACCGAGTACAACGAGGTCTCCGTTCGGATGGAGCTTCAGGCCGACTATCTTGCCGGGGTTTGGGCTTACCACGTAAACGATATGGACCTGCTGGAGCAGGGCGACATCGAAGAGGCCCTGAACGCGGCCAGCGCCGTGGGGGACGACCGGATCCAAAAGCAGACCCAGGGCTACATCGTGCCGGACAGCTTTACCCACGGGACTTCGGCCCAGCGCACCAGGTGGTTCACGAAGGGCTATAAAGAAGGGGATCTGGACCAGTGGGACACCTTCAACATCCCCGAAAAGGATCTGTAGACATCCCCGAAACGACCCTGACAAAAGAGACCGGAAGCGGGCGTCCCTGCCCGTTTCCGGTCTCTTTCAATTTCAGCTCAGCCGCAAGATCCAGTGCCGGCCGTCAATCCACGATCCTATGCTCTTTGGCGAACAGATCGTCGGCGTTGTCCCATTCTTCGATGATCTGGGGGATCACTTTGTAAAGGTCGCCGACGATGCCGTAGTCGGCCACGCCGAAGATGGGCGCATCCGGGTCCTTGTTGATGGCCACGATCATCTTGGAGGTCTGCATGCCCGCCAGGTGCTGGATCGCGCCGGATATGCCGCAGGCGAAGTAGATCTCCGGCTTGACCGTGGTCCCGGTCTGCCCGACCTGGTGGGAGTGCTCGATCCAGCCCGCATCCACCGCCGCGCGGGAAGAGCCCACCACGCCGCCCACTTTGTCGGCGAACTGCTTGATCAGCTTAAACCCTTCGGGCCCGCCCAGGCCCCGTCCGCCGGAGCAGATGATCCTGGCGTCGGTCAGGGAGACCATTTCTTTGGCTTCTTTGACGATGTTGACGATCCGGGTCCGGATGTCGCTGGCCGCGATGGCCGGCTTGACGCGGATGATCTCCCCCTCCGCGCCGGGGACGCGCTCTCTTTTCTGCATCACGCCGGGACGCACCGTGGACATCTGGGGCCGTGTCCTTGGGCAGACGATGGTGGCCATCAGGTTGCCGCCGAAGGCGGGACGGGTCTGTTTGAGCCCTTTGTCCGGATCGTTGGGATCCAGGGTGGACACGTCCAGCGTGGTCTCCCGCTTCGCGTAATCGATGTAAGTCTTGATGTCCACATCCAGACGGGTGCAGTCTGCCGTCAGACCCGTATCGAGTCTGGCAGCCACCCGGGGCGCCAGGTCCCGCCCGATGTGGGTCGCTCCGTAGAGGACGATCTCGGGCTTGTATTGCAACACCGCATCCACTATGGCCTTAGTGTAGCCGTCCGTTGTGAAGTTTTTCAGAATGGGATCTTCGATCAGATAGGCTCCGTCCGCGCCGTACTCGAAGCACTCCCGGGCCAGCCCTTCCAGCTGCTCTCCCACCAGGATCGCGTAGATTTTTGTGTCCTTGCTCAACTCTCTGGACAGCCTGTGTCCTTCGCCGATCAGTTCCCTGGCCACGCTCATCAGTTTGCCGTTCCGGGTCTCCGCAAAGACCCAGATATGTTTGTAGGCGGACAGGTCCGCGCTCGCCCCGGATTCTTCGGAAAAAATGGCGTCGAAGGGACATACCGGGACGCACTGATTGCAGTTGGTGCATTTTTCGTTGATGAGGGCTTTTTTCTCCACCATGTCGATGGCAGCGAAGGGGCAAGCCTTGACGCAGAGGGTGCAGCCCCTGCAAAGATCTTTTACTATTTTAACAGCCATATCGATTCCTCCTTCGATGCGCTAAATCGCATGTTTTTCCTTGAGCTTCAGCAGCAGGAGTTTCGCCTGCTCCTTTTCTCCGTCGGCTTCCAGCATGACCCCGGGGGATTTGGGCGCCGGGGTAAAGGAGCGGTATACATTGGTGGGAGAAGCTTCCAGCCCGACCGTTTTCAGATCCACTTCCACATCCTTGGCGCTCCAGACCTTGATGTCGGCATCCGGCGAACAGGCGCGGACGATGCCGCCGATGGACATGTAGCGGGGCGTGTTCAATTCTTTGATCGCCGTGAGCATGCAGGGCGCCTGGATGCGAATATCTTCGTATCCGTCCTCCAGCTGCCGTTTGACAGAGATGTCTTTCAAATTGGGGTCGATGGAAAACTCCATCACGTAGGTCACCTGGGGCAAGTCCAGCTTTTCCGCGATCTGGGGCCCAACCTGGGCCGTGTCGCCGTCGATAGCCTGGCGTCCCGCGAAGATCAGGTCGAAAGGACCCATTTTCTTGATGGCTGCCGCCAGCGCGTTGGAGGTGGACCAGGTGTCCGATCCGCCCACAGCGCGATCGGAGAGCAGCACGCCCTCGTCGGCCCCCATGGCGATGCATTCGATCAGCATGTCTTTCGCCTGGGGCGGTCCCATGGTGACCACGGAGACCTTGGTGTCCGGGTATCGATCTTTTATTTTTAGCGCTTCTTCCAGCGCATTGGCGTCGTCCGGGTTCAGGATGCTGGGGACTCCTTCGCGAATGATGGTCTTCTTGACCGGGTCGATCTTGACTTCGCTGGTATCCGGAACTTGCTTGGCGCAAACAATGATTCTCATGTTCTTCTCTCTCCTTCTGCCTATTTGAATATGTGAGAGGCAATAACGACCTTCTGGACTTCGGTGGTGCCTTCGTAGATCTCTGTGATCTTGGCATCCCTCATCATGCGTTCCAGGGGGTAATCCCGCATATAGCCGTAGCCGCCGTGGAGCTGGACCGCTTTGGTGGTGACGTACATGGCCGTCTCCGCCGCGAAATACTTGGCCATGGCGGAATCCTGCCCATAGGGCTGGTGCCGGTCTTTCAGGTTGGCCGCCTTATAGATCAGGAGCCTGGAGGCTTCGATCCGGGTCTTCATCTCCGCCATGTCGAACTGCAGGGCCTGGAAATGAGACAGGGACTTTCCAAACTGCTTCCTGGCTTTCATATATTCCACCGTCACGTCGAAGGCCCCCTGGGCGATGCCCAGCGCCTGGGAGGCGATGCCGATCCGGCCGCCGTCCAGGGTGGAAAGAGCGATCTTGAAACCCTGGCCGATTTCCCCCAGGAGATTTTCTTTGGGGATGACGCAATCTTCGAAAATCAGCTCGGTGGTGGAGGAGCCGCAAATGCCCATCTTGTCCTCAGTCTTGCCGATGGAAAAGCCTTTGGCGTCCTTCTCCACAATAAAGGCGGAAATGCCTCTGGTCCCCGCCGATTTATTTGTCATGGCAAACACCACGAACACATCGGCGTAGCCGCCGTTGGTGATGAACACTTTGGTCCCGTTCAGCAGCCAGTGGTCGCCTTTATCGACGGCTTTGGTCTGGGTGGCGCCGGCGTCGGTCCCCGCGTTGGGCTCCGTCAGGCCGAAAGCGCCCAGTTTCTGGCCGCTGCAGAGTCCGGGAAGATATTTTTTCTTCTGCTCGTCGCTGCCGTA
>CAZCTS010000042.1:0-11460 GCA_964501635.1 uncultured Oscillospiraceae bacterium | reverse complement strand
TTGTATTTCACAATAGCTGCACTGTTGTCCGGAAGAATCTGGTAAGTGTAGCCTTCTGATTTGTAGAAGGCATGGTCTATAAAAGGTGCAGGAGCCACTGCCGGGGAGTATCCGTACCATGGGTCAGTAAAGCCTGTTTTGCCCGGAAGATAGTATATTTTAAAATCCGGAGCATTATTACAGAATGGCTGCTCAATTGCGCCGCCCCATACCCGGGGGGCGTTGCCCCAAAAGTCCAACTCTTTGAGGTTCGGGCAGTTTGCAAGAGAACCGGCTTGAATCTCGGTCACCCCTGCAGGGATTCCCACACTCCGGAGCGCCTCCGGGTACAGGATTGCCATTAGATTGACACTTGTTACAGGCACATCATAAATGCGCGATGGGACTGTAATGTCCGAATCCGTTCCCCAGTAGCTCGTTATTTCGATTTCTGTTCCCATTTTAATGTAACGATAATGAAAGTCAAACCAGGTCATTGAGGTTTCTGCAAAGACTCCCGGCTGCAACGGAACCAGGAGCATCAGCACTATGATCAATCCGCACAACAATTTTAAACGCTTTTTCATTTTACCCCCCTCCGGATTGATTGGATTGTAGCAATAAATTACAGATCTGAAACGGAATAGCCTGTCTACGGGCTGTCCTCCTCTGTGGGAAGTTCCTCCGGTGTCAGTTTCGCAGCACGGTATACTCTGCTGACCTCGCCTTCGTCGGCTACACACAGCTTGCGATAAATGGAATCAAACAACCTTTTGGCAGTCTTACGGTCAAGAAGCATGGTCTCGGCTGTCCAAGAAGCTGTATACCCCTGCCTGAACCAATAGAAAGCTTTGGACTCATCCTCCGTAAGCTGGGATACTCGCCACTGCTTTTCCTGGTCGGTATTCATTCCATCCGGTGGAACAGGGGAATCCGCTTTAGGGGATAAGATTGATTTAAACCAGTGCATAAAATCCTCCTTTCCCGTCTTTATATTACTCATTTAGCAACAGATATTTTTACGAATCAATATCCCAATTTTGGGAGGGACAAAAAAACCTCTCCAAAATAGGGAGAGGATATGCAAGCAGGCCTATAACGTCTTATTCCTTTTTAGCTGATTCCATTGGTTGGGTCGAACCAGGATGACTGAACAACAGAAACAATTCCGCGCGGCTGTTGATCCCCAGCTTTTTATAAATAGACTTGCTGTATGTGGACACCGTGGAAACGGTTAGGCCCAGCTCCGGGGCAACCTGTCTCAATGTCATTCCTCGCAGAAGCAATAATACAACCTGTTTTTCACGCGGCGATAAATTGGTGTCATCCAGGCTTGGAAGCGGATTCCACTCCCCTCCGTTTCTTTGTATGACGCCGCCAATCAATGGGTTCATGCTTATTTGCCGAAACTCCTTTGACCAGTCTGCAAAAAACAGATACTGCGAAAAGGCTGGTGAAAGCAGCAAGAAAATGACGAATAAAGCTGCGGCTGTGACAACGGCGATAGACTGAGTGACAAGTATCGTATGCAGGATATCGATCCCGACGTACAGAATTCCGATGACAGCCATACATGACAGAATGAGGCGTTTGTGCATGCGGAAATCGCAAAATTTATTTGTAATACAACCGGTCAGGTAGAATGTGATCAATAATCCGACTTCTTTTAACTCCGAAAACAGATAGGCAAGCTCCGGAAGCTTAATATACCACATTAAATGGCTCATGATCGACGCGATAAAAAACACGTTGCACAGATACCAGATACTCCGCCTGAATACCACCTGCAGGATAATGCAGCCAAGAATCAGTATATGCGCAAGGATGCCCCATAGCCACCCGTTTGACGGATGTTGAAAAGCAGGGGAATAAAAACCAGTTATACGAATAGCAAAGTAGGAAAAAAAGAGAAATAGCACGAGCAGGATGCTCGGATCAAATCGCATCATTTCCTTTTCTCCGGCTCCACGGTAGTCTTCATCTTTTGACAGATATGTGCAAACGCACAGAGCGGCAATCATGCCCAGAGCGAAGAGTTTCCCTGCAATTGGGGAAATACCGCCATATTCAGCGCTTAGTTCTACCAGGTCGATGAATAGCAGCATCAGCGTGCTGGCATAGAAACGCTCCGCATTGTTCAGCATAAATACAAATGAAAAACTGCTGCCGGACACGCATCCTCCCACACCTGCCATAAAAACCACATCACATATAAGCGAGAGGTAGCTGTCCAGAAGGAGAAACCATGGAATAAAGCCGACCAAAGTGATCACAGCAGAAATTTTTGAGATGGCGGATATGTTCCCTTCATTTGAAAAAGCGAATATTACCATAGCTCCGATCGCAAATGCAAGGAATGTAATGGTGGTATGGGCTAATCCGAATAGGCCGATTCCATCTTCCAAAATGTAATTCTGAACATTGACAAAAGTCATGGCCAGAGGGAAAGCAAAAAAATATTGCAGGCGGCCTTTCCTCCTGATGTTGCCAAGTCCCAGCATTTCCCGGGCACTCCAAAGGTCGCGCAGGGAGGAAGCCAGCTTTGACAGATACCCTTTTTTTCTTATCTTCGCATCCGCCATATCATATTCTCCCCCGGCGCCATAATTTCTTTCTAATTTTTATTCACTCCTTTTCACCTTTGATATCAAGACAACCTTCTCCACGTGCCCCGTCCAAGGGAACATATCCACGGGCTGGGCTTCCATAAAGGCGTAGCCCTTTTCGCCCAGGCGCCGGATGTCCCGGGCCAGGGTGGCGGGGTTGCAGGATACGTAGATGATCTTTTGGGGGGAGAGGACGGCAACGCTGTCCAGGAGTTCCGGCGCGCAGCCCTGGCGGGGCGGGTCCAGGATCACCACGTCGGCCCGGAGGCCCAGCAGGCGCTTGGCTAGGATCTCCTCCGC
Organism: uncultured Oscillospiraceae bacterium; assembly: GCA_964501635.1. Taxonomy (GTDB): domain Bacteria; phylum Bacillota; class Clostridia; order Peptostreptococcales; family Anaerovoracaceae; genus UBA10908. The sequence goes on along the minus strand of CAZCTS010000042.1, from coordinate 8,575 downwards.
CTTGCCCCGGATAAACTCCGCGTTGACGATGCCGTTGAGCACCGCGTTGCGGTTGGCGTCCAAAATCGCCGACTGCACACTTTCCACGCCAATTATACGGGCGGCTTTGCCGGCCAGGGAAAGACCGATGCTGCCTACGCCGCAGTAAAGATCCAGCACGGTCTCCGTACCGCTCAGGTCTGCGTACTCGTACACTTTGTCGTAGAGGGCGCTCATCTGGGATGGGTTGACCTGATAAAAAGACAGCGGGGATACCTCCACGTCCAAGTGGACGTGGCTGGTTTTCAGGACGTCGCGGATGACAGGTCTGCCGGCCAGGGTGTGGCATTCCTTGCCCATCACCCGGACGTCGGCTTTTTTATTGACATTCAAAATGAGACTTTCCAGAGAAAAGGGCGCCGCCACGGCCTCGTCCAGCCGTCCGGCCAGTTCTTCCAGATGGGAGACGTCGTTCTTGTTGGCGACCAGGACCGCCATGACCTCGCCGGTGAGGGCCGTGCGCACCACCAGATGGCGGTAGATGTTTTTGGGGTGGTCCTTCAGAAAAGAACGGAAGGCTTTGAGCAGCGCTACTGCCGGAGGCGCCTGCAGCATGCAGGATTCGACGGCCACGATCTGATGGCTTCTTTCCCGATAGTAGCCCACCAGGTCTCCGTTTACAGGGTACTGCGCTTTGTTTCGATATTCGAAGGGATGCTCCATGCCGATCATGGGCAGCACCCGGGGCTCCGGGATCCCGCCGATGCGCCGCAGCGCTTCCCGCACCAGACTCTCTTTGTGGCTCAGCTGTGCGGTGTAGGACAGCTCCTGGAATTTGCAGCCGCCGCAGGCGCGCGCATGGGGACACAGAGGCGCGACGCGGTCCTTCGACGCTTCGATCAGGGATTCCAAAGCGGCCGTGGCATAGCTTTTTTTAATGTCGGTGATCCGGACTTCCGCTTCGTCGCCGGGAAAGGTGCCCGGGACGAAAACGACCATTCCGTCCGTCCGGCCGATGCCCTGGCCCTCTGTTCCGATATGGTCGATCCGGATGCGTACAAGGTCCTGCAGGTCCATTCTCTTACCTCCCCGATCGTCTGCGCTCCAGCTCGTTGAGCACTTTTTTGCGGAGCCGGATATCCAGAGGGGTGATCTCCACCAGCTCGTCGTCGTCGATGAACTCCAGGGCTTCCTCCAGAGTAAACGTGCGGTAAGGCGACAGCCGGACTGCGTCGTCGCTGCCGGCGGCCCGCATGTTGCTGACTCTCTTGGCCTTGCAGGGATTGACGATCATGTCCTCGTTTCTGCTGTTGAGTCCCACGATCATGCCTTCGTAGACATGGGTGCCCGGCCCGATAAAGAGCTCCGCCCGCTCGCTGATGTTGGACAGCGCGTAGGGAGTGGATACCCCCTCCTCCTGGGCGATCACCGCCCCGTTCAGGCGCCCTGCGATCTCCCCCTTGTATTCTTCGTAATCCAGGAAGCGGCGGACCATGGTCCCCTCGCCCCGGGTCTGGTTGATAAACTGGCTGCGGTAGCCCAGAAGGCCCCTCGTGGGGACCGTGTAGATGAATTTGGATCGTCCATTCCGGCTATCCATGCTCACCATGATGCCCTTCCGCAGGTTCAGCTCGGAGATGACGCTGCCCGCATATTCCTCGGGCACTTCCACCAGCACCTCTTCCACAGGCTCCATCCGGCGGCCGGATCCGCTTTTCCGGTAGATCACTTCGGGCTTGGACACCGAAAGCTCATATCCTTCCCTGCGCATATTTTCGATCAGGATCGAAAGGTGCAGCTCGCCCCGGCCCGACACTTTAAAGGCGTCGGTGGAATCCGTGGGCTCCACCAGCAGCCCCACGTTCACTTCCAGTTCCTTCTCCAGCCGCTCCTTGATGTGGCGGGTGGTGACGAACTTCCCTTCCCTGCCCGCAAAGGGCGACTTGTTGACGATGAAGTTCATGCTCATGGTGGGTTCCTGGATGTGGATCACCGGCAGGCTGATGGGGTGGTCCTCCAGGCAGACCGTCTCCCCGATGGTGATGTCCGGGATGCCGGAAAGGACGCAGATATCCCCGCAGGTGACCTGCTCCACAGCGGTTCTCTTCATCCCGGTGTAGACGAAGATCTGGTTGACCTTCTGCAGGCGGACGCCGCCCGCGGGATCCGCCACGGCCACCGTCTGATTGGCCCGAAGGATGCCTGCGTCGATCCGGCCGATGCCCAGCCGTCCGATGTAATCGTCGTATCCCAGGGAGGAGATCTGAAACTGGAGGGGCTCCTCCCGCCGGTCCGGATAACCGCCCACCTGGCGGATGATCGCGTCAAACAGCGGACTGATGTCCAGCCCGTCCTGGCCGGAGGCGCTTTTTTTCGCCTTGCCGCCCTCGGATTCCACAGAGATATCGACCACCTTGGCCGGATCCGTCACAACGATCCCCTGCCGGGCGATCCCGTAGAGGATGGGGAAGTCCAGCTGACGGTCGCTGGCGTTCAGATCCATAAACAATTCGTACACCTCATCCACCACTTCGGTGATCCGGGCGTCCTTCTTGTCGATCTTGTTGATCAGCAGGATGGGATCCAGTCCCTGCTCCAGAGATTTCTGCAGCACAAAGCGGGTCTGGGGCATGGGTCCTTCGGAGGAGTCCACCAAAAGGATGACCGTGTCCACGGTCTTGATGATGCGCTCCACTTCCGAGGAGAAGTCCGCATGGCCCGGGGTGTCCACGATGTTGATTTTGTATCCCTGGTGCATGACGGAGCAATTTTTGGAGTAGATGGTGATGCCCCGCTCCCGCTCCAGGTCGTTGGAGTCCATCACACAGTCCAGCATTGCCTCGTTTTCGCGGAAAATGCCGCTCTGAGCAAGAAAGGCGTCCACCAGCGTGGATTTGCCCGCGTCCACGTGGGCGATGACGGCGATGTTGATGATCTTGAGTGCTTGATTGGCTTTTTCCATATCTTTTTCCCTTTTCTGTTAAAAATCTGTTCATTTTACCACAGATCAAAAAACAACGCCACCCTTTGAGACAATATATGATACACTATTTCATGATCTTATTGCAGAAGCGGGGAAAATAAACGATGCGCACAATTTTCTGGTTTGCCAGCATGGGGATCTCATTGCTCGTATTGAGCCCCTGGGCCATTTATTATCGCTTCAAACTGAAGCACGATCCGGGAGATCCCATCGATCCGGGCGTGGAAAAATTTGCCAAGATGTGGGGCAGATGGATGCTGGCGGCCGCCGGCGTCACCGTCCGGGTGGAAGGCGAGCAGAACATTCCCAAGGAGACCGCCCTTTTTGTGGGGAACCACCAGGGCAATTTCGACATCCCCGTCATCCTGTGCAAGCTGGGACCGCTTAAAAGCATCGTGGCGAAGATAGAGACCTCCAGGATCCCGGGCATCCGTCTTTGGATGACCCATTTCGACTGCATTTTTATGGACCGCAAAAATCCCCGCCAGTCCCTGGAATCCCTGAACCGGGCCCAGGAACTCCTGGAGCAGGGGCGGTCGGTGATCATCTTTCCCGAAGGGACCCGCAGTAAGGGTCCCGATATGCTGGAATTTAAAGCCGGCGCTTTGCGCTGCGCCCTGAAAGCCCGGGTCCCCATCGTTCCCTTCGCCCTGGACGGGAGCTGGAAGGTGATGGAGGCCCGGAACGGGTGGATGAAGCCGGGGGAAGTCCGCCTGCACATTCTGCCCCCCATTTCCACAGCGGAAATGCCAAAGGCACAGACACGAACGGTCAGCCAGGAAGTCCAGCAAGTCATCCAGGACGAGCTGGACCGCATGCACGACACGCCCCCGGAGGAGCGGATCTCATGGACGACACGATCAGACTCCTAAATAGGCTTCTCGAAGAAGGATCTTTGATCTCGGCGGTGCTCTCGGACCGCCGGAAGAAAAGCGAGCCTTGCCTGAAAGTTGCCCTGCGGCCGGTTCAGATCAAGGGAGATGTCCTGTATCAGGTGGAATACCATCGGCAGGACAAGGTCTTTCACGAAAACCGGAAGCCAGGTGATGTCCCCTCCCTGGTTGAAGACTTGCTGCGGCAACAGTTCAAGCAAGCCGGCTTTTTCGCCGTCGAGGGCGATTACACGATCCTGGCCGGCAAGCCCGACCGGGAAAGGATCCTTCAAAGCCCCCCCCACCAAGAAGCCCCAGGACCTGTCCCACGACCGGGAAAAGCAATACCTTATTCCGGAGGGCGCGCCCTGCGACTTTCTGATCCTTTTGGGGATCATGACGCCGGAGGGGAGCGTCAAAGACCGTCACCGGAACAAATTCCGCCAGATCAACCGCTTCCTGGAGATCCTGGAGGACTGCCTCCCCGCGCTCCCGCCCAAGCCCCTGATCATCGATTTCGGCTGCGGTAAATCCTACCTGACCTTCGCCATGTACTATTACCTGAACACCCGGCTTGGCCTGGGCGCCCGCTTTGTGGGCCTGGATCTGAAAGAGGACGTGATCGCTTTCTGCAACCGGACCGCCCAGACCCTGGGGTACGCGGACCTTTCCTTTTTAGTCGGAGACATCGCCGCGTACAGTCAGGACAGCCGGGCGGACATGGTGGTCACCCTCCACGCCTGCGACACGGCCACGGACTATGCCCTGATCCAAGCGGTCCGCTGGCAGGCCAAAGTGATCCTGTCTGTTCCCTGCTGTCAGCATGAACTTTTTTCACAGCTGGACAATCCGGACCAGGTCCCTGTGCTGAAGCACGGCATTTTAAAAGACCGCTTCGCCGCCATCCTGACGGATTCCCTGCGGGCGCTGGCCCTGGAATACAGCGGATACGAAGTGTCCCTGATCGAATTCACCAGCCTGGAGCACACCGCCAAGAACATTCTGCTGCGCTGCGTCCGCAAGGGGATCGCACCTGCTGCCCAAGAAAAGGCAGGGCAGCAGTTCAAGGGGCTCTGCGACTATTGGAACGTGCGTCCCACGGTTGCCCGGCTGCTGGAAAAATGATAGAATAATTTATTGAACTCTGTGCCTCAAATCGAAATGTAATTTGCCAAAGGAGGGCAACATGCTGTTAGGACACGAAAAAGTCTCATTTCTGCACCTTCCCACGCCGCTGGACTATCTGCCGGCTGTATCCCGGGACCTGGGGATCAACCTCTATATCAAGCGGGACGATATGACCGGACTGGGGACCGGCGGCAACAAATTGCGGAAGCTGGAGTATTTTCTCTACGCCGCGCAGCAGGCCGGCGCCACCGCCCTGGTGACTGTGGGCGGGCCCCAGACCAACCACGGCCGCCTGACCGCCGCCGTAGCGGCGAAATACGGACTCAAGTGCACCATCGTGGCCGTGGGCTCCTATCCCGGAGAAATATCCGCCAACATCCTGCTGGACCGGATGATGGGCTGCGAAGTCTATCTGGTACAGCCCGACGGAGCGGCTTCCGAAGACGAGCTGGAGGAAAGAGCTGTCCGGGAGACTATGGAAAAATATAAAGCTCAGGGCGACGTTCCCTATTTTATCCCTATGGGCGGGTCCAACGAGCTGGGTATCCTGGGTTATTATGAATGTGCTCAGGAGATCACCGCCCAGGTCGCGGAACAGAAGATCGACGAAGCCAGGATCCTCTGCGCCGTCGGCAGCGAAGGCACCTATATGGGCCTCTTTATCGGTTTAAAGGACACCAAGTCCCCGGTACGTCTGACGGGCATCGCCATTTCCACCTCCCACGAACCCGATGCCTCCGCCCGGGCAAAGGGCTACTTTGACAAGTGCCGCAACTTTTACAAGCTGGGCTGGACGGCGGAAAAAGAAGAGTTCCAAATTACCAACGACTACCATTGGGGCGGATACAACAATCCGGTCAAAGAAGTGCGGGAGGCCATGTATTACCTGGCCAGGAAAGAAGCGATCATCCTGGATCCCTGCTACACCGGCAAGGCTTTCTACGGCCTGCTGCAGATGGTCAGGACCGGCGCGATCCGGCAAGGCGAAAACATCGTCTTCCTCCACACCGGCGGCACCGCGGGCATCAACGGGCCGGTCCACCGGATCCATATGGAAGAAGAACTGAAGGACGGCATCATCATCAAAAAGCCTGCCCTGTAGATCCAATAATAAAAAAATGCGTCCATGGGACGCATTTTTTATGCCCGCGCAGGCCGCTATTCGCTTTTGGCGGAATTGAATTTGGACATATTGCAGGTGCCGTCGAACACGGCGCCCTCGGCCAGGATCAGTTCCCTGGTCGTCAAATCGCCTTTGATCCGGCCGGTCGAAGTGGATTCCAGCCGTCCCTGGACGACCACAGTGCCCTCCACCTGGCCGCTCATGAACAGGCTCTGGCATTCCATGGTGCCTTTGAATTGGCCGCTCTCTCCGATGATCACAACACCGCCGGATTTGATTTCTCCTTCAAAGAATCCATCCACCCGAATGGATTTGGAAGTCGCTACCGTCCCCTTGTATTTGGTCTCGGAGCCGATGATCGTCTCCGCCACCATTGAACTGACGGTGATGCCCTTTTCCTGGATCGCTTTTTCCTGCTTCAGTGGCTGTTCTGCCTTAAACATATCTTTCTCCTTTGTCTGTCGTCCCGTGTGTACATATCTTCGCACGACTGGTGTCCTTTGAATATACCACAATCGTTTCGGTCGGGATAGGTTTTTTTATAACTGTCGCCGGCTTTCTAGAACCCTCCGTTGACTGCGGTATAGGTGAGCCAGGAAACGATGGCTCCGGCGATGCATACGCCGGCCAGGATCGCAAAGAAGGAGCTCTTGAGGCGAAGCTCCAGCAGCGCGGCCACCAGGGCGCCGGTCCAGGCGCCGGTGCCGGGCAGCGGGATGGCCACCAGGATGCACAAGCCCAGCAGCTGATAATCGATGACGATCTTGGATTTGTGGTCCGCACGCTCTTCCAGCCTGACGATCCAGGCGCCGATCCGGCTGCTCCGCTCCTTGAGCCATTGAAAGACTCGACGGACGAACAGGATGATCACCGGGACAGGGACCATGTTTCCGATAATGGAGATCATGGCCGCCACCGGCACAGAAAGACCGTGGGCTACGCCCAAGGGAATAGCGCCCCTCAATTCGATCACAGGAACCATGGAAACGATAAACGTCATGATCCACTTGCCGGCTTCGCTGTTCCAAAGAGCCTCCAGCGCGGGCATCCGGCTACCTGCTCATGCCGTGGGCCTTTTGAGCAGCCTGTTCCAGATCGGCGATCAGGTCCTGGACGCTCTCGATGCCTACGGAAAGCCGGATCAGCCTTTCGTTGAAACCCGCCGCTACCATCTCTTCCGGGGTAAAGGTGGAATGGGTCATGGAGGCCGGGTGCTCGATCAGGGATTCCACATCCCCCAGGCTGACGGCCAGGTTGATCACCCGCAGATTGTCCAGGAGATTGCGCGCAAGTTCATAACTGGCCATTTCGAAGGCGATCATCCCGCTGAAATCGGACAGTTCCTTTTGAGCGACAGCATAATCCGGATGAGAGGCAAGCCCGGGATAATAAACCTTTTCGAAGAGAGGCGATCCCTCCATATAAGTGGCGATGGCCATGGCGTTGGCGCAGTGCTCCTTCATGCGCACCGGCATGGTCTTGAGGCCCCGGATCACCAGATAGGCGTCCTGAGGGCTCATGACGGCCCCGGTGATGAACTTGAGCCCGTGGTCCTTGATCAGCCAGGCTTTTTCCTTGTCGGTGACGGCAAAGCCCGCCAGCACGTCGCTGTGGCCGTTGATGTACTTCGTGCCGCTTTCCACCACGATATCCGCTCCCGCTTCCAGCGGCCGGAACAGCAGAGGGGTGGCGAAGGTGTTGTCGATCACCACCAGGGCTTTGGGCGCCTTCCGGTGGGTCATGGCGGCGATGGCCTGGATGTCTACCACTTTCATGGTGGGGTTGGTGATGGTCTCGCAGTACACCATGGCCGTGTCGGGCCGAATGGCCGCCTCCAGGGCTGTCAGGTCCCGGAAGTCCAGCACTTCCACCTCCACGCCGAAGTCGCCCAGCTTGTGGTGCAGAAGATCGAAGGTCCCTCCATACATGGCCTTGTCGGCCAGCAGGTGGTCGCCGGCTTTGATAAAGGTCAGGATGGTGGAGCAGATGGCCCCCATGCCCGAAGCGAAAGCCACGGCGGCCTCGCCCCCCTCCAGGCGGGCGATCTTATCCTCCAGCTCGTTGGTGGTGGGGTTGCCCAGCCTCGTATAAATAAATCCGGGGTCTTCTCCCGTATGGCGCTTGCGGCCTTGCTCCGTGCTGTCGAACACATAGGTGACCGTGGGGCAGATGGGGGTCGTAAGGGTCCCGAAAGGCCGCTTGTGGCCGCTGTCGTTGACGGTGAGGGTCTGTTGGGTCAATTTGCTCTTTTCCATAATATCCTCCTATAATCCTTGTTCTCTATATCGATCCATGATGGTTCCTAAAATCGACTGGGAGGTGGGCGGCGTGTAGCTGATGGCGTTGGCCCCGGCTTCCACCGTGGCCAGAATGCTTTCTCCTGTGGGGCCTCCGGTGGCGATGATGGGCACATCGGGATAGGATTGACGAATTTGGCGCACCACCTCGGGCGTGTCTTTTCCGCCCGACACGTTCAGGATAGAAGCGCCG
>CAZCTS010000041.1:0-11776 GCA_964501635.1 uncultured Oscillospiraceae bacterium | reverse complement strand
TTCCATACTTAGCACGTCTGGGTGTGGACGTGCTCTATTTGAATCCGATTTTCCAGGCCTACTCCAACCACCGCTACGATACGGCGGATTACGAGCGCGTGGATCCGCTCCTGGGCACGGAAGAAGACTTTTCCGACCTGTGCCGGGCTGCAAAAGAGCTGGGTATGCGGGTCGTTTTGGACGGCGTTTTTAACCACACGGGCAGCCACAGCCGATACTTCAACAAGGACGGCGCTTTTGACAGCCTGGGCGCTTTTCAGAGCAAAGATTCACCCTATTACAACTGGTATGCCTTTAGAGACTGGCCCCATCACTACGATTGCTGGTGGGGGATCGACACACTGCCGCACTTGCGGGAAGAAGAGCCGGCGGTGCTTGACTACTTGATCCGGAGCGAAAACTCCGTGGTGGCCCGATGGCTGCGGGCCGGCGCCTCGGGCTTCCGTCTGGATGTGGCCGACGAGCTGCCCGACGGTTTTCTGGACGCCTTGCGCACCCGGGTCAAGGAAATAGACCCGGAAGCCTGCGTCATCGGAGAAGTCTGGGAAGACGCCTCCAACAAAGTGGCCTACGGGTCCCGCAGGCGCTATTTGCAGGGGGATCAGCTGGACACCGTCATGAACTATCCTTTAAAAGACGGGATCCTGGGTTTTTTGAACGGCATCGAATCGGGCGAATCCCTGGCTATGCGGCTGAAAGCTTTGGAAGACCATTACCCGGAACCCGCATTCATGACTTTGATGAACATTTTGGGCACCCACGACACTCCCAGGATCCGAACCGTGCTCAAGAGCGCTTCCGCCAGCGAGGAGGAAGCCGGCGAAAAACTCTTTGCAGCGCTTCTGATTTGGGCCTTTATGCCCGGCGTGGCCTGCATTTACTACGGAGACGAAATCGGGATGGAGGGCGGCTCCGATCCGGCCAATCGCCGTTGCTTCCAGCCGGAAAAGGCCGATGAAGGGGTCCGCGGGATCTACGAAAAAATCCTTGCGTTTCGCAAGGATATTATGGATTTAAAAAATATGGATCTGTGTGAGATTTCCGGAGACCGGGATTCTTTTTCCTTCTGCCGCCGGAACAGCCGGGAGGAACTGCGCGTATTCATCCACCGAGGGCGGGGGATCGCGGAAAAAGCTTTTCCGATGACTCCGGATCGGATCATCAGCAACGGAAGGATCTCCTGGTCGGAGAAAGGGATGCGCATGGAGGGACCCTCCGGCGCAGCGCTATACTTTCGAAAGATATGAATCTCTTGCGTAGCAAGTGCAGGCAAAGGATTGGGCCACCGCCTGGAGGAGATACTGGGCGTCTGTGAGATCCTCCCTGCCGGGTGTCGATGTCCCGCGGTAGACGCGTTCCATAGCCTGCTCCACCGCTGTGCAAAATCTGTCGTAGGAAACGTCCGGCTCGTTGACTTGGAGCGCCAGGTGGATCAGCTTGGTGATGTCTTCCATCCGGTATACGGTTTTCAGAATGCCGATGGCAAAAAGCGAAGCCACAGAAATGCGATCGTAGCGCTTGTTGACCGGCGGACTGATCACGCGTTGCTTGACATAATTGTTGATCATGGTCTTGGTCAGCAATTTTTTACTTTGATGATAAAATGAGTCGCCGAGCCACTTGTCCAGCAATGTCAACACCTGTTCCAAGTATAAATCGATATCCGGCAGTTCTTCCCAGCGCGGAAGTTTGAAATTTGAACGTTCTATCATTTTTCCACCCGTTTTCCGTTCCTTGATGCAGTGATGGTAGCACAGATCCGGGATATGGTCAATCGTTGACATCGTTATGATGTCCTGTTAATATAGTTTTCATAACTACATTAAATTCGAAATATCATGAAGATAAATCATATGGCAGGAGGAATCATTTTGAACGATCGATCGATGTTGTACCCGGCAGTGGAGTACAGCGATATCAAAGCTTTGATGGCGGCAGCCATTCAAACCAATCAGGCGCACGACGCCTTTATTCTAAAGCACGCGTCCAAAGGGAACGTAGAGTACGAGCATATCACCTACGCAAAATTCGGGGAGGATATCCAAAGCTTTGGCACCGCTTTGCTGGCCAGAGGATACGGCGGCAAAAGGCTGGCTGTGATCGGCAAGAACAGCTACCCTTGGATCGCAGGGTATTTCGCAGGCCTGAACGGCGGAATGGTGGTGGTCCCCCTGGACAAGGGGCTTCCCTTGGAAGAAGTGGAATCCTGCCTGATCCGCAGCCGCGCCGATGTCTTGCTGTTTGACCCCGACCACGAGGAAGTCGTCAGGAAGATCATGGATAAAAACGGCACCGGCGTGTCGCTGCTGATCGCCATGGAGCCTTGCGGAGAATATGAAACCTTCGGCCTATTGCGCGCGGAAGGGGAGGCGCTCCTGGCCCGGGGCGACCGGTCTTTCGAAGAAGTGCGGATCCAGCCGGACGAAATGAGCCTGATCCTCTTTACTTCGGGGACCACTTCGGCCTCCAAGGCTGTCATGCTTTCCCAAAGGAATCTGGCGTCCAATATTTATGCGCTGAACTGCTGCGAGGAAGTTTTTCCCACCGATGTGAATATGGCCTTCCTGCCGTTTCACCACACTTTCAGTTCCACCGGCATCACGTTCATTCTGGTCAAAGGCGCCACCAGCGTGTTTTGCGACGGCCTCAAGTACATCGCCCAAAACCTCAAGGAATACGAGGTTTCCATCTTCATCTGCGTTCCTTTGATCATTGAGGCGATCTACAAAAAAATCTTCCAGCAAGCGAAAAAGCAGGGCAAAGACGCACTGCTGCGGCGCATGATGAAGCTTTCTTCTTTTCTGTTGAAGTTTGGCATCGATGTCAGGCGCAAGCTGTTTCATTCCATCCTGGAGCAGCTGGGCGGCAAACTCCGCTTCGTCATCAGCGGCGCGGCGGCCATATCCCCGGAGGTGGCCAAGGGCTTCAACGAGCTTGGGATCCTGACCATTCAAGGATACGGACTTACGGAGACCTCTCCGGTCCTTTCGGCGGAAAATGCCAAAAACATTCGCACCGGGTCCGTGGGCGTGGCCATGTGCAATGTGGAGCTCAAAATCCACGAGCCGGACGAAAAAGGCGTCGGCGAAGTGATCGCCCGGGGGCCGAACGTGATGCTGGGTTATTATGAAAACCCCGAAGAAAGCGAAAAAGTGCTGCGGGACGGCTGGTTCCACACCGGCGATCTGGGATACTTCGACAAGGACGAGTTCCTGTTTCTGTGCGGACGCAAGAAGAACGTGATCGTTCTGAAAAATGGTAAAAATGTCTACCCGGAAGAAATGGAGATCCTGCTGAACAAGCTGCCGTATCTTGAGGAAACCATGGTGTTCGGCTGGGAAAAGGGCGACGACTATGTGATCAGCGCCAAACTGGTTTACAAAGAAGAGGTTGTCCTGGAAATGTATCCGGACCTGAAGGGGGACACAGGACTGGACAAGGAGAAATTCCAGGCGATGGTGCAGAAGGATATCGACGACATCAACGCGATTTTGCCGTCATATAAGCACATTAAGCGCCTGGTGCTGAACGATGAGCCGACCATCAAGACCACGACGGCGAAAATCAAGCGCTTTGAAGAAATCAAAAAACTGGAAGCGCAGGAAAACGAATAATTGAAATAAAAGAGGACGGCCTGGCCGTCCTCTTTTGACTTTGCTACATGGCGCGCGTGATTTTACCGGATCGGATACATCTCGTGCATACATTCTTTCTGGTTACCGTACCGCTTTCGTTGACTTTAACCGTCTGAATGTTTGCATTCCATTTTCTTCTCGTATGTCTATTGGAATGGGAGACGTTGTTTCCCGAAACCTGGCCCTTGCCGCAAATTTCGCATTTTCTGGACATATTCTGCACCTCCTTTGACACCCTCTAGGGGTTCGCTTATTTCATTCAAAGAGGCACGTGGCGCTCTTCTAATTTCAGACAAAAGCCATTATAGCACAAGGATTTTGTTCTGTGCAACTTTTTTTTATGCAAGGCGCAAAATATGTGATAAAATACGAAACAGAACACTCGCCCTGCGGAGAATAAACATGTTGTACACGGAAGTCAATCACATAGGAGCCATCAGCATCGACCAGGCGGTCGTCGAAGAGATGATCGACGACGCGTTCCGCTCCTGCGGGGACCTGGCCTGGCTGGCCAATTACAAGGGCGGAGTATCTGATGTGATGATACGGCTGCGCAATTACGACGCCCTGGCCGAAAAAGTTGTAAAAATGACGGAAAAAGGCCTGTTTATACGGCTTTATATCATGTTGCGCTTCGGCTCCAGCATCGGAGAGGTGACGACCCGGATCATGGATCGCCTGGCCTTCTCCTTGATGACCTACCTGGAGCTGCCCATCGACAACATCGAAGTGATCGTGACGGGGATGGTGTCCAAAAATGTGGCCAAGCGGAATATCCGCACCGATTACCGCACGCTCCTGAACACGAGGGCGGGAAAGAGATAAATGAAGCAGCGCGTGGATTTGGAGGGCGGAATTCAAAGTTTGCCGGGCATCGGGCCTAAAAAAGCCGAGGCTCTGCAGCGCTTGGGTATTTTTACGCCCAGGGACCTCTTGTTTCATTTCCCGAGAGAATATCAGGATCTGAGAAAGCTGAGCGCGATCGCCGAGCTGCAGGACGGCGCAAAGGCCCTAATCCGGGCAAAGGTTTTGCTGATCATAAAAGGAAAGGGATTCGGGCGCAAGCGGACGCTGCGATTGCTGGCCGAAGACGAAACAGGGCGAATGGAGATCCTGTTTTTCATGGGCGGATATTTGGAGCAGGCGTTTCAGCAAGGCAGCGCCTACTTTTTTTACGGAAAAGTACAGATCCAAAACGGCAAGGTCCGCATGCTTCATCCGGATTTCAGCTCGGCCGGAGCCGGCCCAGCGGAAGGGATCCTTCCGATTTATCCTCTTACAAAGGGCATTACACAAAAGGAACTTCGAAAACACATCCGGGGGCTACTGTTGGAGAAAGAAGAGACGGAAGAGACCTTGCCGGCCTCCATCATCGCGAAAAAGCATCTCTGCGCTCTGTCCTATGCGCTGCAAAATATTCATTTTCCAATAGACGAGCAAAAATACAAAGAAGCCCGTTATCGTTTGATCTACGAAGAATTGTTTTTTCTGCAGACGGCCATTCTTCTTTCCAGGGAACGCTTTGGGAATGGAAGGGAAGGGATACGCTTTTCAAGTCAGGTGCGCATGGAGGAGTTCCTGGAAGGGCTGCCCTACGCGCCCACCGGCGCCCAGCGGCGCGTGCTGGCCGAAGTGGAGGCGGACATGGAGTCGGCCGGGGCGATGAACCGCCTGATCCAGGGGGACGTGGGGTCCGGGAAGACGCTCATCGCCCAGGCAGCCCTCTACAAGGCCTCAAAGAGCGGATACCAGGCCGCCTTTATGGCACCGACGGAATTGCTGGCGCGTCAGCATTACGACACGCTTCGGACCGATTTGGCCCCTCTGGGGGTGCGGATCGCCTTCCTGTCCGGCTCCCTTTCCGCCAAGGAACGGAACAGCATCTTAAAAAGCCTTCAGGATGGGCTGGTCGATGTGGTGACGGGGACCCATGCCATCGTATCCCAGGGTGTGGCCTTTAGCAATTTAGGGCTGGTGATCACCGACGAACAGCATCGCTTCGGAGTGAACCAGCGGCTGACACTTTCAAAAAAGGGAAAAAATCCGGATGTGATGGTCATGACCGCCACGCCCATTCCCCGCACCCTGGCTGTAATTCTGTACGGAGACCTGGACATCTCCCTGATCGATGAAATGCCGACGGGCAGGATCCCCATACGCACCAGTCAATACAGCGGCCAGAGCAGGGAGGAAGCCTACGCGCTCCTGGAGAAGGAGGTGCGGCGGGGCCGTCAGGCCTATGTGGTGGCGCCTCTGATCGAAGATTCAGAAGCCATGGAAAGCCGCTCCGCCGAGTCCTTGATCCTGGAGATCCAGAATCGCTTTCCCGGCATCCCGAGCGCTGTGCTCCACGGCAATTTGAACCAGAAGGAAAAGGAGCAGATCATGGAGCGTTTTTACCGGGGAGCCATCGGCATCCTGGTCTCCACCGTCGTGATCGAGGTGGGGATCGACGTGCCCAATGCCACGGTGATGCTCATCGAAAACGCCGAACGCTTCGGCTTGGCCCAGCTGCATCAACTCCGCGGCCGCGTGGGCAGAGGAAAAGAGCAGTCCTATTGCCTGATCGTCAGCGAAGCCCAGAGCGAAATGGCCGCCGCCCGAGCGGAAGTGTTCTGCTCCACCAACGACGGATTTCTCATCGCGGAGAAGGACTTGGAGCTGAGAGGGCCCGGCGAATTCTTTGGCGTTCGGCAGCACGGCCTGCCGGAACTGGTGCTGGCCGATCCTGTGAGGCATTTTTCCATTTTTCAGGAAAGCCGAAACGACGCCGCCCAGCTCCTTCGCGCCGATCCCACCTTGTCCTTGCCGGAAAACCGATCCTTCGGGATCCGTTTGCGAAATAAATTCGACGCGGCGGAAAGCGTCGTCCTCTAGTTTTCCTGCGGGCTCGCTTGAACCCCGCGCCTTCTCATGCTAAAATACGGTAACAGAAAGGTCATCAACCATGCGGATCATTGCCGGCATATGTAAAGGCAGAAAATTGAATACACCAAGGAACGACGATATCCGCCCCACTTCGGACCGGGTCAAAGAGGCTCTTTTCAGCATACTGGCTCCTTATATCAATGGGGAGACGATCGTGGCGGATATGTTCTGCGGCACAGGAAACCTGGGGCTGGAAGCCTTGAGCCGGGGGGCTGGAAGAGCCTATTTTTCTGATGCGTCCAAGGAAAGTCTAGCGCTGGCTGCAGAAAATATCCACATCTGCGGCATGGGAGAGAAAAGCGTCCTGCTGAAGGGTGACTTCCGTCAAAATCTTCAGAGGATCAGGGAGAAGCCGGATGTCATCCTGCTGGACCCCCCTTACGAGGACGATGCCCTGCTTTCCGCCTTGACGGCGCTCTCGGAATGGGACCTGCTCAAAAGCGACGCGCTGATCGTTTGCGAACACCGGACCCGCCAGATCATGCCGGAGGAGACGGGCTGCCTCAGACAGTGGAAAACCCGGCGCTACGGCGCCACGTCCCTCACGATCTACCAGCCATACGAAAGGGAGTAGTCACTTGAAAAAAGCTCTGTACGCCGGATCCTTCGATCCGGTAACTGCCGGTCACCTGGACGTGATCAACCGGGCCTCCAGACTGTGCGACGTCCTGGTGGTGGGCGTCATTGAAAATCCGTCGAAATCAGCTGCTTTTTCCAACGAAGAGCGCATGGATATGATCCGCAGAGCCACCGAGCATCTCTCCAACATCCAGATCGACAGTTTTTCCGGACTGCTGGCGGATTATGTGCTCAAGCACGACATCACCGTCGTCATCCGAGGCTTGCGGGCCACCATGGATTTCGAATACGAGATCCAGATGGCTCAGATGAACGCAAGGCTCTACAACAACCAGGCGGAAACCATTTTCCTGATGACCAATCCGGGCCATTCTTTTATAAGCTCCAGCTTGATGCGAGAGGTCTTTGCCCTCGGCGGAGACATTGCCGGCCTCGTGCCGGACTGCGTGCTGGATATGATGAAATCAAAAGCATCGACATCGAAAGGGGAATAAAATGAAGGTATTGGAATTATTGGACGAGCTGGACGAGATCATGGAAGTGGCCGGCAGCGTGCCGCTGGTCAAAAAGGTGATGGTCAACCCCGACGAAATACGGGAGATCGTCAAGGAGATCCGCATCGAACTGCCCGACGAGATCCAGCAGGCTCAATGGATCAAGAATGAACGATCCCGTATCCTGGACGAAGCCAAAGCGGAATACGAAGCGCTCTTGAAACAGGCCATGGCCAAAGCCGAGTCGCTTGTGGAGACCGACGAGATCACTGTCAAAGCCAAGGCCCGCGCCGAAGAAATACTTCGCGTGGCGAAGGAGCATTCTTCGATCATGAAGATGAGCATCTTGGATTACACAGACGGTATGCTTTACAATCTCCAGGAAAAAATGGACCAGATGTACAGCATGTACTTTACGGATATGTACAACGATCTCCAGAACACCTTCGACAAGATCAATCAGAACATCTCTTCCAGCCGTAACGAAGTGAAAGACCAAATCTATAAAGCCCAGGTCGACAAGACCGAATAGAGGCACAGCCGGCGCTATGGCACCGGCTGTTTTCACGGAGGCAGGCATGCAGGTAGCCGGGATCATTTCCGAGTTCAATCCCTTCCACAAAGGACATCGATATCTGGTGGACACGGTCCGCAGGGAACTTCAGCCCGACGGGATCGTCGCCGTCATGAGCGGTCCTTTTGTGCAGAGGGGCGAGCCGGCCATGTGGGATAAATGGACTCGCACAACCTGCGCCCTGGAAAACGGCGTGGATCTGGTTCTGGAACTGCCCGTCTGTTATGCCGTCAACAGCGGGGAGGAATTCGCCCGGGGAGGCATCGGGATCCTTCAGGGCATCGGCATTGTGACGGATCTGGCCTTTGGAAGCGAAACGGCAAACCGCGAAGATCTGGAAAGCGCGGCAGAATCCCTGATGCTGGAGAGCCCCTTGTTTGGCGAACAGATCCGCAGCGCCGTCCGGAAAGGGATGTCCTACCCGGCGGCCTACGAACGCGCCGCGCTATTCCAGGATAAGGGGCAGGGACTCATCGGCGGAGATCTGCTACGGGGAGCCAACGATATCCTGGCCCTGGAATACATTAAGCAGATGAAGCGCACGGGAGCGGATTTTAACATATTTCCCGTATTGCGAAGGGGAGCGGGACACGACAGGCCCGAGCCCGGCGAGGGATACGCCTCCGCCTCCTCCCTTCGGAAAATGGCGGCGGCGGGAAAACCTCCGGCGGAATGGAGCACCTATATTCCGGAAGAGACCCGGAACATCCTTTCAGAAGCCGATATTTTTGGCAGCACGGCACAGGAACGGTATTTTGCGATCCTCCGGCACCTCCTGCTCACCCGCAGCGCCTCCGAGCTTTCGGAATTGATATCCGTGGGAGAAGGATTGGAAAACCGCCTCAAACAGGCTGTGATCCGATCCCTTGACACCGATGGAATGATCCATTCCATCAAGTCGAAGCGATATACCTACGCCAGGATCGCCCGCATCCTGGTCCAGGCGTTTCTGAGCATGGACAAGGAAGGCTACGAGCGCATCCGCCAGGCCCGCGCGTTTTACGGCCGCGTCCTGGGGTTCAACGACATGGGGGCGAAGATGCTTCGCCGCATGCGGCGCAAGTCCGAAATCCCGATCTTCACCAATATCAGACAGGCAGACTATGAGACGGAGGCGATACGGCAATCCCTTGCGTGGGACTGTCGGGCCCAGGACGCGTACAGCATCCTTTGCGGACACGATATCTACAGCGGATCCGACCGGGTACGCAAGCCCTGTTTTGTGGGGGCGCAGTCAGAAAAAATTTGCACGCCCAACGGTTCAAGAGTATAATTATTTTGGTAATTTTGCTGAAGCGATCATTGAAATAAGGAGACAACGAGAATGAAAGTACTGGTTATCAACTGCGGAAGCTCTTCTCTAAAATACCAGGTTTTAGAAATGGAGACTGAAACCCTGTTGTGCAAAGGGCTTGTGGAAAGAATAGGGATCGAAGGCTCCGTGCTCAAGCACGAAAAAGTCGGAATGGACAAATATACGATCACGATCCCGATGAAGGACCACAAGGAAGCCATTGCCCATGTCCTGGAGGCTTTGATCCACGAAACCTACGGCGTTGCTTCCAGTATGGAGGAAATCGGCGCGGTGGGGCACAGAGTGGTCCACGCCGGCGAAAAATACGCGTCCAGCGTTCTGCTCACCGAGGATGTCATCAAAGCGCTGGAAGATTGCGTCAGCCTGGCCCCGCTCCACAATCCGCCCAACCTATTGGGTATTTCGGCTTGTCAGGAGCTGATGCCCAGCACGCCGATGGTCGGCGTGTTCGACACCGCGTTTCATCAGACCATGCCGCCGGTCTCGTATATATACGCCATCCCCTACGAATACTACACCAAATACGGCGTTCGCCGCTACGGATTCCACGGCACGAGCCACCGCTATGTGTCCGAACGGGCTGCCGCCATGCTGGGCAAGGAGATCGCCGACACGAAAGTGATCACCTGTCATCTCGGAAACGGCGCCTCCATCACCGCCATTCAAGGCGGCAAGGTGCTGGATACCTCTATGGGCTTTACCCCCCTGGAAGGGCTTGTCATGGGCACCCGCTGCGGAGACATCGACCCGGCTATCATCGATTTCATCTGTCAGAAGGAAGGCATCACCATATCCGAAATGAACAACATCCTGAACAAAAAGTCCGGCGTTCTGGGCATTTCCGGGGTCAGCAGCGATTTTAGAGATATCGAAGCGGCCGCAGAGAAGGGCAATCAGAGGGCGGATCTGGCGCTGAAGGTCTATGCCAGCAAAGTCAAGACCTACATCGGCGGTTATATGGCCGAACTCAACGGCGCGGACGCCGTGGTCTTTACAGCCGGCCTGGGCGAGAACGGGATCCTGATGAGAAAAATGATCTGTTCCGATCTGGAGAATCTGGGCCTGATCCTCAGCCCCGAACGAAATCAGGTGAGAGGGCAGGAGACCTGCATCAGTACGGATGAAAGCCCTGTCAAGATCCTGCTCATCCCGACCAACGAGGAATTGATGATCGCTAGGGACACCTACGAAATCGTTGGCAAATAGGCCTTGACATCACAAAACTGAATCTATATAATCAAGAAGTTAATATCGGAAAAAGGAGGTGTCAAGATGGCAGTACCAAAGAGGAAAACATCCAAAGCAAAAACGAGTTCTAGAAAATCTGCGAATATGGTTAAGTCTGCACCTGCGCTATCCGTATGTCCACAGTGCCACGAACCCAAGCTACCCCACAGGGTTTGTCCGAATTGCAATTATTACGATGGCAAAGCGGTCATTAAAGAGGAGTAGATTTTACGAATTCCAAGCACATTTGGCGGCCCTACAGGGCCGCTTTTGTTATAGAAAAAAAGCGCATCGATCAAACGATGCGCTTTTGGTGCCGGCGATCGGGGTCGAACCGATACGGTGTCGCCACCACTGGATTTTGAGTCCAGCACGTCTGCCAATTCCATCACGCCGGCGGAACATCGATATGGTAACACAAGCCAATTCTGAAATCAAGAAAAACTACTTTCTTTTTATCTCAGACTACGTTATAATCAACTCATCAGTTGCCCCAAGGAGGATGCCAATGAACGAATTTACCATACAGATCATCATGCTGGTCGCGCTCTTCGCAGCGATGTATCTTCTCCTGATCCGTCCACAGCGAAAACGCGACAAAGAAGTCACCGCCATGCGAGACAGTCTAAAGGTGGGAGACGACGTTGTGACCATAGGCGGTTTGTTCGGCAAGGTGGTCCGGGTCCGGGAGGATCGCTTCACCATCCAGGTCGGCGCAGAGAAGGTACGGCTGGAGGTGGCCAAATGGGCCGTTTCCCAGAAGGTGGTCGGGGAAGGCAAGAGCAAGATCGTGGAAGCCAAAGCAGAAGCCGAATCTTCCGACAAAGAACCGGAGGCGAAGCCGACCCCGCGGAACATTCGAAAACTCGGCGCGAAAGAGAAGAGCGAACCCGCCGAAAAATAGCACAAATCCGGCAAGGCATGTGCGAAAGCACGTGCCTTGTTTTTATTTGAAGAACAGCTCAATGGAGGACTTTTGATGATTGAGGATCATAGATGCTTGAAGACGAGCCCATTAAGTAGT
>CAZCTS010000040.1:10880-12369 GCA_964501635.1 uncultured Oscillospiraceae bacterium | reverse complement strand
TGATCCCCCGGCTCGAGGCGTAGGCGCGCAGCGACTCTCTGGAGACCGTGCCGTGATCGTAGGAATCCAGGTGCACCGCCACCACCGTCGCATCCGGGACTGCCTCGCAGATCTCCACGGTCTCGACTTCGTCGAAGAGGATCTTGACACCGTTCCAGACCGCACCCGCCGAATGGGGAATGACCACGGCGGGCTTTTCATTCGCAAGCACGCTGCGGACCTCGTTGCAGAGGATCGTATCTCCCGGCCAATAGACCACCGGCTCCCCGGGCGCCTTGAACACAAAACCCGACGCTTCCCCCATCTCCTCCTGCACGCTGCCCGAGCCGTGTTTGGCATAGGTCCTTGCGATTTCCGCATCGCCGAACCGGCAGCGCTCTCCGATGGGCCGGACGTCCTCAAACCCCATATCCCGGATGAGCGCCTCCTCGTTTGGCTGACAGAGGATCGGAAGAGACTTGCCGATATACTCCTGGGCCGCCTTGTCGAAGTGGTCGGAATGGATGTGAGAGACGATCACCGCATCCACCCCCTCCAGGATCGCTTCCTCGGTCATAGGCAGATCGATCAGAGGGTTTTTCGATATTCCGGCAAAGGAAGGCCCTGTGAGCTTGGCGGAAAAAGCGGGGTCGATCAGGAAGCGCTGATTCCCGTATTCGAGTTTCAGGGTGGCGCTTCGTATGAGCGTGAGTTGCATGATTTCTCCTTTTCTTGCATCGGTTTGCTCTGCGTAGTTTGAGTATAGAGAAATCGACCGGAAGAATCAACCTCCACACATCGGCAGCATCGCCGGATTGCGGAATACTTCGCCGAAGAGGTTGCAAAGTGCGAAATAGTGACCTATAGTGAAATTGCATACCGGAACAGCACATTGGAAGTATAAGCGGAGGAAGAAAATGAAAGTTACCATTTTGTGCGACAACAATACCAGGATCGACCGGTATTTTTACGGGGAGCCGGGTTTTTCCGCTCTCATCGAGGAGGCCGGTCAGAAGATCCTGCTGGACACCGGCTATTCGGATATCTTTCTCCGTAATGCTCAGCTGCTGGGTATCGACCTCAAGGAGATCGACAGGCTCATCTTTTCCCACGGGCACGACGATCACACCAGAGGCATCGGCGAGCTCGTTAAATATTACGAAGCGGCACAAATGCAAAAGAAGGTCGAGCTGATCGGCCACGAAAAGGCCTTTGAGTCCAAGAGCGTCGAAGGGAGAGAGATCGGTCTCACAGTCAGAGAAAGCGCATTGGAATACTACTTTCGAATCAGGAAGGAAAACAAGCCCTTCCACTTGACAGAAAATCTGATTTATCTGGGAGAGATCCCAAGACGCAACGACTTCGAAAACAAGATTACCTTTGGCGTCACCAAGGGCGCAGGTGGGGAGCCCGAGCCGGACTATATCATCGATGATACGTCACTGGTCTACAAAACCGACGAGGGACTCGTGATCGTAACGGGCTGTTGCCACGCCGGGATCTGCAATAC
>CAZCTS010000040.1:0-10870 GCA_964501635.1 uncultured Oscillospiraceae bacterium | reverse complement strand
GCAACACCATCGAGTACGCGAAGGAAGTCTGCGGCGACGACCGGATCGTGGACGTGATCGGAGGCTTCCATCTGCTGGACGTAGATCCGGCAGTGATGGACCGTATCCTGGACTATCTGTCCGGGCAGAAAATTGCCGCCATGCATCCCTGCCACTGCACCGATGTAAAGGCCAAAATCAGTCTGGCGCGGGTCGTGACAGTGGAAGATCTGGGCGTGGGAGACAGTTTTTCTTACGCGGAAGGGTGAGTGCATCCTATGACCGTTGTGGAACTTGGCTGTTGCGGAGCTTACTGCAGAACTTGCAAGGTATTTGCAGCGAAAGCATGCAAGGGCTGCAAAATCGGCTACGAAAACGGCGAACGAGATATCACGAAAGCAAAATGCAGCATCAAGAGATGCTGCATGGAGAAGCACTTCCATTCTTGTGCCGATTGTTCATTATATAGCGAATGCTCCATCATACAGGCGTTTCACAATCACGAGGGATATAAGTATGAGAAGTATAAGCAGGCGGTAGAATACATAAGGGTTAATGGATATGAAGAATTCTTTAAACTGGCGGATGCTTGGGAGAATGCCTATGGCCGGTATGAGAAAAGTGTAAAAGCAACATGCGCAAGATAACAGAGTACAAAGAAATATTAAGCAGCATAAGCGACTGGACCCCCTATCTTCTTGCTGAATCAGGCCTTCCCGGGCCTCGCGGCAATATCGAATTGGCCCAGGCTGTTGCGCTCTTGGGGACAGAGACATACTTCAACGTCCTTCTGAGAAACACGCCGGAAATAGCGCCGGTCAATACGCCCGGGGAGTTTTTGAGTTTCTGCGGCACAATAGGACTGGGGGAGCTATTGAAGCAAGGCAAGAAGGAATGCCTGGAAACATTGCGCACACTGGCGTCGGATACACGGTGGAGAACATGCGAAGCCGTCGCAATGGCGCTGCAGAATTACGGAGAAGAACATTTTGACGATCTGATCTATGAGATGCGGAAATGGGCAGAGGGCAATAACTACGAGAAGCGAGCTGCGGCTGCAGCGCTTTGCGAGCCGAAATTATTGACAACAGAAAACCAAGCTTCGGCAGTTCTTGATCTGTTGAATCGAATAACCGAATCCATGTGCGAAAGCCAGGACAGAAAAGAAGGCAGTTACATTGCCTTAAAAAAGAGTATGGCTTACTGCTGGAGTGTTGCAGCGGCAGGTAATCCGGCCGAAGGCAAGCAATGGATAGAAAAGTGGGCGGAGCATCCGGACAAAGACATTCATTGGATCATCAAAGAGAATCTGAAAAAGAAAAGAATGGAACGCATGGACAGGATATGGACAGAACAAATGAAAAAGAAATTAGGAGTATAAGCGCTCATTACTATGACAAATATTACTTTGTAAGATCATGCTTGGAACGGAGACTGTAATGAGCGACCTCACCATCAGAAACGAAACCGAAAAAGACTATGCCATCGTCGAAAAAATGACCCGGGAGGCCTTTTGGAATCTGTATGTGCCGGGCTGCGACGAGCACTATCTGGTCCATTCGATGCGGGGACACGAGGATTTTATTCCCGAGCTGGATCTCGTGGCGGAAATGGACGGCGAAATCGTCGGCAACATCATGTACACGAAAGCCAGGCTGATCGACGAGGCGGGAAACGAAAAGCCTATCCTCACCTTCGGCCCGCTCTGCGTTCGGCCCGGATATCAGCGGAAGGGCATCGGCAAGGAGCTGCTCAGGATCTCCTTCGACAAAGCGCTGGCCATGGGTTACGATACGGTCGTCATTTTCGGGAACCCTGCCAACTACGTTGCCCGGGGCTTTAAAAGCTGCACAAGGTTCAATGTCTGTCTGGAGGGAGCGGTATTTCCTTCCGGGATGCTGGTCAAGGAGCTGAAGCCCGGCGTCTTTGACGGACGGAGGTGGTCTTATCAGGACAGCCCCGTGTATCATTTCGACCAGGACAAGGTCAGGGAATACGATCAGCGCTTTCCGGCCAAAGAGAAAATGTATCAGCCCAGCCAGGAAGAGTTCTACATCCACAGCCATTCGACGATATCCTCCGACGAGGCAACGCAGTAAGTAGAGGGGGCGAACGCAGCGTGGAAACGATCAACAACAAGGTATTGAACGACAAGGACCTGTTCCCGGATGCCAGGGTTCTCGAATCGGTGCTCGGGGATTCGTACCCGCAATATCTGGCGCTGCTGGATCTGTTTGACGAAAACGATATGACCCACGAGTGGCGTTACTATCTTGACGGAAAAACCTGGCTGTGCAAGGTCCGGAAGAAGAAAAAGACCATCGTCTGGATGTCTGCCTGGCCGGGCTATATGCAGGCCACGGTTTATGTGCCCGAGGCCAGGATCCCGGAGATCGGCGCGCTGGACCTTTCGGAAAGAGCAAAGGCGCGGATCGCCGAAACCAAGCGCGTGGGGAAATCCCTGCCCTGCATTTTCGAGATCCGGGACGCGCAGACCATCCGGGATCTGAACACGGTGATGCAAAAGAAGATGGCTTGGAGGTGAACGCCTTCATAACTCTTTTGCCGATCCTGGCAATACGGTATGCTCTGCTGGTTTTTCTGAACAAAGAAGCCTTTGTGCGGGCCGCTCACTTTGCGCCGCTGCAAGGCAAGGAGCGGATCGCATTTTGGGTGTATCAGGTGACGCTGATCCTTTTTGCCGTGGCGCTGATGTTTCATAAGATCAAGACGAGTTCGGTCTGGTTTTATGCCGGGGCTGCCGTTTACGGCTTGGGCCTTGCCTTGTATGCAAGATCGATGGTCGACTATGCCCGGCCGAAAACCATTGGGCTCAATACAGGCGGCTTGTATCGCCTGTCGCGCAATCCCATGTACGTCGCCTTCTTCCTGTGTCTGCTTGGATGCGCCCTGATGCCGGCTTCCTGGATACTGCTCGTCTTGTTGGGCCTGTTTCAGGTATCCTCTCACTGGATCATTCTGTCGGAAGAGCGGTGGTGCATCCGGGAATTCGGCGAAGAGTACACGGCTTATATGGGCCGTGTGCGGCGCTACTTATAACGAGTATCGATAGGGAGAGGGGGAGCACATGGGCATTCGAAAGGCTGTGACCGGCGACTGGAAAAGCATTTCCGCATTGCTCGACCAGCTGGGGTATCCGGACACAGAACGGTTTATCAAAGACAAACTGGAAAAATTGCTGGCGCATCCCGACGAAGAAGTCCTTGTGTACGAATGGGAGGGTGCGGTGGCGGCTTTTGCGTCGCTGCATATCATCCCGCAGATCGGTCTGGAGGGTGACATTGCCCGGATCAGCTATTTTGCCGTGGACGAGCCGGTCAGAAGCCGGGGCATCGGCAAAGAGATCGAAGAATACTGCGTCGAAGCCGCTAGGAAGCGGGGCTGTGACCGGATCGAAGTGCACTGTCATGCCCGGCGCGTGGACGCGCACCGGTTCTACGAGCGGCAAGGCTACCAAGAATCGCCAAAATATTTTGTGAAAGAGATCGGGCAGCGCAGGAAATAGCCGCCCGGGAGTACTTCATAACCAGAAAAAGGAAATTCATCGATGATCCACAAACACCATTCATTCTTTTTCATCCTGCTGGCGCTCTGCCTGTTGGCATGGGCAGCGCCAGTCTCCGCCGATCCTTCGGATATTTTTGATTTCGACAGGGGCGCAGGGTATTCGTCAAGGGAGTATTACGACATCGCGCAGAGGCTTGCGGCAGCCTACCCGGAAATTCTGCATTTGGAAATCATTGGATATTCCCGCGACAGCAAGCCGATCTATGTTATGATAATGACAGCAGACGTCCAAGAAACCATAGACAGGGACGATTTTAATCTATATCGCGAGCATTACTATGTGGAAGCGGGCACCCACGGCAGGGAGACCGTCAATACGCCCCTCCTGATGGAAGCGATGGAGGATTATGCGAAGGATTATTATGACGACAGCCATATCGCTGAATTCAATTTGAGATCGGAGCTGGGCAAAGCGGCGATCCATTTCATTCCGCTGGTCAATCCGGACGGCTTTGACCTGGTCAAATTTGGAATCGGCTCCGTCGACACGGCTGCGGGCAAAAATTGGCTGTCCGGCGTCGCCGTGAGGGACTATTCCGATTTCAAGGCTAACCTGGCCGGAGTGGATCTGAACCGAAATTACCCGGACGAATATTACGACCCGCTTGCGATGAAATGGATCGACAAGTTTCAGCTTTATCCGGGATTGATCACCCGGGACGATCCAGCGAACGGCTATTACGCGGGGCCGACCGGCGGAAGCGAGCCGGAGACCAGGGCCGTGATGGCCTATGTGCTGAAGTACGATTTCAGAAATTTTCTCAGCTTTCATTCCCGGGGCAAGATCATCGATTGCGGAAAGTACTGGTTTGGGGTGGATTACAACAAACGCTCGCTGGATTTGGCAAGCACCTTGCACAATGTGAATAACTATCAAGTGGATTCCTATTCCTCAGGGGTCGAAAGCGGATTTTTTTCGGACTATACCGCTGCCCGGACGCTCAAGCCGGTCGTGACCATAGAGACCACCCTGGCGCCGCTGCCCACAGATCAAAAACTGTACCGGGAGACCTACGCTGAAAACTATTTACTGCCCTTGCATGCCGTTCAACAGGGGCGCTCGACGGGATATTTCAAGTACCGGCTGTATGTTGACGAAACCTATGTTCGCGATTTCAGCGACTTTGTGTATGCGAAAGCCCACGCAGACAAGCTGGACGGGTCGACTATTGTGGAAGATGTGGGCGTGCCCGACAGGACATTGGCCCAGGCGATGGCGGGCGGAGATCTTTCGATGACTTCGTCCAGAGAATTGTCGGACATCCAAAGCCACTGGGCCAAAGCGGCGATCGAGCGCCTGATCCAAATGGGGGCGATCCATGGATATGGGGACGCGACATTTAAGCCGGACCACACGATCACGAGGGCCGAATTCTTAAAGCTGGCGCTTGCCAGCGCCACAGCCGGCGCCGGGACAGCAAGGATCGTCACAGCGGAATCTTTAAGCAATCATTGGGCGGAGGGAATTTTTAAGACAGCAAGGGAAAAAGGGATCCTGGAAAGCGGCGAGATCCCCGAAACAAGCTGGGATGCGCCGATCACGCGCTATGAGATGATCCGGATCCTGACCCGGCTCTCGGAAAATATTCTGGGCGAAGCGCCGGTCGACACAGAAGGTGTCGAGGGCAGGATGTCCGATTACGATCAAGTGGCCGCGAAGGAGACCGATTCGTATTATGTGTTGCAAGCCTATGCAAAGGGCATGGTCACAGGAGTCGACGCATCGGGCACATTTGCAGGAGACGCCGGAGGCACGAGAGCCCAGGCCGCCAGGATGGTCCTTTCGCTGATCGACGTGTCTGCGAGAATAGTACCTTTTACTTGAGAATGGAGAAATCGTCATGAACGAACACAGAAGAGCCATCAGTATTGCGGCAGCGATCATTCTGATCTTGGGTATTCTGCCCGTTCATTTTGCGGGTCCGGGCGCATTCACGCAAGTGCATGCCGCAGAAGAGCCCGTTTTTTCGGATCTCGAAGCTGTTGCTTCGGATAAAACCTGGCTGACGGACAAATATATGTGGGGCTTTTTCCTCGACTGGATCCAGGAGGATCTGGAGCTTCCCACAATCGGTCCAGGCGGAAGCAGCATCGCATGGTCCTCCAGCAGACCCGATCTGATCGATGCGCAAGGGAAGGTGGACAGACCGCCTTATTCGGGCATCAATTCCTATGACGCTGTCTTGACGGCGACGATCGCGAAAGGGACCGCAAGCGATACCGCAGTCTTCCAAGTGTCTGTAGCCCCTTTGTTCGGAAGCCTCGGGGTGCAGCTGGACTACGGGGATATCGGCAAGATCTCTGAACTGCTTCAGTTCAATGGTTCCGGGCAGCCCGGCCTAACCTATATGTCAAACGCCCATCTCTTCGCCCTCAATTGCAGCCCGGAGACGGCCGGCAGCGTCTTTACCCGGAACAAGATCCAGCTTGCCCGGGACCTGTCCTTCAGCACCCGCTTTCTTTTTGAAATAAGCTCCGAATATCAAGCCTACGATGAGGGTTTTACTTTTACGCTGCAGGCAGATTCGAGCACCGCCCTTGGCACGGGCGGCTTCGATTCCATGGGGGCGATCGACGCATCGCCAAGCCTCAGCATTGAGTTTGACACAAAAGGGGACAGCGAGGCAGTCGCTACAGCCTCTTTCGAATCTTTGGAAGCGGATGCGGGGCACCACGTCGCCGTCTATACAAACGGGGAATATCAAGCGCCCATCGCAACGGCTCCGGCCCCCATATCCGGAGAAGACGGGCCGCGCGAGTTTTCCGCAAACCAAAGGTTCAAGGTGTGGATCCAATACGACGGGACGGCAAAAAAACTCGAAATTTATCTGGGACGCGAAAGTCTTGCGGACCCGGTCAGTCCCCTTGTTTCAGTGGATGTGGATCTGGCCTCGATTTTCCAAACACCTTCTGGAGAAAGCATTCAGGATGTTTATGCAGGCTTTACCGGTCATGGCGCGGAGGCTCGTTCGGTCCATGCCAGCATCTATGAATGGGGTTTCAAGAATGATCCCTTTCCCATCGAGTACGACCTTCCTTACTCCGTTCAAAATCTCTACAAGGATGCGTCAAGTGTCAGCGTATCCGCGGAGACCATCGACAGCGAAGGCCATTTTGCCGCCGTGGGGACTGTTATTGTCAAGGATACACAGGGCGATCCGGTAGCGGGCGTGCCGGTTATTTTCAGCACGGATTTTGGCCTACTGGATCCCGCTTCCGCAATCACGGATGCGAACGGTTGCGCTGCTGCGAACCTGACATCCCCCGCATCCGGAACGGCGAAGCTCAGAGCCACGGCCCAGGGAGGCGCCTATGCAGAGGCGAAGGCCTTTCTGATCGTGACGGACGAAGCGAAAATCAATAAGGATTATGATCTATTGACCGAAGACCGGCTGCTCAAGGGGAACACGGCCCTTGATTTTGTCCGATCCGATCTTTCTTTGCCAGCAGCAGGAGAAAACGGAAGTGCGATCAGCTGGTCAAGCTCCAACGAGACTTTTGTTACATCCGCCGGCGCGGTCGCCAGGCCAAGCGCCGCCCAGGGTGACCAGACGGTGACCCTGACCGCTCATCTCACCAATGGAACGGCTGCCCGGGACAAGGAATTTACTGTTATAGTCAAGATACCCGATCTTGATATGGTGGCCCTGGACGCCGCATGGCTTGCCGATCTAAAGGTATTGAACGGCAACGCCGCCTGGGACCAGGTCGTTTCAACACTGTTTATGCCGGCCGTAGGCGAAAGCGGCAGCAGCATCTCGTGGACATCCAGTTTAGAAGAGGTCGTTTCGACTACCGGGATCGTCAGCAGACCGGCTTACCCAGCCCTGCCGGCCCAGGTCGCGCTCACGGCAAGCATTTCGATGGGCGCCGAAGTTCAGACCAGAACCTTTTCCGCCACGGTCCTCCCTTCGGCTGCGACGGACTCAGATCTGCTGTGGGAGGCCTACGGCGCCCTGGAGACAGGGGATCTGCTGAACGGCAACATCGACTTGGATCATGTGGTGACAGCGCTCGCCCTGCCCTTGACGGGGCTTCACGGGAGCAGCATCAGCTGGGCCACAAGCGATCCCGCTGTGATCACCCAAACCGGCGCCGTCACGCGCCCTGCGTTTCTTGCGGGAGACGCTGCGGTGACACTGACGGCAACGATCACAATAGGCCTGGAATCCACGACAAAAATATTTACATGCACAGTCAAAGAAAATGAGCCCACCGATGAACAAGCGGTCAATGAGACCTATGCCTGGCTGACAGAGGATGCAATCAGAGGCACCAATCTCGCCTTGACCCAGGTGACGTCCGATCTCCCGCTGCATACAGCCGGAGCCTATTCCACCCAGATCCAATGGGCCTCCGATCGCCCTCTCGTGCTTGATTCGGATGGGATCCTGCTCCACCGGCCGACATTTACGGAAGGGAACGCGGTCGTTAAGCTTACGGCCCTCCTGACACGGGGAGAATTTGCAACAACAAAGGAATTTGAGATCACGGTGCCCGCATTTCCTTCCACGGATGAGGAAGCCGTAGCAAAAACATGGGACGGACTCACCTACGAAGCTATTTTAGGAGAGAATGAAGACGCGCAGCGGGTGCAAACGCCGCTGACCCTTGCAGCTTCCGGCGAAGAAGGCGCAGTCATCAGCTGGCGCTGTGCTCCGGCAGGCTTTATCTCCATGGATCCGGGCACCATCGGGCAGCTTTCACCCCCTTCTTTCACCAACGGGGATGCCCCGGTCACCCTGGTGGCTGCCATTGGGCGGGGAAGCAAGAGCCTGGAAAAAACGTTTGAAGTGATCGTGAAAGCGTTGCCAATAAGCGATGAAGAGGCCGTGACTTTAGATTCCGCCAGGTTGAGGATCGCGGACACGCTGGGCCTGAACCCGTCCCCTTACGCTGTAACTGAAAACCTGAGCTTTTCCACCACATCTCTCTACGGGTCCACGATCACCTACACATCCGGCGCCCCGGACGTTTTGAGCCTCGGCGCCGGCGAGGCGGGCAGCATTGCCGGCCAGGTCATCAGACCGGCCATCGGAGAAGGCAACCGCTCCATCACGGTGAGCGCAAGCGTCACAAGGGGAAGCCAAACAAAGGCCAAGGTGTTTGAATATACCGTTTTAGCGAGGCTGGACACCGAAGCCCCGGTGCCGGTGAGCATTGCGCCTGCCCACAACAGCGTGGATGTGGCCTACAGCACCAAGGAAACGGTCGTCACCTTCAACGAGGATATCGTGTCCGGGGACGGTACAAAGTATTACGGGTATTTGCCGAAATATTTCAACGTCACCTTGAACGGATCCCCCATGCCGGACAGTTACATGGTCCGCTTCGAGGGGAAAAAGTTGATCATCCTCGCCAGATCCGGCTTGATGCCTGCGGGAAGGAATGAAATTCTGATCCCCGCAGGGACGGTCAGGGACAAAGCCGGCAATCCCATGGCGGAAAATTTGGCCATCGCATATACCGTGGAGGAAAGGATCGTCCGGAACATCGGTCTGGCTTCGTCGATCCCGGCCAACGGGGCGGTCAACGTGCCCGTGGGCAGCGAAATATCCTTTACGTTTGACACCTCCGGCCTGACAAAAGGGAGCAACTTCAGCAGCATCGCCCTGATGAACGAGCTCTACCCCTCCATCCCCATTCAGTGCGAACTGAGGGATAATAAGGTCACCGTTTCCTTCAAATACGCCGGCTGGAGTCTGCAAAAGGGCAAGATCTACTGGCTCCTGATCCCGGGCGCCGCCGTTGCAGACCGATTCCTGAATCAAAACCAGACGCAGCTCCTGTCCTTTGTGGTGGCGCCGGATACCCTGAAACCCACCCTTGTTTCCACCTTTCCAAAGGAGAACGAAACCGGCGTGTCTGTTCTGCAGCACATTCAGGTGAACTACAAAGATGCGGTCATCCGATCCGCAGGCCAGGCCCGCATGACAGATGCTGCCGGCAAGCCGGTAGCGTTTGTCACCGGTGAATTGAGGAATTCCGATACCGTCCTGGACTTGATCCCCCTGGCGCCGCTTTCCCCGAACACGCGCTATACGGTTGTGATCCCGGCGGATTTCGTCAAAACGAAAATGGCGCCCCAGGAGCCGGCCGCCTCGGATCTTACCTTCTCCTTTACCACCGGAGAGGACAGGCTTTCCCTCCAAAGCGTCGATCCGGTCAATTTTGCCTGGGATGTCCCGGTGAACGAGCCCATCCGCCTGGTGTTCAACAGCCCGGTACAGGAAGGGCCCAATGATCATTTGCTGAGTATGACTGATTCGGCAGGGAACGATGTGGCCGCTTTTCTGCGGTGCGAAGGCAATACGGCGGAAGTGAAACCGCTGTCTGTCTGGCTGGAGCCTTACAAAACCTATACCCTGACCATACCGGCGGGCGCTGTCGCCGACGGGGCGGGGCGCGGGAACGACAGCCTCACCTTTACCTTTACTACCGGAAGGAAGCTGGATCTGGCCGGCGGAGGCTCTTTTTCCGTGCAGCCCTCTCCCCGCTACCTGGTCAACAAAAAAATCACTTTTGATACGGCGGCGCTGCAGGAAACCTTCCGAAAGACCGGCCGCAAGCTGCTGTCCTGCGAATGGGATCTGGGGGACGGGCAGACCGCGACCGGGCTTCAAACGGAACATACTTATACCGTGGCAGGAAATTATACTGCCAGGCTGACGGCCACGGACAACAAAGGGATCGAATACGAGTTGACCCAGCCCATGAGCATCCGGGCATTGGATAGGAAGAACATTGAATTGGCCGTCACCCCGGAGAAGCTTCAAAACCTGATCCGGGAGGACGAATACGTCGACCCCCTGGACGGGTATCCGGGCAGTCGAATTTACAGGGTCTACGCAAAGAATGAGGGGATCTATCTGCCGGACGAGAAAGTCAACGTGTATCTGTACAAGAGCGGAACGCAAATCAAAGAGATGGGCACGGTCAGCACCCAATATCAGGAGAACGGCGTTCCGGTAGGCTATTTCGTCTTTGACTATAAAAATCCTTCCTACCTTGGAAATTATGAACTGGTTTTTGTGTACGGGGCTGAAGACAGTCCCGACAGCCAGAAAACCATACGAAGGACGGTTCATATAGCCGATCAAAGGAAGAAGCAGGATCTCTGGATCCAGCCGGTCAACGCCTTGACCGGCCGGGTGGTGGATGTCTATCCCTATCTGGAATTCGAAGTGGACGGGATCAAGCTGGACGGGATCAAAAAGCAGGATGGAGAGAACGTTTATTATATGATCGAGGATCTGCCCACAGGTTTTCATTCCCTGAAACTGATCCGAACCGAGGGCTGGGC
>CAZCTS010000039.1:10056-12515 GCA_964501635.1 uncultured Oscillospiraceae bacterium | reverse complement strand
GATCCCCTTCAGATCCCCGCCGAAAAAGTCGTTGTTTTGAACGATGCCCTGGGCGTCGGGACCGGAAACCGGCTCCTCCCCCCAGTTTTCCCTGAAAACCCAAGCCTTGTTTTGTGTGGGGAGAGGCCGTTTGCCCGAACGCCTGAATCGATCCGGAAATATCTGATACATCAGGGCTGCCCGAAGCCAATTGGGCGTCATAAAATTCTTACTGTAAACTGTTTGTTGAAAAACCGCTGTTTCCTCCAGCGCGACCCCGTCGCTCTTTTTTGCGTAGAACTTGTAAAAATACAATCCTTCCGAAGGGGCCGTCCAGGTTGTTCCGATCACCTTGATGCCTTCCTTTGTTTTGCCCCGTTCCAGGCAAGTGTGATCCGACCATTCAGAACCATCCTTTTTAACGGAAAGATAGATCGGATAAAAGCCGTTGTAGTCCATGGGAAGGATCACACTGAGGCTGACCGGCGTGCCGGGGACCACGGCTCCCCGGGGCCACTTGTGCACAGGGATCGAGGGATCATAAACCAGCATCGTTTCCCCCTGCGTTGATCGGCCGGACATGCCAGATCCGGTCGGCGTATTCCAGCACAGCCCGGTCGGCGGAAAAGAAGCCGGCTCCGGCGATATTGTTCAATGACATCCGATTCCAGGCCTGCCGGTCCCGGTAGGTCCGATCCACTTTCTGTTGGGCTTCCTTATAGGACGCGAAGTCCTGAAGGACGAAATAAGCGTCTGAATGCTTGGGATCTCCCGCAGTAAGAGAGTGAAACACGTCTGAAAATCTGGACCCGTCGATGGTTCCCGCCAAAAGGCGAAGGATTGCCGAAAGATCCGGATCGGATTGCATCAGGTTCCAGGGGTTGTATGTGCCGCTCGACGACAGGGCTTCGGCCTCCTGGGCCGTCATGCCGAACAGGAACATGTTGTCGTCGCCCACCTGGCGGCGGATCTCCACGTTGGCTCCGTCCAGCGTGCCGATGGTAAGGGCGCCGTTGATCATCAGTTTCATGTTTCCGGTTCCGGAAGCTTCCTTTCCCGCCAGGGAAATCTGCTCGGAGACTTCTGAGGCCGGCATGATCCGTTCGGAAAGCGACACCGAATAGTTCTCCAGGAAGACCACCCGGAGCCGGTCTCTGACCGCCGGGTCCTTTTGAAGCATGCCGGAAATGCTGTTGGCCAGATGGATGATCTCCTTGGCCATGTAGTACCCCGCCGCGGATTTTGCCGCAAAAAAGAAGGTCCTGGGGAAAATGTCGGCCTTGGGATCCTCTTTGATGCGCACATACAGATGCAGGATGTGGATCAGGTTCAAGAGCTGACGTTTATATTCGTGGAGCCGCTTCACCTGCACGTCGAAGATGGAATCACAGTCCAGAGCCACGCCCATCGCATTCTGAACATAAGCGGAGAGCTGCCGCTTATTGTTGGACTTAATTTTTTCCAACCGGGCCAAAACCTGCCCGTCCTGGGCATATCGGCGCAGCTCTTCCAGCTGGGCCGCGTCCTTCCGGAAGCCCGGCCCGATCAGTTCTTCCAGAAACTCCGCCAGTTCCGGGTTGGCCTGGCAAAGCCAGCGACGATAGGCGATGCCGTTGGTGACGCCGGTGAACTTTTCCGGGGTGTCTTTTGCAAAGCCGGCGAACAGCTCCGTTCGGATGATCTGGCTGTGAAGATCCGACACGCCGTTGACGGTGTGCGCCGATTCCACGCACAGATTCGCCATCCGGATCTGGCCTTCCGCCATGATGGCCATCTGGCTGCGGAGCGCCTCCTCGCCGGGAAATGTCTGCATCAGGCGAACACTCTGGCGCCGGTTGATCTCCAGTATCAGGGAATGGAGCCTGGGCAAGGTTTCCCGGAAAAGTTCCTCCGGCCAGCATTCCAGGGCTTCGGGCATCACGGTGTGATTGGTGTAAGAAACACATTGGCGGACCTTGTCCCAGGCATCGTTCCAGTCCATGCCGTAATCGTCCACGAAAATCCGGATCAGCTCGGGAATGGCCATGGTGGGATGCGTGTCGTTGATGTGGATGGCTAATTTATCCTGGAAGTTGTCCAGGGTGCCATAATGCTTGTAGTGCTTCCTGACGAGATATTGCATCGAGGCGGAGATGAAGAAATACTGCTGTTTGAGGCGCAGCAGCTTCCCTTCCCGGTGAGCGTCCTCCGGGTACAAAATCTTGGAGATCACTTCGGCCATATGCTTTTCGCCCATGGACTGCAGGTATTTCCCCTCCGCAAAAAGCTTCATGTCGATGGTGATGGGCGAAGTGGACTCCCAGAGCCGAAGCGTGTTCACCACCCGGCTGTCGTAGCCGCTGATCAGCAGATCCCGGGGCAGGGCGATGACCGTGGTGTAGTCTTTGTGGGTGACCCGCAGCTTTCCGTCAAAACCCCAAAATTCCTCCAGTTTGCCGCCGAAATGCTCAATAAGGTAGAAGATCGTTTTGCTGATCTTA